>NCFS01000090.1:0-5788 GCA_002281295.1 Halothiobacillus sp. 35-54-62 | reverse complement strand
GTGAGGCGATACCACTCGTCGTTGTTGGTGCGCAGCCATTTCACCTCGCTGTAAAACAAAAACGCCGCCAAACCAATGGTTAGCGGCGGATAAATAATGTGCATGGTGGTGATCCAGCCAAAATCGAGTCTAGCTAAATCAACCATTAAGGTAGGGTCTGTCATTTTATTTCTCCCAATATTTGGTCAGGGGATTTTTGTAAAACACCCAGCAAGCTGGGCAGTCAATTTCCTTATCAATGGCCGCGTATAACGTTTAAGCCGTCGGATTGAAACCAGATTAGCGTGAACCGATGAACGATCCATGAAGGTTAGAATCTTGAGGTAAATGTTAGGTTACTTTGTCTGTATTTGCAAAACTTATTAGTATGGAAAACTAATATGACAACAGCATGTTTTGTATGGTTTTTGGCGTATTTGTTGGTTTTTTAATGGGTTGGCTTCAATGGAAAATGAAACTTAATTGAAATAAATATGCCCCATGATGGCAGTGCGACGCTGAGGGGTTTTGTTCAAAAATGCACAAAACTTTCACCGTTATTTATAGATGATTATTCTATTTTTGCGCGATTCGCGCACAAGGAGTTTTTGATGGCTTCGTTAAACAATAAACCTCATGTCGTTGTGTTAGGGGGCAACTTTGCCGGCCTCGGC
Organism: Halothiobacillus sp. 35-54-62; assembly: GCA_002281295.1. Taxonomy (GTDB): domain Bacteria; phylum Pseudomonadota; class Gammaproteobacteria; order Halothiobacillales; family Halothiobacillaceae; genus Halothiobacillus. The sequence goes on along the minus strand of NCFS01000090.1, from coordinate 5,135 downwards.
AGCGCGCAAAAAATTCGCCAATATGCAAAAGATGCCGTGGAAATTACGGTTGTGGATCGCAAAGATTTTTTATTGTTTGTGCCGAACATTCCGGCCGATGTATTCGAGAACCGAGATCCGGCTTTGCATCAGCGCATGGAACTGCGCTCGGTGCTGGCCGATGATCAAATTCAGTTCATTCAGGCTGATGTGCAAGCCATTGATGTTGAATCAAAAACCATTGATATTTTGCCCAATGAACGTCCAGGCGCGGCCAAGCAAACGCTGAGTTATGATTATTTGGTGGTGGCACTGGGTAATCGATTAGCCTTTGATGAGATCGAGGGCTTTGCCAAATTTGGCGATAGCGTAACGGATTTGTATTTGGGCGAAAAATTACGGCAAAAATTGCATTTTGGCGGCTATAAAGGTGGGCCGATTGCCATTGGTTCGGCTCGGTTTAGCCAAGGGGATGGCGCGGTAGGCTTAGCGCCGTACCCCGGTGGCAGCATCCCGATGGCGCAGGCAGCCTGTGAAGGCCCTCCGGTGGAGCTTATGATGGCGGCGGCAACCTACTTGAAGGAAACCCAACAAGGGGACCCCAGCAAGATTACGGTGTTTACACCCGCCGATATGATTGCCGAAGATGCGGGGGTAACGGTGGTCAATCAGCTGCTCGGTTTGGCCACCAAAATGGGCTTTAATTACCTTAATAACACGCAAGATATTAAGCGTTTAACGGCTGATGGTATTGAGTTTGCCGATGGCCGATCGGTGGCGGCTGAGTTAAAAATTGTATTCCCCAATTGGAAAGCACATCCGTTTATGCGCGGCTTGCCTATTTCAGATAGCGAAGGCTTTGTGATTACCGATTTGCTGATGCGTAACCCCAAATACCCCACGGTGTTTGCCGCCGGTGATGCGGCAGCGGTTACGATGCCCAAACTCGGTGCCATTGGCCATCAAGAGTGTGACATTGTGGGAAGGCAAATTGCCAAGGATGTCGGCATGATGAGCGCCGAGCAGGCCGATCAACCCTTAAAACCGATTGTGTATTGCTTAGGCGATATGGGCGATGGTAAGGCGTTTTATATCCGCTCAAATACGTGGTTTGGCGGTGATACGGCCGTGCTTAAAATGGGGCATGTGCCGTATATGCTTAAAATGCAATACCGCACGCTGTTTATGCAGTTAAAAGGCAAAGTGCCGGGCTGGGGCTTAGATTTAGCTGAAATGGCGGTGGAGCATCATCTGCCTTCCTGATCTGCTTTCCTAATATGCTTTCTTGGCGTGCCCGCAGGGCAAAATAGGCCGATAGTTTAATTAAAAAACACCGCCAACATACTGTTATGGCGGTGTTTTTTTAATTAGGTGTCGCCAAGCTCACCACGCCTTTGGTGGCATCCACCCCCACGCCCACGGCAGTTGTGGTTACCCCGACGGCGGTGGATACCACAGCGCCGGTTACGCTGGCTGTGGGTGCAGCCCGTTAATAAGCCGATTAAGATCGTAATGCTTGCCAAGATGACGCCTTTTATATTCATACGTTTGGCCTTAAGTGTGCAGCGGTCGCAATAACGCAGCCGCGATCAAGGGTGATAATCTGATCGGCCAAGGTGAGTAATTTAGGTCGGTGCGTAATGATGATAGCGGTGCGGCCGATGAGCAGGTGTTCGAGCGCGGTGGTTACCGCCTGTTCAGTTAGGGCATCGAGCCCTTCGGTTGGCTCATCTAAAATTAGAATCGGCGCGTTTTTAAGTAGGGCGCGGGCAATGGCGATACGGCGTATTTGCCCACCGGATAAATGGGTGGCTGCTTCGCCGACCAAGGTTTCAAAGCCATCGGGCAGGGCGAGAATTTCATCTAAAATGGCTGCCGCTCGGCAGGCCTCAAAGAGTTCATCTTTCGTGGCATTGGGTTTGGCTAAATATAAATTGGCGGCGATGCTGGTGTTAAATAGGTGAACCTGCTGGCTTACAACGGCGCAGAGGCCGCGCACGGTATCGCCGCTTAAATCACGCAAATTTTGCCCACCCAATGAGATGGTGCCGCCTTCAAAATCCCAAAATTTAAGCAAAATTTGGGTGATGCTGGTTTTGCCGGAGCCGCTGGCGCCGCGCAGTGCGAGCTTTTGCCCTTGGGGAAGATTAAAACTTAAGCCGTTGAGGGCGTTTTGAGCCGCATCAGGATACCGAAGGCTTACGTTATTAAACTCAATCGCCACGCTTGAGGGGGCAGGTTGGGGGTGCGTGGGTTCGGTAACGGCGGGTTTGGCATCCACTAAATCTAAAATCCGCTTGGCTGCGCTTAATGTTTCGCCATACGCACGAAATGCCACGGGCAAAGCCGCCACCGCCTCGAAACTGGCCATGGCAAAAAAAGCCAGCATAACCAGCTCAGGCCCATTGAGCGCGCCGCTTTGCACTAAGCCAATCGCCAACACCACCACGCTAAGCCAAGTCAGCTGACCAATTAAACCCGTTAACGCGCCGCTGGTTGCATCAATGCGGTTTTGCTGGCGTTGGGGGGTAATGAGGGCGGTATTTTCGGTTTGTATTTCTTGGATGCGACGGCTCGGGTTGCCATAGAGGGTTAGTTCGGCCATGCCCCGTAGTGTTTCGCTGGTGCGTTGGCGTAAATCGGCACGTGCTTCTACGATGGCATTGCCTGAATGCAGGCCCAGTTTAAGCGCGATAAGAGGGAGCGCCACACCGGCTAATAGCAAACCTGTGAGGTTGGCGAGTGCAATAGCCGGGCTCCAAAATAACAAGAAAACCCCCATTAAAAGGCCGGCAAGCAGGGCGGCTAAGGTGGGGGAAAAAATCCGCAGGTACGCATTTTCTAGGCTATCGATATCGGCACGAATGCGGCTGAGTAAATCGCCCCCCTGCAAATATTGCAAGCGGGCGGGCGCGAGCGGTTCTAACTGTTCAAAAAACCATTGCCGCAAACCGGCCAATAATTTGAAGGTGGCCTCGTGGGTGACTAAACGCTCAAGATAACGCCCCACCGTGCGGCTAATGGCCAAGCCCCGAATGGCTGCGGCAGGCGTAAAGTAATTTATCACTGCGCCGGTTAAGCCACTTAGCGCCATGGCGGTAATAAACCAGCCGGATACGGCCAGCAGGGCTACGTTCGAGAGAATAACCAGCGTAGCCAAGCCGACCCCGGCCAGCATCCAGCCAAAATAAGGGCGGGTAAGTGCGAGCAGCCAGCGCAGTTCACGGTGCTTGGCGGGGGGGCGGGCGATACTCATAATCCGGCACTCCGGTAGTGGCTATAGAGTTGGCTGTACGCACCATCGCGGGCAATCAGTGATGGGTGGGTGCCTTGCTCTGTGATTTGCCCGCCGGCTAAAACGGCAATATGTTGGCTGTGTTCGATGGTGGCGAGACGATGGGCAATCACTAAAACGGTTCGCCCCGTTGATAGGCGCACCACCGCCTCGGTAATTAGGCGCTCACTTTCTAAATCTAAACTGGCGGAAGGCTCATCGAGAATGAGCACGGGGGCATTTTTATAAAACGCCCGCGCTAAGGCAATGCGCTGAATTTCGCCGCCAGATAACCCCTGCCCGCGATCACCCACCCGGGTATTAAAACCCTGCGGCAAGCGCTCGATAAACTCAAGGGCATGGGCTTGGGCTGCGGCCTCGCGCAGGGCGGGCTGGTTGATTTCATCGGGGTTCATGGCGATATTTTCAGCTAGCGTGCCATGAAACAAGGTGGGGTTTTGAGGGAGCCAAGCCACATAGGCTTGCCATGCGGCGGGGTCGAGTGCGCTTAATGCGGTGTCGTTAATCCAAATTTCGCCCCTTTGAAGGGGTAAAAAGCCCATTAGAATTTGGCTTAAAGTGGTTTTGCCTGCGCCACTGGCGCCCACGAGCGCGGTTTGTGTTTGGGCGGCCAGCGTTAAATTCAGCCCTTGCAAAACTGGGGCGGGCTCTGATGCGTGATCGGGGGGTTGAGGATACGCAAAATAAATACCCTCGAAGCGAATGGTAGGTGCGGAACTTAAAGTAAGGGCGTTCCCACCATTTAGGCGGGGCGGGGGCGGGGTATCCAGCAGATCGATAATGGGCTCGACCGCGCCAAGGGCATCCATGCGGGCGTGAAATTGGGTGCCCATGCTGCGCAGCGGCAAATAAAACTCGGGCGCAAGCAGCAGCACAAAAATCCCGTTGAGATAATGAATATCGCCATACATGAGCCGAAAACCCACATAAACGGCCACCATGGCAATACTTAAGGCGGCGAGAAACTCCAGCACCATGGAGGAGAGAAACGCGACCCGCAGCACCTTCATTGTTTGCAGGCGGTAATCATCGGCGATTTGGCCAATAAATTGCGCTTCACGGCGCGCGGCGCCAAAAAGCTTGAGCGTGGTTAAGCCTTCGATCATGTCGAAAAAATGCGCGCCCATGCGGGCTAAACTTTGCCATTGTTCTTGGTTGAGCTTTTCAGTTTGCTTGCCAATGATGATCATAAACACCGGCAACAGGGGCGCGGTGAGGGCCAGAATAAGCCCCGAGACCCAATCGAAGGGGAACACAAATACCAAGATGGCAGCGGGGATAATGATGGCCAACTGCATTTGCGGTAAATAGAGGCTGTAATATTTTTCGAGTGCTTCAACGCCATCAACCACTTCGGTGGCGATGGCGCCCGAGCGTTGCTCGCGGCTCCAGGCGGGCCCCAGTGCATGAATGTGGGCAAATAGCCGGGCGCGCAATTCAGATCGCAGCCGGGCACCAGCCTCAAAAGCAAAACGCAGGTGGCCAAAATTAAGCCCAGCGCGTACAAAAAATAACCCCACAATGCCTGCGATATAACCCCAAACGCTGGCAAGGGGCTGATGATTAATCGCCGTGTCGTTCAGCACATTGGCTAATAACCAACATTGGGCAACCAGGAAAAACCCATTGAAACTGCCCAAAATAATGGCGGTATTGAGGGGGTGGCGAACCGATTTAGCTTGTAGGCGCAGCCATAAATCCAGGCGGCGGGTATGGGCTTTATCTTGGGGGGTAGGGGCGTTAGCCATAAGCGTGCTCGCATCCGACGCAAATTAAATTAATTAGCCAGAGTATGCACTATAAATGCCGATTTATTTGGCCTTAACTAAATTTTTAAGCCTATCCAAAGAGCCTATCCGAA
>NCFS01000013.1 GCA_002281295.1 Halothiobacillus sp. 35-54-62 | reverse complement strand
CCAATCGCGGCGCAGAGCCCGTGCAATTAATTGATCGCCACTGGCATATCGATCAAGGCAATGGCTGCATTCATGAGGTGCAGGGCGAGGGCGTTATCGGCGAGCAGCCTCAAATTCTCCCCGGCGGATTCCATCAATATCAATCCGGCGCCATCATCGAAACCCCCGCTGGGCGCATGTGGGGCGATTACGGCTTTGTGGATAAAAACGGCGCCGCGTTTCGGGTAAAAATCCCGCTGTTTCACCTCGTCGCCCCAAGCGACTACCGCCCGCTACACTAATCGGGCACCCCACCAGCATGAGCTTGCGTCAAACCTATCGCCTCTGGGCACCCATGTACGATGTGTTTCTCAAACCCGCCACACGCTCAGCGCGCGCCAAAAACCTCGCTCAACTGGGGCGGCTGGATGGCTTAAATTTAGCGGTCATCGGCATTGGCAGCGGGCTTGATCTCGATTGGCTGCGCCTTCATGCCCGCCCCGCCCAATGTATTGGGCTGGATATTACCCGAGCCATGCTCAATAAAGCCCAAATTCGCCGCCGCGACTGCCCATTCCCCCTGCACTTAATTGAAGGCGATGCCATGCAAACCCCGCTCGCCAGCGGCCAATTTGATTATGTGGTGTTGCATCTCATTTTGGCCGTGGTGCCCAATCCCGCCGCCGTCTTGGCCGAAGCCAGTCGCCTATTAAGACCGGGCGGGCAAATCCTTATTTTTGATAAATTTCTGCATCCCCAACAAAAAGCGCCCCTAAGACGATTCATAAGCCCCTTGCTCGGGCTGCTCGCGACGCGCACCGATGTCGAATTTGAACCCCTGCTGGCCGCCCATTCGGAGCTTACCTGTGTGCGGGATGAACCCCTGCTGGCACGCGGCTGGTTTCGCGGCATTACCCTGCAAAAACACCCAATAAATCAACACCCAATAAACCACCACAAGGATTAACCCCATGGCCACCTACGCCATTGGCGACCTGCAAGGTTGCCTTGACCCACTAAAAGCATTGCTCGATAAAATCGCCTTCAACCCCGCCCAAGATAAGCTCTGGTTTGTGGGTGATTTAGTCAATCGTGGCCCCCAATCACTTGAAGCCCTGCGCTATGTGCGGGATTTAGGCGAAAACGCCCTCACCGTGCTGGGTAATCATGATTTGTTCTTGCTCGCCTGCGCCTTTACCGACCGCACACCCAAACCCGGCGACACCTTAGATGAAATTCTCAACGCGCCTGATCGCGATGAGCTGATCGACTGGCTGCGCAACCGACCCTTAATTCACCACGACCCCAAACTCAACTGGACCCTCGTGCACGCCGGCATTCCGCCGTATTGGGATTTAGACACCGCACTTGATCAAGCCAAACACGCGCAAAAATATTTACGCCAAGCCGACCCACAGCCATTTTTTACGGCTATGTTCGGCGAACACCCGCCGTATTGGTCGCCGGACTTAACAAAAACGCTGAAAATTCGCTACACCATCAACGCCTTAACCCGCATGCGGTATGTAACAAACGATGGCCAGCTCGATTTAAAAGAAAAACGCCCCGAAGCGGAAGTGAGCCGCGAGCTTATGCCCTGGTTTGAATTTCCCCGCCGCGCCGCCCGCGATGAGCGCATCGTATATGGCCACTGGTCGGCCTTGGGCGAACCGCGCGATCGCAAAAAAACCTGGTGCATCGACCAAGGCTGCCTGTGGGGGCGTGAACTCACCGCGCTCAACCTCGATACCCGCCCCGCCACCGTGATCCAAGCACCCTGCCCCTGTTATCGGCAGTTAAAAAGTGCGGACCTTTGATTAGGCGATTAAAAATCCCATTCGTGGTACAACTATTTCACTGCCTTAGTGTTTTTCACCTACAACACGGCGGCTCACTGTCCCCGTGCACAGTCAGGAGATTATAATGAACCAAGATAAAACCCCCGAAACCGCGTTGGAATCAATCCAACGGCGAGAAGCACTTAAAACGCTGGGCGCTGCGGCTGTCACGCTCTTTGGCAGCGCGAGCCTTGGCATCTCGAACCGCGCCCAAGCTCAAGAGATGAGTGCAATGAGCGGTATGATGGGTATGGGTGGCATGTCATCCCAAGCCGCTTCCGTTCAACCCGGTTTGTTTAATCGCCCCTTACCCATCCCACCCCAACTTCAAGGCGTAGCGGATGCCAAAGGGGTTCTAACCTACGCACTTAAGGCGTCGGGTGACGCCACAACTGAACTGGTCGCCGGATTTAAAACGCCAACTTGGGGTTATAACGGTGCGGTACTGGGTCCGACAGTACGGATCCCGCAAGGCAAACCCGTGCGAGTTCATATCTCCAATACGCTTAACCAACCCACCACCGTTCACTGGCATGGCGCACAAATTCCTGGCAACGTAGATGGTGGCCCTCATAATAAAATTGAGCCTCAACAGAGCATAACCGTTGCGTTTACGCTCAATCAACCTGCGGCCACTTTGTGGTATCACCCCCATATTGATCGCCGCACTGGGCCGCAAGTTTTTGCTGGGCTGGCAGGTTTAGTACTCATTGATGATGGCGCTGATGTGCGATTGGGCATGCCCCACACCTATGGGATTGATGACATTCCACTGATATTGCAAGATCGACGTCTCAATAAAAGCGGCGGGCTCGATTACATGTCCGAGAATAGCGACATCATGGGCATGAAGGGGAATCATTTCCTAGTCAATGGCACCGAACAACCCTATGTGACCGTGCCCGCACAATGGCTGCGCTTGCGCTTGTTGAACGGTTCAAACGCCCGGCTATATAACCTGGCTTTCGCCGATCATCGTGCTTTTCATGTCATAGCCAGTGATGCGGGATTACTTGAGCATCCCGTTGAAACTAAAAGCTTATTGCTCGCGCCCGGTGAGCGCGCCGAAATCATGCTCGATTTAAGCCGCGATCAGGGTAAAAAACTGGTGTTAGGCAGTGATTCTGCCAGCCTGATCCCAAGTTTAAGCCAAATGCCCATGGGGTTGGATGGTTTGGATCAAAGCCATTTTGATTTGCTGGAACTGCGCGTTGGCGCACCGGCAGGCACTGCGGGGAAACTGCCCAACAAAATGGCAACCATACCCGTGCTTAAATCGGATATGCCTAGCCGCCAGTTTATGCTCCAAGATATGAGCATGGGCATGATGCAAACGATGATGGGTGGTGGCACGCCAACGGCCACGGTGTCTACCGGCCCCGGCGCAATGAGCATGGGTGTCGGCGGTAAAAACCTATTTAGCATCAACGGTCAGTTCATGAATATGACGGTAATAAATCAACGCGTGCGGTTAGGCAGCACCGAGGTTTGGGAAATTGCTAACAAAGGGGGGATGCCACACCCGTTCCATGTCCATGGAATCTCTTTCCAAATTCTCACCCGTGATGGGGTGGCTCCAGCGGAACACGAGCGCGGCTGGAAAGATGTCGTGCTCGTCCATGCCGGGCAAAGGGTGCAAATCATCGCGCATTTTAATCAACCTGCGGGCATCGATCATCCCTTCATGTACCACTGCCATATTTTAGAGCATGAAGATAACGGCATGATGGGGCAATTTACGGTGATCTGACACCTGAACGATGCATACAAAATCAAGGTCTTAACTCATGCCCTAAATCGGATTGCTTGGTACTTTGTGATGCAACCTCAAAGATTGATTGCATTGAAAATGAATCACCTTACAATCAGTCGTATGAAAACACCTCGTTTTTTGCTGTATTTAATTATTTTGCTGGCAGTTTGGCTGCCGCTGAATAATGCCGTGGCTGGTGCCGTCATTACAGATTGCCCGATGATGTCCCACGCATTGGAGCAAGGTGTTACGGCAATTGTTGCCCCTGCCTTGATGCCGCATATTTTGCACCTGTCGATGCCAGGGGGTGTTTCTTGCCGGCACAATCACGGTTGCGATCACTGCGGTGTGTGCTGGCTGCTGGGTGCTCCGGTGCTACTTAACTCCGATCTTACACAAGCACTTGCCGACAAAACCGCTATTTACTCGACCTTGGTCACCATATCGGCAGTGCCCAGCATGCACGATCTTCCCCTGCGCCCGCCCATCAACTAAACCCCTAGGGCGCAGTGTGTTTGCGCTAAATCAACAAGATTCGTTACCAATGCACTGTGCCTTGCGAGGAGGGTTTGGTTTTGGGTATGGATTTCCCCACGCCCCAACCCACGCTCCTTGCCTCAGCAAACCGTCGATCGTAATCGACAGGATTGAAACTAATTTTTGAGGTTACTGCGATGAATTCGATTAAAAGTAAAAATAACCTTCTGCCGAGCCAATCTCGGCGCATTTTTCTGCAAGGCTTGGCTGCCGGTGGCGTAATAACCGCCCTGGGGCTTAAGCCCGACACAGCTTTCGCCGCAACCGTTCACTCAGGCGCACCTGAACTGAGGGGTAGCACATTTGATTTGCTGATTGATGAGAGACCGGTCAATTTCACCGGCCAAACGCGCACGGCCAAAACAATTAACGGCTCGATTCCTGGCCCCACCTTGCGGTGGCGAGAAGGCGATGTGGTGACCTTGCGGGTAACCAATCGACTCAGTGAGCCCACCTCACTGCATTGGCACGGCATCATCTTGCCTTTCGAGATGGATGGTGTCCCCGGCCTTTCGTATGCGGGCATCGCACCCGGCACAACCTTTGTCTATCAGTTTCGCGTGAATCAATCAGGCACCTATTGGTATCACAGCCATAGTGGTTTTCAGGAACAAAATGCCGTGTATGGTGCGATTGTGATCGATCCGGCGAAGCCCGACCGTGTTGATTATGATCGCGATTTTGTGGTGTTACTCAGTGACTGGAGTGATTCCAGCCCAGATTTTATTTTCAATCGACTTAAAACCGGCGATGGGTATTACAACTATATCAAACCGGATCTCGTTGACTTATATCATCAAGCCCAAAAGCAAGGGATTGATACCGCCCTCAAAAATCGCTTGATGTGGGATCGAATGCGCATGAGCCCTCGGGATTTATTGGATGTGAGCGGTTCAACCTATACCTATCTAATGAGCGGCAGCACGCCGACGGGTGATTGGACAGCGCGCTTCAAACCGGGTGAAAAAGTTCGCCTGCGTTTTATTAATGGCTCATCGATGAGTTATTTCGATGTACGGATTCCAGGGCTCAAAATGACCGTCGTGGCCGCCGATGGCCAAGATGTTCACCCCGTCACCATAGATGAGTTCCGCATGGGTGTGGCTGAAACGCTTGATGTCATCGTTGAGCCCAAAGCGAATCAAGCCTATTGCGTTTTTGCACAAGCAATGGATCGCTCCGGTTATGCGCGGGGTACGCTCACCCCACATGCCGATCTGCGGGCGCCCTTGCCATCGATGGATCCGGTGCCCACACTCACCATGGCCGATATGGGCATGGGCATGGACATGAATGGGATGGCGCATAAAGCCATGGACATGGGCAGCAGCAAACTTAAGCCCGCCATGGCAGGCATGGACAGCAGCAAACTTAAGCCCGACATGGCAGGCATGGACATGAACACAGCACCGATGCCCGGCATGGATCACGGTTCGGCTGCAAACCCCATCGGCCAAAATCCATTTGATTTACCTGGCCTGCATAATCGCCAATTCAAAAATGGCATGCTCATCATTGATTGGACACCCCCAACCGAGCACGGCGTGGGGGTAGATATGATCGCACAACAGGTTTCTTTAAGCCTTAGAGATCCAGGTGCGGGGCTACGCAACAATGGCCGTAAGGTACTTACCTATAGCGACTTGCGCGGCCTTGATGGCCCAATCAGCAAGCAAGAACCCACTCGCGGCATTGAGCTGCATCTAACCGGCAACATGAACCGGTATATTTGGGGATTCAACGGCGTGAGCTATGCCAATGCCGCGCCCATCACACTTAACTACGGCGAAACCGTCCGCGTGGTGCTGATTAACGACACCATGATGAATCACCCGATTCACCTTCATGGCATGTGGAGCGAACTTGAAGATGACAGGGGCAATTTTCTTGCGCGCAAACACACGCTCAGCGTGGCACCGGGGCATGCCATTACCTATCGCGTAACTGCCAATGCCATTGGCCGCTGGGCTTATCACTGCCACCTCTTGTATCACATGAACGCGGGCATGTTCCGCGAAGTCCGCGTGAGTTGATTAAATCAAAGGTGAACATGATGCAAAATAACCTAAATGTGAAGATAAAAACGGGTGCTATTTTATTGGCTTTGGCGACATCATTTGTCGCGCTGTCGTCTCGTGCCGTATTTGCCGATGCGAATAACTCGGGTACTTATCAAACCCCTTCCCTAGCAGAACAACGTGCCACGTTGGCGCAATCGCTCAAGGGAACCATGAACCATGACATGGATAGCCCATTGATCTATAAGGTTATGATTGATCGCCTAGAGCGTAATTTCACTAACAAGGGCAGTTTCACCCAGTTTGAAGGCCAAGCTTATGTCGGCTCCGACATCAACAAGCTCTGGATTAAGGGCGAAGGCCAACGGTTAAGCGGGCAAACGCAAGAAGCCGATATCGAGGCTTATTACAGTCGAGCCATTGCCCCCTATTGGGATGGTCAGATTGGTGCGCGGCATGATTTTTCGGTGGGCAATATTCCAGGGCGAAACTGGCTTGGGTTGGGTATTCAAGGCCTTGCCCCGTACAAATTCAACACCGCCGCCACCGCGTATGTCGGCAACGCAGGGCGCACAGCGCTCCGCCTAACGGGTGACTACGATTTACTCATTACCCAACGACTCATTTTTTGGCCGGCTCTTGAGTTTAATTTCTACGGCAAGGATGATCCCGCGCGCGCTATCGGCAAAGGCTTGGCTAATTCTCGTGTGGTGTTGCGGTTGCGCTATGAAATTGCTCGTGAATTTGCCCCATACGTGGGCATTCAATGGACCAACAAATACGGCCAAACCGCCAGGTATGTACGTGAAAATAACGGGGCGACAAGCGACATACAGCTCATCACCGGGGTGCGTCTCTGGTGGTAACTCGCCGCTTTTTCAAAAAAATCAGAATTGGCGCCGCTGATTCTGTTGATTAATCCAGTAATTTTTCTTAGGAGTTTTTTCATGACATCTTTTGATCAGTGGGGCATGGGGAGCAGCTTTAGCGGCTTTGGCCTAATTTTTATGGGGGTCGCCATTGGCCTAATGGTGCTGATTATTTTTGTCATCGTGCGGGCATTGCAACGGGGCAATGAGCCCTCGACAACGCAAAATTTAGCACTAAAAATCCTGCAAGAACGGTACGCCCGAGGCGAAATCGACGAAGCGGAATTTAACGAACGCCGGCGTGTTTTGGGAAAATCGGGTAACCATCGTCAAGGTACCTGAAGCCTCATGGGGCATCGTACCCCTATTAAAAGTCCTATCAAGACAAGAGATGAGGCCTTTTGGGTCAATTAATGACCATGCGTTGCTATAAACCAAGTGGCGCACCATCGGCACGGGGGTTTAAGCCGATAAGGCATTGCGGCGTAAAGGTCCGCACTCAGCTTGGCACAGCAAGGTAGCCCTCACGTGCCACCGCGTTGATCAAGTCGCCCACGTCGGCCTCACCGTGGATAACTGCCAAGCCAGGCTCAAGGCTAACTTCGGCTTTAATTACCCCCGGCACTTGCGCGAGTGCCTGAGTGACGGCGCGCACACAATGGGCGCAGGTCATGCCGGTTATCGCTAACGTAATATCGCTCATGCTGAATTTCTCTTAAATGTTGTAGCGAATAAAAAATCACTAACCCCGCAGCGCCTCGGCCACACGCTCAAGCTTTTGGCGCAAGGCAAGGCCGAGCTTTGTTACCGTTTCATTAGCCACCAATCCCAGCACAGCCACCGGATCCATGAACACCACGCGCACGCCGTGATCCGGCTCAACGCGCACAACCACATTGCAGGGCAGCAGCGCGCCAATATCGGGGTCAGCCATCAGAGCCTGGTGCGAAAAACTGGGGTTGCAGGCACCTAAAATCAAATAGGGCGGAGTATCAAGTTCCAGTTTAGCTTTGAGTGTTGCGGCCACATCAATGGTGGTGAGCACACCAAAGCCTTCTGCTTTAAGTGCCTCAATAACGAGAGGCACGGTGGTTTCAAAATCGTTTGTGCTGGTGACAGAAAAAACATAGGCATTCATTTCAATAACCTTACTTATAAAATAAGCTACTAGGGTAGTGCATCAAAAAATCAGGTCAAATCAATCCATTGAATGCCGCATGAGGTTCAATTAGCGTTCGAGCGGTTTACCGTAAAAGGTTTGAGCCATTTAAGCCGCAAACTATTACCCAACACAAACACCGAAGACAAACCCATCGCAACCCCCGCTACCATGGGGTTAAGATGAATACCGAGGGGTGCGGCCACCCCCGCAGCAATGGGTATTAACAAAATATTGTAAAAAAAAGCCCAAAACAAATTGCCGCGAATATTGGCGAGCGTGCGCTTTGCCACGATAAGCGCGGTGATAACCCCACTTAAATGCCCTTGGGTTAGGGTGACATCGGCCGCTTCCATCGCAATATCGGTGCCTGAAGCCAGCGCAATGCCCACATCGGCCTCGGCCAGTGCAGGGGCATCGTTTATGCCATCGCCCACAAAGGCCACTTTGCGGCCGCTGGCTTGAAGTTCGCGCACCACACGGGCTTTATCTTGTGGGCGAATTTGGGCATAAATCTCGGTAATGCCGAGTGCCAAAGCAACCGTTTGCGCGGTGGCTTTGGCATCGCCCGTAACCATCCCGACCCTTAAGCCGCGCGCGCGCAGGGCATCCACCGTGATGCGTGCCTCAGGTTTAATTTGATCGGCAAGGGCAAGCCAACCTAAAAAACGCCCATCCGCCGCCACGCACACCACGGTATGCCCGATCGCTTGGAGGCGGTTCATTTCGGCCTGATCGACATCGACAGAAATCCCTTCCTCGGCCAGAAAATGCGCCGCGCCCACCCACACGCGTTGATCGGCAACAACGCCTGTAATGCCCTGCCCAATATGTGCCTGAAATTGTGTACAAGGCAACACGGGCTCATCTCGCAGCTGGGCGGCGGCCACAATGGCGCGCGCCAGCGGATGCTCTGAGTTCGACTCAAGCGCAGCGGCCAACCGCAAGGCAAGCTCCGGTGCAGGGCCACCCCATTGCGCCACCACGGGCTGGCCTTGCGTTAAGGTGCCGGTTTTATCGAACAATACGGTATCAATATGTGAGAGGGTTTCCAGCGCTTCACCCTTGCGAAACAGCACGCCCAACTCAGCGGCGCGCCCCGTGCCGACCATAATGGCGGCCGGCGTTGCCAAGCCCATAGCGCAGGGGCAAGCTACCACCAGCACGGCCACCATGGCCACCAAAGCCACGCTGCTATTGCCGGTTAACCCAAACCACACCACAAACGTTAGCAGCGCGATAACAAGGACAATCGGGGTAAACACCCGCACCACCCGATCGGCTAAGCCTTGAATCGGCAGTTTGCCGGTTTGCGCGCGCTCTACGAGCTGAATAATTTGCGCCAATACGGTATCGCGCCCCACCGCCGTGGCTTCAATCACCAATCGCCCGTCGAGATTGATGGTGCCGCCCACCACGTCATCCCCTGCGGCTTTCGCTACGGGCATAGGCTCGCCGGTAAGCATAGATTGATCCACATGCGCGCGGCCGGCAACGACCCGACCATCGGTTGCCACGCGCTCGCCGGGACGAGCCACAAAGTGCGCCCCGAGGCGTAACTGCCCTAGGGGAATATCGTGCTCTGCCCCTAAATCATCCAGAACACGCGCGGTTTTGATTTGTAAATTAATGAGTTGCTCAATGGCGGTGGAGGCGCGACCCTTGGCAATCGCCTCAAGGTATTTGCCCATTAATACGGCAAAAATAACCACCCCGACCGAATCGAAATACACATGCCGCGCCTCGGGCGAAAACCCCGTGGGGAACATCAGCACCAGCGCGCTATAAATAAACGCCGCCCCCGTGCCGGTGGCAACCAAGGAGTTCATATCGGGTGATAAATGTCGGTACGCCACCCAGCCGGTTTTAAAAAAACGCCGCCCAGAGCCAAACAGCACCGCAGAGGCCAACGCCAGTTGCAGCCAATCCCAAAAATGGGGAAACGGGCTGAATGCGGCCAGCAGAGCATTAAACGCCGGCATGAGCATGCCGCCCATCGATAACAGCAGGATAATAAAGGCAAAAAAGGCTGAGACCAGCACATCGCGCCGCAAGGCATTGCGTTGCTCTTGGCGCCGATCAGCAACCGGGGGCGCCGCAGCCATCGTTTGGGCACCGTAACCCGCATCCCGCACGGCCGCCAGCAAAGCATCCAGATCAACCATCGCGGGGCTATAACGAATGTGCGCTTGCTCGGTGGCTAAATTCACCTCGGCGGACAACACACCCGGCACCCGACGCAATGCCCGCTCTACCCGCCCCACGCAGGCCGCGCAGGTCATGCCTTCAATCGCAAAATCGGTATCAGCAATCACAGGCGCGTAGCCAATATCACCCATCACGGTTAAAAGCGCTTCGGCATTCACATGCTGCGCATCAAACACCACTTGAGCTTGCTCGGTGGCCAGATTCACCGCCGCAGAAACCACCCCGGCCTGACGCGCCAAGGCACGCTCCACCCGGGCACTGCACGAGGCGCAGGTCATGCCTTCAACCCCAATGGTCAGGCTGCTTAATGGCGTTGGCTGAGTCATCCATTCCCCCGAGGGTGTGGTTAAGGGTTGTGGTTAAGGGTTTGCTTTTAAGTTGGCACCGGCGCGCTTGTTTTAATCAAACCCCGCTTAGGCGGGGGCCGCTTTGCCCTGATTATGGCGCAAAAATTAGGGCGCCAAGCGCGCACTTGCCACAATGGCCTTAGTTTTTTCAACCAGTTGTGTTAAGGCATCGTTAACCAAAATTTGGCTTGCAACTGCAAATTGCGCCGCGTTGTTTTCTGGCATTGCTTGAGTTTGATCAAAGCGCCAATGCGCCAGCACGCTGCGGGTGGCGGGGTCAAGCCATAGGCAACTCATGACCAAGTGGGTATGGCCTTTATCATCTGAAATATCATGCTCAAGGCGCGTTAAATCACAGCTGATGCTCACCGCCACGGGCGCCCGAGCGGAGTTTTCCACCACGCCGGCAACCCAAGGTTGACGCGCTAGGGTTTGCTCCGCTGCATCGGTTAGCAAGGCGGCCGGTGCGGCCAGCCACCGGCTATCCCGATACGGCAACAGCAATTGGGGTTGCGTGCTGTACATCATGGCCGAGGTTTCAACCCCTTGCGCTGCCTCAATGGGGCGCAAGGCAATTAGGTACGTTGCTTGCGGCGTATTGCCTTGGGTTGCCGTTATGGCTTGGGTTAACGGCGCAGGGGCGTTTAGGCGATAAGTGGTTTGCGCTTGCTGGGGTTTAATCGGCAGGCTACAGCCCGCCAGCAAAATACCAACCAAACTTAGGCTTAAACCAAGGCAAATATTGAGATAAGGGGGTGTTAACTTGCTCACAGGGTGTTCCTTTGTCTATCGAACGCAATAAATTTAAAACAGGAGGGCTCAGTTCGCATACCAAGCCCCTTAGGGCGAGGCTTTGGCAGCCTTATCTGCGCCCGACTCACCGGGACCTGCGGGCACCGGCACGGCACCATATAAAATTTGGCTCGGGTTTTGATTTAATTGAGTCACGAGTTGAGTCAGCGCGGTACTGGCTTGCTGCAACTGATCAATCAACCCGCCGACCTGTGGCAAGGTTCGGTAATTAAACGCATTCAGGGTTTTTGTGCCCGTTTGGGTGAGTTCAATCGTGCTCGCGCTGGCCGCGCTCACTTGGGTCACGGCCGCATTAGTCGCCACAATAACGCCCTGCAAGCCATTGATTGATTGACTGAATTTTTTAAGCAATAAGGCGCCCTGATCAATCAACGCGACCGACGATTGGCTTACCTTGGCCGTGCCCTCCAAGGTTTGCCGGCCGGCAACCAGCATGGCGGCAAGATCATCCTTATGCTCGGCAACGGTGGCGGTGATTTCGTCAATATGTTTAATGGTACGGGTGAGCGCCGCGATATTCTCCGTGCTCATCAAGGCATCAAGCTGATCGCCGACCCGTGTAATTTTGGCCATCGTTTCATTCACCCCGCCTTCAAGCTTGGAGAAAATCGAGGCTTCATAAGGAATAACGAGCAAGCCTTCGGCGTTACGGTTCGTTAAAGCAACCGATGATTTGCCCCCCGTCAGGTTCAGCACGCTTAAGCCTGTTACACCCAGCAGCTGCAATTTAGCCACGGTATCGGTGCGAATCGGCACATTTGAATCCAAATCGACTAGCACGCGAATTTGATCGGGGTTTTTCGCATCAATGCGAATGCTTTTGACCTGCCCTACATCCACACCGCGATATAACACATGGCTATTTTCCGTGAGCCCCGAGGCGTTATCGGTGACATAAATCACATACGGCGTAAATTGCTCATTTTTACCGCCCGTGGCGAGCCAATAGGCTGTGGCACTGAGCACCAGCCCCAAAAGCAGCACAAACAGCCCGACGGCAGTGTAGTTAATTTTTGAATCCATTAAGATATCCTCAATTGCGATTCCAACGAACCATCGCGCGAATGAACAGGTATCGGGTCGGCCTTAGCCGCCAGCCAAAAAGCCTGTGAACGGGCACCCCGAAAGTAGGCTTGCAGCTCGGGTTCTTCTCGCTGCGCCAGTTCTATGGCCGTGCCCACAGCCAGCATTTTTTTGCGCCCCAAAAAGGCCACCTCATCAACGCCCCGCCAAATAGAATCTAAATCATGGGTGGCTTGCAGCACCGTTAACCCCATGGTGTCGCTTAAGGTGCGGATTAACTCATCAAAGGCGGCGGCGCCAATCGGATCTAAACCCGAGGTGGGTTCATCGAGCACCAATAATGCCGGATCCAACGCCAGCGCCCGCGCCAATGCGGCGCGTTTGACCATGCCCCCCGAGAGTTCCATCGGTAATTTATGGGCGCTATCGGCGGGCAAACCTGCCAGTAAAATTTTGCTCATACCGAGGTCATTTAACCAGTGCGGATCAAACTGACCATGCTCTTTAATGGGCAACAACACATTTTCCAGCACCGTAAGCGAGGTAAACAAAGCGCCGCCTTGAAATAACACCCCAATGCGCTCTCGCAGCGATTGGCGCGTTTGATCGCTGGCCGTGGCTGTTTCCACGCCAAAGAGTTTTAACGAACCGGCATTGGCTTGCCGCAGCATAATCAGTGTGTGCAGCAAAACGGTTTTACCCGTGCCCGAGCCGCCCACCAGCGCACACACCCGCCCACGCGCTAATTTAAAATCGAGCCCATCGTGCACGCGGTTACTGCCAAATTGATTCACCAGCCCCGAGGCTTCAATCACCCAATCGGGGGCGGCCTGTGTATCGGGGGGCGTATCGTTGATCGCCATTCTCAATACCCCATCAGGTTGTAGAGCACGGAAAATACCGCATCAATCACAATCACCATAAAAATCGCCTGCACCACGCTAATTGTGGTGGCATGGCCTACTTCTGCCGCACTGCCGCGCACCCGCAAACCCTGCATACAGCCGATTAAGGCGATCACAATGGCAAACACCGGCGTTTTAATTAAGCCCAGCCAAAGCGTGGTTAAATTAACCACTTGCGGAATGCGCTCAAAATAAACCGAGAACGACACACCATAGCCATAATTGGCCACCACCGCGCCCCCCAGCAGCCCCATCACATCGGCAAACATCGAGAGCAAGGGCAAGGCGATCACCAAAGCAATCACTTTGGGCAACACCAGCAACTCAAACGGCGGCAAACCGAGTGCGCGCAAAGCATCAATTTCTTCGGTGATGCGCATGGTGCCAAGCTGCGCGGTATAAGACGAACCCGTGCGCCCCGCCACAATAATGGCCGCCAGCAACGGCCCCAATTCTCGCAGGGTGATAATGCCCACCAAATTCACAATTAAGACATTCGCGCCATAACTCGCCAAGGTGGCACCGCCTTGATAGGCCATCACCATGCCAATCATGAACGAGAGCAAGCCCACAATACCCAGCGCCCGCACCCCCGCCGCCTCAATTTCAGCAATGACAGCGCGCCAGCGAATCCGCCAGAAAAATAACAATAAAGGCCCGCCCCGCCACACAAGTTCACCCAAAAAGGCCAAAAAATGCAGGGCTTCAACCCATTGACCCACCACGGCTTTACCCAAACGCGCCAGCGGCGATAACGCACGAACCGGCACGGGCGTATCATCCCCCAGCCGCGCATCCAGCAGGGCCAATAAATCGCGCTCCCGCAAAGAAAGCGCAGACACATCCACCGCGATCCCCGCCGCACGCCAGCGCGTCAACCAGCGCGCCAGCACCAGCGCCGCTGAACTATCAAACGCGGTCATCTCACTCTTAAGAAAGAGGGTTTTCGGCTTTGCTTTTGAAGCCACGAAGGCCACATTCGGCACCTGTTGCAATTGATGTACGGTCCAAGCGCCCATCAGCACCAAGGTAGCCCCCCCCGGCACACTAGAATCCGCCGATGCGTCCCATCGAATACTGGGCGGCATTAAATCGCCCGCCAACGGCAAGGAATGACTACCGGCGGGCATAAGCTAAAAGCGTCAAAATAGGCATCGATAGGAACCGTATCATGATGGGTTTTGGTGTATCTCTTGGTGATGAGGTGCAAGGAGCTTATCATTCCCACCAAATCAAATGTCGCATCTGTGCGGCAAAACCCCTTTATCGAGAGAATCCCTGCGTGAATAAACAACGCCTGCAAAAAATATTAGCCACCCAAGGCGTCGGCTCGCGCCGCATGATCGAGGGCTGGATTAGCGCCGGTGAGGTCATGTTGAATGGCAAAATCGCCCAACTCGGCGATGTAGCAAGCTCAGGCGACTTAATCGAAGTGCGCGGGCAAAAAATCCCCGTATCTGATGTAGCGCCCGTGCGCCGCGTGCTGATTTACCACAAGCCGGAAGGCGAAATTAACTCCACCTCCGACCCCGAAGGCCGCCCCACCGTGTTTGGCGCCCTGCCCTCCATTCGCCAAGGCCGCTGGATTAGCGTCGGCCGACTCGATTTTAATACTTCAGGCTTGCTCCTCGTTACCAACGATGGCGAGCTTGCCAATCGCCTCATGCACCCCAGCAATCAAATTGAACGCACCTATGCCGTGCGCGTTTTGGGCGGGCTAACCGAGGCGCAAATCAAACAGCTCACCACCGAAGTGCAGCTTGATGATGGTCCGGCCAAATTTGATCATTTCACTGAAGCCGGCGGCACGGGTGCCAATCGCTGGTATCACGTCACCCTGCGCGAAGGCCGCAACCGCGAAGTGCGCCGCATGGTTGAAGCCGTCGGCGGCGTGGTTTCGCGCCTCATTCGCATCAGCTACGGCGGGGTTGCCCTGCCCCCGCGTTTAAAACCTGGCCGGGCACAAGATTTACCCCCCGAGATGGAAGATGCCCTGGTGCGCCTTGTGGGGCTTAAACCCGAAAGCCGCCGCAAAGTGGTGGATGACGACACCAAACGCCGTGCCCTCAAACCCTATCGCGCCCGCGCCCAAGAAGGCCGGCTGCAAAAACGCGATAATGAATCGTTCTATCAAGCCCCTGCCCTAGACCCCGATGCACCGGCAACGAGTGGACGGTTTGACGACCCCTCGGCCAAAACCCAAACAATTCGTCCCCAAAACCGCAGCTTTGCACGGGCAGAATCGCCATCGAATACCCGTGGCGCTTGGGGGCAAAGCATGGGGGCTGCGCCGAGAACCGAGCAGAGCAATCCCGCCACGCGTGCCCCGCGCGCAGCGCCCAACCGCCCCACATCGGCGTTCGGCCGAGTGGGTGCCGAGCGGCCGGATACCCGCCGCCCAAAAACCGCAAGCCCACAAACCGCAAGCACCGATTTCTCTTTGCCCGGCGCCCCGCGAACGGGCACCTTATCGCGCTCAACGGCACGCAATGCCGCCAATGAAACCACGCGAGAAACACGGCGCGCGGCAACCGAACCCCGCGCAACCCGCCCACCCCATGCCAGCCCATTTAAACCCGCTGCCAAGCCGCCAGCACGCACCAGCAAACCGACGCGAACCACACGTCAAGGCACGGGGCACACCGCCAACCCGGGGCGCAAACCACCCCGAGGGCGGTAATGGCAGCCAGCCGTTCAAGCATCAGGCAAGCATCAAGGCGACCACCTATTTAACCGGTGTGCGCCCTGCGCGGAGCATACAAGGCAATGCTAACGCCCTAGGAGCGGTTTTGCGGGTTAGCCGCTGAACCAATTGGTTCAGCGTTCGACATTCGCCCCAACGCTCAGGGCGCATCAAGCCCACTAAGTGCCGTCTTCAAACAAAGTTTGCTCAATTCACCCCAAAACATTCGCCATCGGTTTATTATCTACTCATGATTAAATTTCCTAGCACCATTGCCGAAAAAGCCCCAGCAACCCAGCCTTCAAGCGCTGTACTGCAAGGTTCTGCCCTGAATTTAACCGATGCCATCAACCTTAAAAACACACTGCTGGTGGCCATGCCCAATGTGAATGATCCAAATTTTAGCCACAGCGTGACTTATATTTGCGAGCACAGTGACGAGGGCGCCATGGGCATCACCATTACCCACCCCTTGCCCCAAGTTAGCTTGGGCGATATTTTTGATCACATGAAAATATCCTGCTCTAACCCCAACATTCGCAGCCGACCCGTGTATATGGGCGGGCCTGTGGCAATGGAGCGGGGGTTTATTTTGCACACCCCGCATGGCGGCTGGGAATCCACCCTGGAAATTACCCCTGAGATTGGCCTGACCACCTCAAAAGATATTTTGCAGGCGCTGGCCGATGGCGCGGGGCCGGCTCGCGCGGTGATTGCGCTCGGTTATTCGGGGTGGTCGGCGGGGCAGCTCGATGCGGAACTCAGCGAAAACACTTGGCTGACGGTTGATGCAACCCCCGAATTAATTTTTGATAGCCCCATTGAAGATCGTTGGCTGGCCGCCGCCCGAAGCTTAGGCGTCGATATGCATTTATTATCGTCCGAGGCTGGGCACGCCTAATGGAAGCCCCTTTAGGCTTGCCCCCTGCGCCCATCACTACCGCAGCGCAGGCGTTAACTACGGCGCGGGCTCAAACCGGCACTTGGCTGGCTTTTGATTATGGCGCGTGGCGCACTGGGGTGGCCGTAGGCGAGCGCCTGCTTGAATCGGCGCGCCCACTTCGCAGCGTGCAAAACCAGAATGCCCACCAAACGGATTGGGCGGGCATTGCCGAATTAATCAGTGAATGGCAGCCCATCGGTTTGGTGCTCGGTTGGCCGCTCTTGGATTCGGGGGAAACCTATCCCGTGGCTGCGTTTATTCGCCGTTTTGGGCAACGGCTGCATGGCCGCTTTAATTTACCGGTATATTTTGTCGATGAACGCTTAAGCTCAGCCCAAGCACACACCCGGGTAACGGCGCAACACGGTCACGTTAAGGTGAGCAAACAACCGGGATTAATCGATGCGATGGCCGCCGCCATTATTCTTGAAACATTTTTCAGCCAAAATCAAGCCGAATGTTCCGCCCAAGTCCATACCCATGCCCACCAAGCGAGCACCCCCTTATGACCTTACTCCCTGAACTGAAAACGATTGATCAATTACTCGATGATTGTTTGCAAAATCTCGCATGGGCCATAGAGCAAGGTCAGCTTAATAACCCATTGATGGTCGGCATTCATAGTGGCGGGGTTTGGGTGGCAGAAGCCCTCCATCAGCGCCTGAACCTAGCCGAGCCCTTAGGCAAGCTCAATATCACGTTTTATCGGGATGATTTTAATACCCTTGGCCTGCACCCCACGGTGGCGCCCTCGCAACTCCCCGTCGATATTGATGGCCGCGACATCATCTTGGTGGACGATGTGCTGTACACCGGTCGCACCATTCGTGCCGCCATGAACGAGCTATTCGACTATGGCCGCCCCGCCCGCATCTGGCTTGCGGTATTATTCGAGCGCGATGGCCGCGAACTGCCAATTTCTGCCCAAACCGTCGGCCAACGGGTGGTTTTAAGCGCGCAGCATCAAATTCATGTCGCAGGACCAACCCCACTCACCGCCCACCTTGTAACCCGTGAGGACCTTGCCTGATGGCTGTCAATTTTGTGCGCCCCATCATCCCCAAACTCGCCACCGATCCGTGGGCCATTCAATTTGATGCCGCAGGTCACCTCAAACACTTGCTCACCATCGAAGGCTTGGGCGCCACGTGGATCACCCGTATTTTAGATACCGCCGAAGGGTTTATGTCGGTATCCGACCGCGAAATTAAAAAAGTGCCCTTGCTACGCGGGCGTACCGTGGTGAATTTATTTTTTGAATCCTCCACCCGTACCCGCACCACCTTTGAGCTGGCGGCCAAACGGCTATCGGCCGATGTGCTCAATATCAATTTATCCACCTCCGCCACCACCAAGGGCGAAAGCCTGCTCGATACCCTGCGCAACATCGAGGCCATGCAGGCCGATATGTTCGTGGTGCGCCACGAGCAATCGGGCGCGGCGCATTTTATTGCACGCCATGTGGCACCGCATGTTTCCGTATTAAATGCAGGCGATGGCTGGCATGCCCACCCCACACAAGCCCTGCTCGATGCCTTCACCATTCGTCGCATCAAAGGCGATTTTGCCCCGTTGCGCATTGCCATCGTGGGCGATATCAAACATTCTCGCGTTGCCCGCTCGCAAATCCATGCGTTTAACTCACTGAATGTGGGTGAACTCCGCGTGATCGGCCCGCGCACACTCATTCCCAATGATATTGAGCCGCTGGGCGTACGGGTTTTTCACGATATGCGAGCGGGCTTAAAAGATGTGGATGTTATCATCATGTTGCGCCTACAACGCGAGCGCATGGAAGGCGGCCTGCTGCCCACCGAGCAAGAGTTCTACCGTTTGTATGGCTTAACCGAAGAAAAACTCAAATGGGCCAAACCCGATGCGATTGTTATGCACCCAGGGCCTGCCAATCGCGGGGTCGAAATTGAATCGCGCGTGGCCGACGGGCCGCAATCGGTCATTCTTCAGCAGGTTTCTAACGGTATTGGGGTGCGCATGGCCGTTATGGCGCTATGTATGAGTGCAGAATCATGATTCAAAACCCACCTAATCTTGGCATTGATCTCGACCCCGTGCGCCACCCTGAAGGCTGCCGCCCCGGCATTGATTGCGATACGTGGATCATTCACGGGGCGCGCGTACTCGATCCCAGCCACAATCTAGATATCACGACCGATGTCTACCTTGCCGATGGGCGGATTGTCGGGCTCGGTACCGAACCTGCCCACTTTAACAAGGCCCAAGCAGAACACGTTCATGCCCAAGGCCAATGGCTTATTGCCGGCATCATTGATACTTGGGCGCGCCTGCGCGAACCTGGGCTTGAGCACAAAGCCACCATCGCCACCGAAACGCTTGCCGCCGTATCAGGCGGCATTACCACCCTGTGCATGCCGCCCGATACCGATCCCGTGCTGGATTCCATCGCCGTCGCCCGATTTATTAAACGCCGCGCCCAGCTCGCCGGGCGGGCGCGCGTGGCCGCTATTGGCGCGCTCACCCAAGGCCTTAAGGGTGAGCTTTTAGCCGAAATGGCCGAGCTGACCGAAGGCGGCTGTGTCGCCATTTCCAATGCGCATTACCCCGTGCGGGATTTACGCTTACTGCGTCGGGCGCTCGAATACGCGGCCACCTTCGATATTTTAGTCGTTATACAACCGCAAGACCCTTCACTTGCCAAACGCGGCTGCGCGCATGAAGGCGTCATTGCCACCCGTCTAGGCTTGCCCGGCATTCCCGTTTCGGCCGAAACAGCCCCTCTCGCGCAACTGCTGGCCATCATGGCCGAAACCGGCGCGCGGGTGCACATTAACAACCTCTCCTCACGCGCGGGCGTGCGGCTTATTGAGCAAGCCAAAGCCGATGGATTGCCCATCACGGCCTCCGTGAGCGCCCACCATTTATGGCTCTCTGAAATGGATACCGATGCCTTGTGCGGCAATACCCATGTGCAGCCGCCACTGCGCAGCCTGCGCGACCGCGATGCGCTGCGCCAAGGCTTAGCCGCTGGCACGATCGATTGCGTAATCTCCGATCACCAACCGCATGAAATGGATGCCAAACTGGCCCCCTTCCCCGAAACCGAACCGGGTATTTCAGGGCTTGAAACCCTGCTGCCCTTGGTACTCAAACTCGTCGATGACGGGGTTTTAACGTTAGAGCGCGCACTCGATGCCCTCACCCGACGCCCCGCCCACTTATTTGGCTTTACCGATTCGGGGCAAATTGCGATCGGCGCACGCGCCGATCTTGCACTCATTAACCCCGATGCCTATTGGGTGCTAGATAACACCACCCTGCTATCGGCGGGGCGCGACACCCCATTTTTTGGCTGGGATTTTCGCCATCAAACCACCATGACTTGGGTTAACGGCAAACGTGTATTTAGTCGCTCAGAACCCTTAAGCGCGCCATGAAAGCGTCATATCGCCCTGTCATCATCCACCCCACTTGCACGCCCACCCACCCCCACTGGAGATAATCCCATGACCTCAAAAATCCTCAGCATCATGCCCGCCGATGACTGGTATGCCTTAATTTCTGATGCAGAAGAAGGCATTGGCTACGAGCCCTTAACCTGCTTTGCCCTCGTGCAAACCGATGAAGATGGCGAAATTACAACCGAAGTACGTCCCATGATCTGGGCCGATACGGCCGTTGCTTTTGCCGATGAAATTGAAGGCTTTCTTGATTTAGAGCGCGTCGAAGAAATCGGCGATGACGAACTCGAGCTCGACGAAGAAGAACAATAAGCCCATCGTCCACTCGGCTTTAACCGAGTACCATTAAGATTCCTCCCGCTAACTGACCGCCCCGTCATTTAGCGGGGGTTTTTTTTGGGCTTCGCCTAAGCGGCGCCACGCCCCCCTTCAAATTAATCCACCCCCCTCTATTCAAACGGTGAAAAACACGGTATAAGGCTGCAAATTTCTGAATCTATGTATGAGGATTTCGCCGCATGACCAACAGCACCGAATTAAACAGCCTTGAAGAACCTTGGGAAGATGAACCCGAAGAAACCGCCGCCGATGACACAGGGCGAGAAGCAGGCGGCCAAGCCGTCAAAGCCAAACCGGCTGATCTCAAAGATGCCCGCCGAAGGCTGGATGATCTCCTCGAATCGCAGCGCATAAAGCACCAAATTGACGATGATTTTTAGTCGCCAATTTAAAACAAAAGCGTTAACCGCACACCACCCCCCAGAGATAAATCCGTTGACCCGCGCATAAATCCGGTATCATGCGCGGTTCGATTATTCTTACCTCCTATTTCTGGAATACCCATGTCATTTGCTGAACTTGGCCTCATGCCTGAGTTGCTCCGCGCACTCAACGCTGTGGGCTACACAACCCCAACCCCGATCCAACGTGAAGCCATTCCGCTGGTTTTATCGGGGCGTGATTTACTGGCCGCCGCCCAAACCGGCACCGGCAAAACGGCGGGCTTTACCCTGCCTTTGTTGCAGCGCTTGGCCACCACACCCGTACTGCACCCCAGCAACAAACACCGCATCCGCGCGCTGGTGCTCACCCCCACGCGAGAGCTTGCCTCACAGGTTGAAGCCAGCGTTAAAGAATATGGCCAAGACCTTAAATTAACCTCGATGGTGATTTTTGGCGGCGTCAACATCAATCCCCAGCGGGATCGCCTGCAACGCAAGCTCGATATTCTGGTTGCCACCCCCGGCCGGCTGCTCGATCACGTCGGCCAAGGCTCGATTGATTTAGGCGGCGTTGAAATTTTAGTGCTGGATGAAGCCGATCGCATGCTCGACATGGGGTTTATCCGCGACATCAAACGCATCCTCGCCTTGCTGCCCACCCAACGCCAAAACTTACTTTTTTCAGCGACCTTCGCGCCCGAAATTAAAACCTTTGCGCAAAATTTACTGGATAACCCCGCTAAAGTTGAAGTAGCCCCCCAAGTCACCACCGCAGAGCGCGTTGAACAACGCATTTATCCTGTGGATCGCGATGCCAAAAAACCTTTGCTGCAAAAATTAATTATTGATGGCAACTGGAATCAAGTGCTGGTGTTTACCCGCACCAAACACGGCGCTAATCGTCTGGCTGAAGGGCTGGATGGTGATGGCATTCCGGCCATGGCCATTCATGGCAACAAAAGCCAAGCGGCGCGTGAGCGGGCATTAAGCCAATTTAAAGCGGGCAAACTGCGCGTATTAGTGGCCACCGACATCGCCGCACGCGGCATTGATATTGATGCCCTGCCCCATGTGGTGAACTACGAGTTACCCAACGTGCCCGAAGATTATGTGCATCGCATTGGCCGCACCGGCCGCGCCGGCGCCGGTGGCGAAGCGGTCTCGCTCGTGTGTGTAGATGAGCACAAGTTGCTCGCCGATATTGAGCGCACCATTCGCCAAAAACTTGAGCGCGTGATTGTGCCAGGCTTTGAGCCCGACCCTAACGCACGGCCCGAGCCGTTACGCAAGCCCCAAGCCGCACGCCAGCCGCGCCGAGATAGCCCGGCGCGCAGCCATAGCGCACCGGCACGATCGGGCGAAGGTCGATCTAACGAGGGCCGCCCCAGCGGCGGTTCAGGCCGTGCCAGTACGGGTAGCGGCTACGCCAGCGAAAGTCGTGCGGGTGCTAATGCCAATCGCAGCCCTAATCGAGGCGAGGCCAATGGCAATCGCAGTAGCGATAACCGAGGCAATACCGCCGCCCCGCGCCCACAGCCCAGCCCAGGAGGGCCACGCCGCCGCCCATCGGGCAATGGCAACGCATAACTAGCGCGTTAACTGAAAAAAGAGCCCGAAGGCTCTTTTTTACATTGAAACCGATTAATTTATCGGCAACGGCTCAGTTAAGTTCGCAACCGCTACACACCCGACGGGTAATTTTTCGCAAAGCGGCATACCCCATCAGCCAGTGCATTAAGGTAAATGCCAATCTACTGAATTTTCAAATAGGCCGCACCGGCGTGCTCTAATTCAGCAATTTTTGCCACACCGGATGGGGTTACATCAACACCGGGGTATAGCTTGGCTTTATCAATGCCCGCCTCGGATAGGGTGTTACCGCACAAATAAACCTTCACGTGGCGCGATTTTATAAGTGAGGCAAGCCGCTCTTTTAATAATTGTCGATCGGCATTGAATTTGGCATCGTTGGCCGTATCGAATGGGGTGCCTGTCATCGGGTTATCGGTGGTGTATCGAATAGCATTGCCCACAAATACCATCGAAACCTCTGCGGGTTTAAGTTCAGCATCAAAGGCATCAAGCAGATTATTGACCGAGGTTAGCGTGAGCGAATAGCGCGTAGTTTCAGAATAATCCACGTGATACACCACACTAATCGACACTTCATCGGCACGGGCGCTAGCGCTTGCGATGCACAGCGCAAAACAGAGCATGAGCATCAATTTCATAAAAAACGGTTGGCGCATGAATCTCTCCTAAAAACGGGTGAACAACAAATTTAAGCATACACACTAACGCGGCGCTCGCCATTGATTCGCTCGGGCACGAATGGCTGCGCGATCTTCTTCCGTTTTGCGTTGCAGGTTTTTAACTTGTAACGCCAGCCTTGGGTGATGGGCAAATCGGGCTTCGTGACGATCTAAAAAATCCCAATATAAGGTCGTGAAGGGGCAAGCGGTATCGCCCACCGCCACCTCCGGCTTAAATGGGCAACGGGCGCAATAATTACTCATCCGGTCGATATATTTACCGCTGGCAATATACGGCTTGGATGCCATAAGGCCGCCATCGGCAAACTGGCTCATGCCGATCACATTCGGAATTTCAACCCATTCAACCGCATCCACATACACGGCCAAATACCATTCGTGCACCGCTTGGGGGCGCACGCCTGCCAACAGGCAATAAAGCCCCGTCACCATCAGGCGCTGAATATGATGCGCGTACCCCGTTTGCAGCGTTTGGCCAATCGTTTGCTGCAAACATTGCGCGGGGGTATCGCCGGTCCAAAAAAAATCGGGCAAGGGTGCCTCTGCATCCAGCGCATTCATAGTGAGCCAGGCATCACCTTTTTGGTGATATAAACCACGCACATATTCACGCCAGCCTAAAATTTGCCGGATAAACCCTTCGGCTGCGGCCAAGGGCGCAGTGCCTTCCTGATAGGCGCGCTCGGCAGCCTGACATACCTGCAACGGGTGAATCAGCTTGAGATTAAGCGCGGCGGCGAGCTTGCTGTGGTAAAGCCAGGGCTGATCGGTCCACATCGCATCTTGATATTGGCCAAATAAGGCTAAGCGCTGTTCGATGAAATCTCGCAACACCGCTTGCGCTTGGGCAGGTGTAACGGGCCAGTCAAACCCCGTCAACTCGCCCGGGTGATCGGGAAAATGCGCATTAACGTCGATCATTACGGCGTGCGTTATCGCATCGGGCGCAAAACCCAAGGGCACGGGCAATAACCCAGGACCGCGCGCATCAAAGGAGGCTCGATTATCGTGATCAAAATTCCATTGGCCGCCGATCGGCTCGTTCTCGTGCATCAGCAGCCCTGTTTTTTGGCGCAATTGGCGATACCAAAACTCAAGGCGTAGGGACTTTTTGCCTTTCGACCAGGCATTAAATTCAGCCAAGGTGGCAATGAAATGCCGATCTTCACGTAACTCAAATGCCGTTTGGTGCGGTTGACAAACCCGAGCTGTGGCCTCATTGAGCCGCGCGGCACCGGCAGGAACCATCACGACCTGCTGCGGCGCGTGTGTTTGCAAGGTCGCGGCCAATGCTTCGCCGAGCGTTTGGTGCGGGTGGGTGCCTAACGCAAAATAGTGCACGGTGCAGCCCTCAAGCCGCAAGGCTTCGGCAAAATGCCGCATGGCGCTTAAAAACAATACGATGCGCGCTTTGTGCGACCAAACATGCTGTGCCTCGAAAGGTACTTCGGCCATAAAAATGGCATCGCGCGCGGCATCAAAATCATCAAATACCGCACTGTGGCGATCGAGTTGATCGCCCAAAATAATGATTAATCGCCGCATGCTGGCTCCTTAGCGGGACGCTGTTTGCTGCGCGCGCGGCAGGCATCCGAGCAATATTTTACTTGCGCCCAATCTTTAGCCCATTTTTTGCGCCAGGTAAATGGCCGCTGGCAAACAAGGCAAATTTTTTGCGGCAAGTGGGCTTTGTCGTTAGAGAAGCGATTCATAGGTTAATCAAAGAGGGATAATTGTGGGGTAGCCGCCTGTGTCTGCGCGGTTCGGCGGCGCTTTCGGCTCCCGTGTTTAATGAACACAGCCAAGCTTTCTGCCCGGGCATCGGGCGTGGCATACGCCTCACGCAACCGTGCTTTGGCCACGCGCGCGGCGGCAAGGGGCTCGATAATCGGCGCGGGGTAATCAACCCCGATGCGGCAGCCATACTCAATTTGCACGGCCTCTGGCATGCGCCAGGGTTCATGAATCCAGAGCGTTGGCACCGCCCTGAGTGCGGGCAGCCATTGGCGAATAAAGGTGCCCTCGGGGTCTTGATCGACCGATTGTTTCAGCGGGTTGTAAATACGAAACGCATTAATGCCGGTACTGCCCGATTGCATTTGCATTTGGCTCCAGTGAATGCCGGGCTCGTAATCAATAAAAAGCCGCGCCAACACTTGCCCCACGGCTGTCCACGGCTGCCACAGGTGATAGCAGCCAAACGCGGCTAACAAGGCGCGCATCCGAAAATTAATCCAGCCGGTGGCCTGCAAGCGGTGCATACAGGCATCAATTAAAGGCAAACCCGTGCGGCCGGTGGCATAAGCCTGCAGCAGATCGGCATCGATCGTGGTGCGTTGTTGGCGCAAGGCGGGATGCAAATTACGCCATTCAAGCAGAGGCTCGGATTCAAGCTTTTGCATAAAATGGCTTTGCCAAGCCAAGCGCGAGGCAAAAGCCTGCAAGGCACGCGGCCAATACGGGGTTTGATGTAACGCGACCTCGGCTTGGCGGGCACGCGCCGCCTGCACCACCTCGCGCAGCGATACCGTGCCATACGCCAAATGGGGCGATAAGCGCGAGCATTGTTGCGGGGCTGTGCGCGGCGAGCTCATCGCTTTGACATAATTTTTACCCCGGTCATGCAAAAAGCTATGCAGCAAGCGCAAACCTCGGCTGCGCCCACCCGGCTGCGCTTGCGGGCAGGCATCGGGCACCAGGCCTAACGCCGCCTCGCTGGGTATGTCGTGGCGTGAAAGCGACACCGGCAGCGCATGAACAAACGCGATGGATTCTGGCTGCGACCATTGCGGTTTTGCCACGAACTGCGCCCAATGCGCGGCATAATCGCTGCGATCATGGCGGCCACGGCGCACGGCATCTTGCCTAAATTCGTGCCACGGAATGCCATGTGCGCGCAACAACGCGGCCACGGCGCAATCGCGCTTAAACGTAAAATCATTGCCCGTTTCGGCGTGCGACCACACGGCGGCAATCGGCAAGGCATCGAGCAAGACGCGAAGTGTATCAAGCGCATCGCCCACGCGCACCCATAGCGGCCCACCCAGTGCGGTTAAATCGGCTGCCAGCTCCTCTAAACTTGTGGCAATAAACCGCCATTGCCGCGCGGAGGTATCGGGCTGCTGCCAATAGGCGGGCTCTGCCAAGTAAATAGGTAACACAAGGCCGGCGGCGGCGGCATGCACCAGCGGGGCATGATCGAAGGTGCGCAAATCGCGCTTGAACCAAACCAAGTGTACGGCGGGCATGGTCATTTTTGCGCGGGAGGTATCCATAAATGCCGATTCAAATCGGCGGCGAATAAGGTGCTCAGCACGCCGAAGCTGGTGGCATACGGATTAATAGGCGGCGCCACCCCAGCATCTAAGGCTTGCTGCCAGCGCCCAGCGCACACACACCAAAAATCACCCGCCTGTAAACCCGGAAAACTCGCCCAGGGTTGCGGGGTAATTAAATCGTTGCCTTGCTTTAAGGTATAAGCCAAAAACGCATCGGTCATGCGGGCGCAAACCCCATGCACACCCAAATCACGCGGTGATAAACCGCAATAGCCACTGCGCTGCGCGCCGGTTAATGGCGCCATGGAGCACACCTGCAAAGGTTGGCCAAACACATTTTGCGTGCGGGCCGCCTCGCTATATAAATCAACGGGCTCAATGGGTTGCTCAATTTTCATAAGGAGTTCCTTTGGGGTTGCACCCACGCAAGCCGAACCAAAAAGCAACAGTGCACAGCTTAAGGCGTGAATGCGGCGCGGCATGACATTACCCCGATGTTTTAAGTAAGGGCACTTGGGCACGCATTGATAGCATTAAGGCTTCAGCGGCCGCACCGCTCAACGCGTAAGGGTCAAACTGTTCACTGGCGCCAAACTCATAAAAAGCAGCGCGATTCATTGTGCCCTCACCGAGGTATCCCATATTCCAATTTGGAAACTGGCGCGAAACCACCACTTGATAATCTAATAGCAAGGGATCGATATGCCGTTCATCTTGGGCAATCCGTGCAAAGCGCTCATTCACGGCACGGCGCTCACCTTCTAACCATTGCAAAAAAAAGCCTGAATTGAACATTAATAAGCCCGAGACCCCGCGTGGCTGATTATTGCGTTGAGACGCGGCCAAAATATCGCGAATCGACCGATGATCGACATTGGGCGCCAATTTCGACACATAAATTAAACGAACCAGCATCAACAACCCCCTTATTTCGATACAAGACTTATAAATTAGTTATACACGTCTGCACGGAAAGTTGCCAAAAATTTCTTGTTAAAATCAAAAAGCCCACCAATGTGGTGGGCTTTTTAATCCGCAGAGCCTAGGCTGAACTAGGCAAGCGCGGGCGAGCTAGGGCTCGGCAACAAACGAGCCTTGCCAGCCGCGGATGGGTTTAAGCGTTAGCTTTTATTCCCCTTAAACGGTATTGGTTCGCCCGTATCGCCCAGCAACACGCCATTCACCGTGGTGCCGTACAAGCTGTTTTTATTATCGTGATACTTGGCACGGGTGGCTGCCACGCTGCCCTCGTAGCGCGGGTCTTGGGGGCGATCTTGGCCATCCATGTAGTAGGCCACATCCCATGCTTGTTGCGGGGTAAGGCTGTAACTTTGGCCGTAGGGCATATTGGCAAAAATAAATTTTGCCGCATTGCTGATGCTGCTCATGCCCGCACCCCAATTAAAGGACTGCGCGCCCCACAGCGGTGGGAATACCACCTCGTTATTTACCACCCGCCCCGCCCCATTGGCCGCATGACAAATGGCGCAATTGGCCTCATACACCGCTTTGCCGCGCACAAAATCGGGGGCTTGGGCGGGTTCTGGGATGTTGGGATACCCGCGACCGGCTACTTTTTCATCCACAGGCAGCCCCTTGGCTAACCAGTAGGAATACGCTTGCAAGGCCACCAGCACATCACTCCCCAGCGGCGGGGCTTTGCCATTCATGCTGAACCGAAAGCAGCCTTGCAACCGATCTTCATAGGTATTCACTTTTTTGTTTTTAGCGCGATAGGCGGGGTAACTCACCCAAGCGCCCCATAAGGGCGCAGAACCCGCCATCGCACCGCCATCGGTATGACAATTCACGCAATTTAATGAATTACCGACATATTGCGGCGCATATTTTTGGGTTTCAAACATGATATTGCGGCCCAATTGCACCGCTTTACCAAATTCATCATGGGGAATGGTAGAAGGGTCCGGCGGTGTAAAGGTCGAGCCGGTGAGCAAGGCGGCATTTAAGGCGGCTTTGGCCGGTAGCGCCGAGGGCTGCGTAACGGCAGGCGCCGCATCAGCGGCCAGCAGGGGCGCACTTGCCCCCAGCAGCACGGCATAGGCTAGGGGGGAAATGATCCGTTTAAACAGGATATTGATTCGCGCGCTCATTTCACACCTCCGGTAGATAAAGGCTGGCTATCGCCCAGCACCGCAGCCGCTGGTTTAATGGCGGCAAGATAGGCGGTAACGGCTTGGGTGTCGGCCTCGGTCATGCGCAAGGCCACGCTGTGCATTAAACCCTGCGGATCGCCTTTACGCGTGCCGGTTTGCCAGGCGGTTATTTGATCGGCAAGGTATTTGGCCGATTGCCCCGCAATGGGCGGAAAATAAGGCGGCACACCCACGCCACCGGCCGCATGGCATCGAAAACAGGCCGGAATGCCGGCTTTCCAATCGCCAAATTCGGCTAATTGCTGGCCGCGTGATAATAAAATGGGGGCAACGCTGGCGGCTGGCGCCGGCATAGCTACCGGTAAGCCCGCATAATAATCGGCTAGGATTGTGATTTGCGCCGGCGTTAAGGGTTTGGCCATGCCGGCCATAATGGCGTTTTGGCGGGTGCCATCGGCAAAGTATTTAAGCTGCTCGGCGATATAATGCGCGGGCAACCCCGCCAAGCGGGGGTAATTGGCGGCGGGCAAGCCATCGCCTTGCGCCCCATGACAGGCGGCGCAGCTGGCGGCCTCGGGCGGCGGAGCCGCTTGGGCGATGCTGCTGATTCCCGCTAAAAGGCACACACCGGTCATGAGTCGAATCGTCTGTAATGGCATCTGCCGCATGGCACTTTCTCCTGAAAATAGTTTCGATCAACGCGCGTGAATAAAAAAGGCACCCCGTTATAGTGTGCCTTTATTTGGTTGACTACCGATGCAATTTATTCATGCCGGGTTAAATCCGTTCAATATGCAGCCCTAAATCAACCAGTTCTGCCTCTTTCGTACCGCCGGCCAAAATACCGATGGAGGCGTTATCTCGCTGCAAATAAGTGGCCGCCACGCGTTTTAAATCGGCTTCGGTCACATCCAAAATCCGCGCGCGCATGGCTTGCTGATATGCGGGTGTGCGGCCATGCAGGCTATCATTAAAGGCTTTTTTCGCCTCGCCGGCGGGGGAACCGGGTTTATCTATGCTCGAGATGACCCCGAAAATCGCCTCGTCGATTGTGCGGCCTTCATGCTGGGTATTGAGCAACCAATCAATCGACTGATCAAAATCGGTGAGCGTTTCGGTTAAGCGCGGATCGCGGTAGGAATAAAACCGAAAGCTCGCCGATTCACCATCGTAACCGGCTCCACCACCATAGGCGCCGCCCTGCTCACGAATGGCGCGGTGCAAATAACCATTGCGTAAAAAGCCGCCCAGCACTGCCAATGCGGCGGCATCTTCATGAGCGGGCGGCACGGTGGCATAGGCTTTGGCGCAATAATTAACCGCCAAATTACCAATCCAACCTTCACGCACGCTGATGTGCACTTTATTCATATGGAACGGGGTCACAGCGGCACCGTGCTGCGTGTGCGCGGCCAAGGTTCGTTCAATATCGGCAAAATGCCGATCTTCTGCCACGATGTTGTAGCGCCGCAAGCCGCCTTTTATTTTGGCGTGCAAGCGAGCTAATCGCTCGGCGACATCATTTAACGCATGCGGGGCATCGAGCGCATCATCCATGGCTTTAATGCGGCGCACACCGGCCACGCCCCCCGATTCGTGGGTAAGCTTGGCGCGTGCGCTCATGCCGCTTGAGGCCACATTCATGGCGTGCACATGGCCGGAACCCACAATGCTTTGCTCACTTCGGAACCGAATTTGGCTAATTAAATCGCGGATGCGATCGGTTTCATCGAACCGCGCCGCGTTTAAATGTTCGTGGAATAAATCCACCATATCCTCGGTATAACGCACCAAGGCTTTGCCGCCGAGTAAAAAATACGAGCTTAGGCTGTGCGGATCATCCACATTCGGGCGGATGGATGAGCGTGCGCCAAAGCCGCCCGTGCGGGCTGAGGTGGCCTCGGCCATCGCCACATAATCCCGAGCGCCGGCGCCCAATTCAGTAAGCAACCCTGAGTAAATGGGTAACAAATCGAGCTCATCATGAGAAAGCGCGGGTAAATCGAGCGCCGCTTGCAGGTACACCAAGCCATTGGTGCTGCGGTTAAACCAAGTTTGCGACACGGGCTGGGCAATGATTTTCTCCGGCACGGGCAAGGCGATATGCTCGGGGATATCGGCGCGGGTGACGGTGGGTAAAATGCTGATGTCATCCACATCTGCTTGGCGCTTGGCCAGTGCTTGGGCGGCATCGACAATCGCCTGTTTCTCGCTATCCGAAAGCGCGGCTTGCAGGGCGGCCAGGCGGGCCAATTCGGCGGCGGTTTTTTGGGCAGAAAGTGCCGTATCCGGCGCCAGCACCAAACGCACCCGATGCGGGTTATCGAGCAACAGGCTTTGAATTAAATTCGGGATAAATTGCGGATCAGCCGCGCGGGCACGCAATCGCGCTAATGCCGGTTCTAAATCCAACACGGCAATGGGGTCGCCCTCATGAATGGCCGCCGGCAGGCTGTGCATAATCAATTGCAAGCCGTAGGGATAACCATCGCCGGTCACTTCACGCTGCGAGAGCTCGATTTGATGCAGTACCGATTCAATCATCTCAGCTGGCACGCCATTGTCGACCACCGCTTGGAGCGTATCGAGAATCAAGGCCTGCACCGCCTCGGCGCGATCGGCCTCGGAGCCTTCAAGCCCGGCCACAAACACCATTTGGCGCTGGGAGTCTTCTAGCCCCATGATCGGGCTGGGCGAGCCACCTAAATCGGTGCGTTCCAACACGCGCATCAAGGGCGAGGCGCTGTTTTCAAGCAGCACACCCTCTAGCACTTGCGCGGCTAAGGCGGCATCTAAATCGGTGCTTTCGCCTAAAAGCCAACCCAAAACAATGTGGGTTTTCTCGGTGGTATCGGGCTCATCAAACGCATAACGATCACTGCACTCAATGGGCTTGGTAAGCCCGGTTTCGAGGGGAATGGCCGAATTAGGGTCAATTTGTGTGAAGCGCTTTAAGGCTTTTTCTTCAAACTGGGCTTGCAAATCTGCGACCGGCAAATTGCCGTAGGTCATAAATACGGCGTTCGAGGGATGATAAAACCGTTGATAGAACGCCTTGAGCTGCGCGTAGGTTAAGTTGGGAATATCAGCAGGTTCGCCGCCAGAGTTAAAGTGATAGGTTGTGGTGGGGAACAGCTCGCTCGTGAGTGTTTGCCACAACACCGATGAGGGGTTGCTCATCGCCCCCTTCATTTCATTAAACACCACCCCCTTGAAGGTGAGCGGTGTGCTTGGGTCATCGGGCGTGGTGAATTCGACCCGATGGCCTTCTTGCATAAAATCGCGCTCATCAATGCGCGAGAAAAACACCGCATCCAAATACACATCCAGCAAATTGTAAAAATCTTTCACATTCACCGAAGAAAACGGGTAAGCCGTCCAATCACTCGCGGTAAACGCATTCATAAAGGTATTGAGCGAACGGCGAATCATCATGAAAAACGGATCGCGCACCGGAAACCGCTCCGAGCCGCACAACACCGTGTGTTCCAAAATATGCGCCACACCGGTCGAATCACTCGGCACCGTGCGCAGCCCCACCAAAAACACGTTCTGATCGTCGCTGGTTGCTAGGTGAAAATGCCGCGCGCCGGTGCCGGTGTGGCGGTATTCATCCACCGTAATATTTAAGGCGGCAATAGGCTGGCTGCGGATAAAAGAAAATGCGGGATGATGGTGTGCGCTCATATAAGAAATTTGCTCAAGTCGTAGTCAAAAAAACAATCCGTTTGAGTTTAACCCAGCATTCAAAAGAAAACAGGCGCTGTCGTCATAATTCATTGGCATCATGCCGGCTTAAAAGCCTATGGCCTTGCCACACAATTTCAAGCAAAAAAAATCCATTTACGATATACAAGCAAAACAAAAATTAAAAACCTAGGGAAGTCCTGAACAAATCGACCATGCGGACTTGATGACAGATTGTTGATCATTTTTCGATGCCCATTTTCATGAATTCGAGAAAGCAGGTCGCA
>NCFS01000012.1 GCA_002281295.1 Halothiobacillus sp. 35-54-62 | reverse complement strand
ATCATTGCGGCATCGGCCATGGCGGGCGTGCCGCTCCTAAATGGCTTTTTAAGTAAAGAGCTATTTTTCACCGAAACCTTAGATGTGAGCACCAATTGGCTATTGCCTATCTTGGTGACATTGGGTGCCGTCTTTTCTGTCGCCTATTCCATACGGTTTATTCACGATACATTTTTTGGCGAGCCATCGCCTGATTTACCCACCAACATTCACGAACCGCCGCTCATGATGCGCATTCCCGTGCTGATTTTAGTGGTGGCTTGCTTGGCGGTTGGGCTTGCGCCAGCGCTCCTTGTGGGCGGCATTCTTAATCTTTCGGTGAGCGCCGCCTTAAATGCCCCCGCACCGGTGTTCAGCTTGGCGTTGTGGCATGGGTTTAACGCGCCATTAATGATGAGTGGGGTGGCCATGCTCGGCGGCCTGCTTGTGTATATCGTAAGGCGCCCCCTCACCCGTTGGCACGAGCTCACTTTGGGGCGTTTAAACGCGAAAACGCCCTACAATTTTGTTTTGCGCGCACTGCAACTTGGCAGTGAAACGCTCACCCAAGCCTTCGATCAAGGCCGCTTGCAGCCCATGGCGTTCTGGACTCTTGCCATCACCCTCGGGGCGGGGCTTATCGGGTTTGCGAGCATTCCTGCCGCGCCACTTTTTGGAACAGAACCCCGTGCGACGCCTTTTGATGGCATCACCGCCCTAGGCATGCTGATTATGATGGGCTTGGCTTTGAGCATCGCATTCATCCACGCGCAACGCTTCATTGCTTTGTTGCTTTTAAGCGTGATTGGTTTGGGCGTATCCCTGCTGTTTGTGCGTTATTCCGCCCCCGATTTAGCGCTAACTCAGTTATCGGTTGAAGTAGTCACGCTCATTCTTATGCTGCTCGCGCTGCGTTATTTACCCCAAAAAAGCCCGCCTGACCGCACCAAGCGGGTGTGGCCAGATGCGCTTTTGGCTGGCGTTATCGGTGCCGGGGCGGCAGCGCTCACCTACGCCATAATGTCGCGAGATTTTGCCAGCATTGCCGGCTACTTCATTGAAAACAGCCTAAGCCTTGGGGGCGGGCACAATGTGGTTAACGTGATTTTGGTCGATTTTCGCGGCTACGATACTTTTGGTGAAATTTCCGTACTCGCCTTAGCCGCCTTGGGCATTTACGCCTTGCTGCAAGGCATCAAACTCACCCCCTTGGCGCCGCCACCCATCGCCGCCGCCCGTTTGGCTCATCCGCTGCTTTTGCAAACGGCCACCCACTTGTTATTGCCCATGACCCTCTTATTTGGCGCTTATATTTTACTGCGTGGTCACAATGCGCCGGGGGGCGGGTTTATCGCGGGCTTGATTGTTGCCAGTGCCGCCATGATGCAGCTTATTAGCCACGGTCAGCCGCACGATGGCCAGGCATTAAGCACCAAAGCACATGGCGCCATTGCCTTGGGCTTATTGCTGGCGCTCGGCACCGGGCTTGCCTCGATTGTTCTAGGCTACCCGTTTCTTACCTCAACCTTCACCCACGTCAACCTGCCGCTCATCGGCGAGGTGGAAGTAGCATCGGCCATGATGTTCGATTTAGGGGTATTTTTTGTCGTGATGGGCGCCGGTATTTTAATGCTCACCCGCATTGTGCAAATTCAGGCGCAAGAATCCCACACAGCCAGTTTGAAGGAGCCTCAATAATGGCGATTTTATTTGCGCTCCTCATCGGCGTTTTAACCACCACAGGGGTTTATTTAAGCTTAAGGGCGCAAACCTTTCCCGTGGTGATGGGTTTAACTCTGCTTTCTTATGCGGTAAATTTATTTCTATTTGGCACCGGCCGGCTTGCCAGCAATGCGGCGGCCGTCATTGAACCCCATGCCACCTACGCCGA
Organism: Halothiobacillus sp. 35-54-62; assembly: GCA_002281295.1. GTDB lineage: Bacteria > Pseudomonadota > Gammaproteobacteria > Halothiobacillales > Halothiobacillaceae > Halothiobacillus. Next base: position 31,481 of record NCFS01000012.1, on the reverse strand, counting down.
CCCCCTGCCCCAAGCGCTCGTGCTAACTGCCATTGTGATTGCCTTTGCCATGACCGCCTTTGTGATTGTATTGGCACTTAAAACGCGGGCAGAGCTTGGCTCTGATCACGTTGACGGCAGGGCAGATGAGCCCGCGCCCGCCACCGAACCGCATAAAAAAACCCCATGTTAAGCCCAGAATTCACCCAAAATATGGCGTTGCAATTACTCGCCCTACCGGTGTTTTTGCCCATCTTAAGCGCAATTACACTCATAGCCCTGCACCGAGCTGGCATCCAAATTCAGCGCATTATCAGTGGCGCCAGCGTCAGCATCCTGCTGATTTGCGTCGTGTATTTACTGGCAAGCGGCGCCGGCGATACGGCCGAGGTGTATCCCATGGGCGATTGGCCCGCGCCCTTTGGCATTGTGTGGGTTTATGACCGCTTATCGGGGCTCATGCTGCTGCTCACCGCCCTCTTGGGGGGGGTGAGTTTTTTATATGCCATTGCCACCGATGAAGATAAAAAAGGCGCGCATTTTCATGCCCTATTTCAAGCCCAGCTGTTCGGCTTAAATGGCGCGTTTTTAACCGGTGATGTCTTTAATTTGTTCGTGTTTTTTGAAGTGCTACTCCTGGCATCCTACGGCCTCATGCTGCATGGTGGCGGTGCGGCGCGCAGTCGAGCGGGCTTGCATTACATCGTCATCAACCTAATTGGCTCAACTATTTTTTTATTTGCTGTGGGCGCCCTGTATGGCGTGTTGGGCACCCTTAATTTGGCCGATTTAGCCGTAAAAATCAGCCAAGCGCCTGCCAGCACGTATGGCCTGATTGCCGCAGCGAGTTTTTTGTTATTCGTGGTGTTTGCGATCAAAGCCGCCGCGTTCCCCCTGTATTTATGGCTACCGGGCACCTATGCCGAAACCTCTGCACCGGTCGCCGCCTTGTTTGCCATCATGACCAAAGTTGGGCTGTACGCCATGCTGCGCGTGCATGGCACCCTGTTTAATGAACTCACTGCGCCAATGGCGCTAATTAACCTGATTGATCCTTGGATGCTGCTCTTGGGGTTACTCACCCTCATTATGGCCACCTTCGGGGTGCTGGCCGCCATTAATGTGCGCCGCCAAGTGGCTTATCTTGTGCTGGCATCGGTGGGCACCTTAATGATTGCCTTGGGCATCAATACCCAAGCCGCCCTCACCGGCGGGCTGTATTACTGGATTCACACCACGTTGATGACCGCTGGGTTTTTCTTGCTGGCCGGCCAAATTGTCCGCACGCGCGGCGATCAAATTGGAGAAACCCATCCCCCCATGCCCCAAGCAATATTGGCGGGGAGTTTATTTTTAGCTTATGCCATTGGCCTTGCCGGATTACCCCCGCTCACCGGCTTTTTCGGCAAAACTATGATCTTATTTGCCGCCTTGGCCAACCCACTCTGGGTGCCTATTTATGCCACTGTGCTTATCAGCAGTGTGCTGATGGTGGTCGCGTTGGCGCGCAGCGGCAGTGCGCTATTTTATCGGGTAGAACACGCGCCGGCGGCCGTTAAATCCGCCCCTATCAACACACGGCTGAGCTGGGCGGCGGTATCAATTCCTTTGGGCTTGGTTGTCTTGATGGTTATCGCGTCGAAGCCCATAACGCACTGGTTAACCCAAACCAGCATCCAAATTCACGATACCCCGCGTTATATCCAACGCGTGTTGCACCCCACCCCTACCGCGCCCGGGGCAGGCTTCGCCCCGCACCCCCTTCACGATACTAAGGTGGCTCACTAATGGTTAAGTTTTTGGCCAAAATTTTGCCCCGCCCTTGGCTGAGTTTGATTTTGCTTAACCTGTGGTTGCTGCTTAATAACAGCCTGGCATCAGGGCAAATTCTACTCGGCATTCTGCTCGCCATCGGCATTACCCACCTTGTGCCCCAAAGCCTAGATGCACCCATAAAATTTAAACGCCCTTGGCGGCTTTTTGCCTACACGGGGCTGGTGCTTTTGGATATTATCCGCGCCAATTTCATCGTGGCACGCCAAGTATTGGGCCCAAATAGCGCGTTAAAATCTCGTTTTCTTAACGTACCGCTTGATCTCACCCACCCCGTAGCCATTAGCCTATTTGCCGGCACCATTACCCTGACTCCCGGCACAGTATCTTGCGAATTAAGTGCGGATAAAAAGTTCTTGCTTGTGCATGCCCTGCATGCAGAAAACCCAATCGATGAAATAAACGCACTTAAACAGCGCTATGAAGCCCGTTTAAGCCTCATTTTTGATAGTGAAACCCACCCTGCGCATCCTTTACCGAGAAACAAGGCATGATTCAAACCGCCGCATTAATTGGGTTAATTATGGTTGGCATAGCAAGCCTGCTCACCGGCTATCGTTTAGTGCGCGGACCCACCTTGCCTGATCGAATTTTGGCGCTCGATACCCTCACCATTAATGCCATAGCCCTTATCGTGCTGTTTGGTATTTGGATCAACAACACCATTAATTTTGAAGCCGCCTTATTAATGGCGGTATTGGGATTTATTAGTACCGTTATTTTGAGCAAATACCTGCTGCGCGGCCGCATCATTGAGCTTAACAGCGCGCACAAAGAGGGGGATTAACATGCCAGAAACCCTAACCGCATGGATGCTTTCAAGCCTTGTTTCAGCCTTAATCTTATTTGGCGCCGCCTTTGTGTTGCTCGGTTCGGTGGGTTTAGCGAAACTGCCGGATTTTTTTACCCGCCTTCATGCCCCAACCAAAGCATCCACCCTCGGGGTGAGCGCCATCTTACTGGCTGCGGTGGTGTTTTTTTCAGCAGAAAATCAACAGCTTTCGCTGCACGAGCTGTTAATTATCGTTTTTTTATGGCTCACCGCGCCGATTAGCGCCCTAATCATGGCGACCGTGGCAAAGCATTTACGCAAAGCGGATTAATCCCTCATCACGATGAGGCATTAATGTACTTGCCACCCTTTTGAATGCACCCCAAAAAACAATGTGATTGAGCGGAAAAACCCCACGCATTTGAAAAAATCCGCCTTGATGACGGCAAAAACTGCCTGTATTCAAAAAAAAATTCACCTGAAATTAAAAAAATAATTACCTAACTTAAACCCAGCCCCGGCGCCGATGCGTGGAAAATAATCCCACTCATCGGCGCTTTAAAATTAGCATATTCTAATTTAATTATGAACTTGCCTTGCGAGCCATCGGTCAAATCACTTGAAAGCGTCGTCACTAACCTGATGCTTTCAAACCCTTTTGTAAAAACGAGGTAATGATCATGAGTAGTAATCCAGTCATCGCAATCAATCAGGCCAAAATTGCCAACATTCCGGGCAGTTATGAAACCATGATGAAAATTGGTCCGAAAGTTTGTATCACCACGGCATCTCATCCGAGCTTTTTAGGCTTCGAGCAACTACTGCAAACGGGGATTCACCCCATGGCCGGTCGCTACGGCGGCGGGGCTGTCGATATGAGTAAAACACTAAATCCCGTCGCCATGTACCAGTACACGGTGTGGAAAGATGCCGCCTCACATGAGGAAATGCATCACGATAACTTTAATGAAATTTACGAGCTGTGCGGCGGCTGCTTAGATATGGTGATTGAGGGTCCTTGGGAGCCCTTGTATGAAATCATCAAATCCGATCTGCCACAAATTATGGGCATGACCGACGTACCAAAAATTTTGGGCGATGCCTTCAGCAAAGGCCAACCAGTACCGAAAGTGGCGCTCGCCAGCCAGCGCACCATTGCCATCGGCGAACACTGGGTCATGGATGGTCACGAAAAAGATTTCGAGGCCGGCGCCATTGCCACGCTCACTTGGATGAAAGAAAACATTCCGGGCATGATCGGTTTTATGTTGCTCAAACAGTTCGGTGTGTCGGCGATCGGCTCGTTCCAGCTTGATCCTGAGGGGGCAATGAAAGCCACATTGGGTGCAAATCCCCCCAAATATGGCACCAACTACGGTTCAGATAAACCCAACGGCCCGCCAATTCCTGCGCAAACGCCTACCCAATATTTGGTACACATGGAATGGGAATCTCCCGATCACGCCCATATGGGCATTGCCCATGCCATGGTCGATTATGAGTTGCGTACCATCCACAATGAGGGCGTGATGCGGCACTTGGATCGCGGCCCTTACTACATGTTTTTCGCACCGATGATGGAGCAAGGTTTGTGGCGTCGTAAGCTGGTTTACTAATCGTCAAACAAACTCACTAAAAAACCCATCACCCGCGTTGTTTTAACGCGGGTTTTTTATGTGCGCTAACCCACAAAACGCCCGCGACAACCCCAAACACTAGGGGTGCGCCCCAATTTTGACGAAAACCCGCCAGAGCGTGCGAATAAACCCGCACTAAACACGCTTGAGCCCAATTAAAAAACGCCCTTAATGGGCGCTTTTTGTTGAATAAATTCGTTAAATACTGTCGTTAAATACTGTCGTTAAATACTATCGTTAAACACTACAGGCGGAACTGATTAATTTTAGCCTGCAAGCCTTCCGCTAAGCGCGCGAGCTCCTCTGAGGCGATGCGGGTTTGGCCTGCGCCTTCGGCGGATTGATCGCTAATTTGTGAAATTTTTTGCACATTGCGATTCATCTCCTCGGTTACCGCGCTTTGTTCCTCGGCGGCACTGGCAATTTGGAAGTTCAAATCATTGATGGTTTGCACCGATTGCGTAATGGCTTGCAGCGAGTGCTCGGTTTCACTCATGGCAGAAATACTCATTTCCACCTGATTTTTACCCTGCTGCATGGCGGTTACCGCCGCACCCGAACCGCTTTGTAGCCGTTCGATCATTTGGCGAATTTCTTCGGTAGAGCCCTGCGTGCGGGAGGCAAGCGAGCGCACCTCTTCGGCCACCACCGCAAAGCCGCGCCCGTGTTCACCGGCGCGCGCCGCTTCAATGGCGGCATTTAGCGCCAGAAGGTTGGTTTGTTCTGCAATGGCGCGAATCACATCGAGCACTTTGCCGATCTCGCGGGATTCGCCTTCAAGTGAGGTAATGGCGCGAGCCACGTCATCCACATTACTCGCCAGCTGATGGATGGTTGCCACCGAGCGTTTAACGATGCTTTGCCCGCTGGTGGCCGCCTGATTAGCCAAACCCGCCGCATTAGAGGCATCGGCGGCATTGCGGGCAATATCCTGCACGGTCGCGCTCATTTCATTCATGGCGGCGGCCACCATTTCGGTTTCTTGCTGTTGCTGGCGAACCCCTTGATCGGTTTGCGCGGATACAGCCGAGGTTTCCTCGGCGGCGGCCGCCAGTTGCACCGAGGCGCCACCAATGGCTTTCAGCGTTTGGCGCAGGCTATCGCGGGCTTTATCCATATGGATAAGAATATCGGCAATTTCATCTTTGGTATCAATGCGCACGGGGCGATCAAATTCCCCTTTTGCAAACGCAATGGCCATTTGATCGGCTGAATTTAAGCCTTTAGCAATCTCGCGGATCACCCACACGGCAATACCAAACAACAAAGAAATAGAAATCACCATTAAGCCTAAATAAATCCAGTTATCGCGGTTGACATCTTGGCGTGAATTCACGTTCTCTTCATATAAATTTTTGTACAACATATCTTGGTAAGCTGTGGCTGACGCGCCAAATTTGTTTAATCCCGGCACCATGGTTTTGATTAATATATTGCGTGCTTGATCAAAATTGCCCGCTTTGAGTGTTTCAACAATAGGGTTTACTGCGTTATCAATTAAATCTTGCTCTTGCGCCAACAAAGCGATGCGAATTTGGTTCGCTTCGGGCTTACGGTGATTAACTGCCCCCAATTTTTTATTCACTTCAAGTAATTTCACCAAATCCTGAGCCACCATATCCAAATGTTTATCAATGGGGTGATCCAAGTGCAGTGCCGCCGACGCCCCTTGCGGATCGTGCTGCAACGCCAGTTGAACTTGAATCACAATGCGGTTGATGTCGCGGATGGAATCGGCCGACCATTCAGCCGGCTGTATTCGCAGGTTAAAATTTTGCTCCGCCCGATCTTGCGCTTTGTTCTCGTTGTACAGGCCATAAAACCCGAGCACAAGCAGCATCACAATCGAGATAGCTGAGAGCAGAAATAATTTGGCTTTAATGGTCATGGTGGTTTCCTAATAATCAATGCAATGAAATCTATTAATAGCGGGCTGCGATACGACTTAACCCATTATGTTTAGCGGTTATCGGCCAAGCAGCGGCAAACTTAAGCCAAGCGTCAAAAAAATGCAATTGCGGGCTGGGAAATGCATGCAGACTGGCCTTAACCCAGCCGGGCATTGGCTCAAATTAAGGGCAAAAATGCATCACCCGGCGGCCTAACCAGTTATACACAAAAACTGTGGATAACCTTGGGTGTAACTTATTGCGCGCTTTGCCCAATCAAGTGTTTACGGGGTTTGGTTAAAATTTAACCAGCACCTTGCCCGCCATAAAATAATGATCAAAAACAAATACTTACATTAAAAAGCATGCTAAGCCGCTGATCTTAAACAGGTGCAAATCTTAAACGCAAATGCTGGGGCAACTTTGTGCATAGTTTTTTGAAGTCAAGCAGAAAAGTTTCAAAAAAATGGCTTTTTCTGCTTGCTATTTGGCTTTACTGAAGCAATCAAGGCTTTGCGCCAATTAACTCAATAGCATAGCCATCGGGGTCGGCCACAAAGGCAATCACGGTGGTGCCGGCATTCATAGGGCCCGCCTCGCGCAGAATTTTGCCGCCTTGCGCTTTGATGGCTATGGTGGCTTCATACACATCGGGTACTTCAAGCGCGATATGGCCATAGCCGGTGCCGATCTCATAGCTGTGATCGCCCCAGTTATGGGTTAATTCCAGCACGGTGTGATCGCTTTCATCGCCGTAGCCCACAAACGCTAAGGTGAACTCACCGGCGGGGTAGTCTTTTTGGCGAAGTAATTTCATGCCCAGCACTTGGGTATAAAACGTAATCGAGGCGTTCAAATCGCGAACCCTTAACATAGTGTGCAAAATGCGCATAAAGCATTAACTCCTATCACTAACGTGTTGAAAAACTAGGCATCTAACCCGCGCTGCAAATCCCGAATAATATCAATCGGGTCTTCAAGCCCGATCGCCAGGCGAATTAAGCCATCACTGATGCCCGCATCCGCGCGCTGCTGAGGGGTTAGCCTGCCGTGGGTCGTGGTGGCTGGATGGGTGATGGTGGTTTTGGCATCGCCTAAATTGGCGGTAATGGAAATCATTTGTGTGGCGTTAATAATGCGCCAAGCGGCCGCCTTGCCGCCCCGCACTTCAAACGACACGATGGCGCCGGGCCCCGATTGCTGTTTGGCAATAAGTTCGGCCTGCGGGTGGCTGGCTAACCCCGGGAAATTCACCTGGGTGACTTGCGGGTGGTTCACTAAAAATTGCGCTACTTGGGTCGCATGATCGCAATGCGCCTGCATACGCAATGCCAGCGTTTCGAGCCCTTTGGCGAATATCCACGCATTAAAGGGCGCCATGGTAGGCCCGCAGGTGCGAAGAAACCCGCGCACTTCCTCGCCCACCTGGGTTTTATTGCCCACCACGGCGCCGCCAATCGCCCGCCCTTGGCCATCAAGATATTTGGTGGCGGAATGAATCACAATATCGGCGCCTAAGGCTAAGGGCTGCTGCAAAATGGGGGTGCAAAAGCAGTTATCCACAATTAAGCCCGCCCCGTGGGCGTGAGCCAAATCGGCCAGCCGCGCAATATCTACCACTTCGCACAGGGGGTTTGATGGGCTTTCGACAAACACCCAGCGCGTTAAATCGGTGATGGCCGCTTCCCATTGCGCCCAATCGGTTAAATCGACCCAAGTGACTTTTAAGCCAAATTTAGCCAGATATTTGTTGAATAACACGCTGGTGGTGCCAAACACTTGCCGCGCCACGACGACCTCATCTCCCGCTGAACACAAGGCCATGAAGGCGCTTAAAATAGCCGCCATGCCGGAACCCGTGGCCACGCAGGCCTCGCCCCCTTCGAGTGCAGCGAGACGATCTTCAAACACTTTGGTGGTGGGGTTGGTAAAGCGGGCGTAAATATTACCCGGCTCTGTACCCGAAAAGCGGGCGGCAGCGTGCTCGGCCGAGTCAAACACAAAGCTTGAGGTGGTGAATATCGGCTCGCTGTGCTCGCCTTCATTGGTGGGGTGGTGCCCCACGCGAATAGCTCGGGTTTTGGGCTGCCAGTTGGGGTCTTCTTGTCGGCTCATGCGAGGCTCCTTGTCATCAGGCGGGCTTATTGAATTGATGGCGCTGGCTCAAATTTAAAATAACGGTTGGCAAGCGTGTCAAAGGTGGTGATTAAGGCGAGTAGCTCGGCGGTATCCATCGAGGCTAGTTCTGCAAATCGATATTCCGCCAAGGGCGCTATTGAACACGGTGCCGCCAAGGGGTTGTTTTGCACAATTGTTTCGCGCATGCGGGGCAAAAAAACCCATTGCAACCACGCATGGAACTCAAGGGTATCAAAACAAAACGGCTCAACGCTGGCCAACGCCTGCGGGCTGGGCTGCTCGGTTGCAAGCTTGGCGGCAATAAGACTTGCTTCAATTTGGGTTAAACAAGCCAGCAAGTTGGCTTGCGTTGGGGCGGGCTCTGGCAAGTCAACCGGGCTCATTAGTGTATCCGTGGCACGGGGGCGCTATCTTCGCCCTCTTCTTCGGAATCGGCCCAAAAGAGCCTATGCGGTATCCATTGGCCTTTACCAATTTGCGCGGCATGGAATAAGGTGTGGCCGGTATATTCCTGCGCTTCATGAATGGCATTAACGTAATCGGCATCTGAAGCTTGGGCAATTAAACCGGCCATAGCGGAAGCCAAGGTGCAGCCAGAGCCATGAAACTCACCCGGCAAGCGCTCGTAGGCAAACCGGCGGGGGGCGGTGTGCCCGTGGAATAACCAGTTTTCCACCTCAACACCTGGCTCATCGCCGCCTTTAAGCAGCACATAAGCTGACCCCAGGGCGAGCAAGGCCGCGCCGCGTTCTTCAAGCGTGTCGCCTTGGGCGCCAGCGAGCTCTACCAGCGCCCGTGCCTCATAGGCGTTGGGCGTTAAGATGGTCGCCAAGGGCACCAATAAATTCAGCATGGCTTTGGCAATCGCCTCATCGGCGAGCACGCCACCACCGCCCGCTATGAGCACGGGATCCAGCACCACGGGAATATCGGGGTAATCTTTTAAAATGCTGTGAATAACCTCAACCAGTGCCACGCTGCCAATCATGCCAATTTTAATGCAGGTAACGGGCATATCTTCCAGCACGGCGCGGGCTTGCTCAATCACAAGGCTGGGGTCGGTCGGCACAAACCGTTTTACGTTAACGGTATCTTGCACGGTTAGTGCGGTAATCACGGTAGCCGGGTGCACGCCTTGGCTGATAATGGCTTCAATATCCGCCTGAACGCCCGCGCCGCCACTGGGATCATGCCCGGAGAACACCAGCACGACCGGCACATTGATTTCGGAGTTACTCATCATTCACCTTGGGTTGTTCATTAATTAAAACGGATGCGATTAGGGTACTGCAAAACACGGGGATATGGGGTACCGTCAACGCTCTATTTATTATTACGATGTGTTGGCTACGTTATGCAAAAAAAATCACTTTTTTCTCCGGTGCATCGTGCCAATCACTGGATTTGGCTCGGCAAACCCCAAGCACGCCATTGGAAAATCTCTCAACGCATCAGCCGCGCCGTGCTGCATGTTGCGCGAGAAGTGTTTAAGGGTAATTTGCAACAAAGTGCCTTAGGGCTATCGTACATCACCTTGCTTTCGCTTGTCCCGCTGCTAGCGGTGAGCTTTTCGGTATTAAAAGCGTTTGGTTCAGATCAAGTTATTGAGCCCTTCTTAGCCACGCTGCTGGCGCCTTTGGGTCATTCTGCGCCCGAGCTCACCGAGCAAATTACCGGCTTTGTCAGCAATATAAAAGTGGGGGTGCTCGGCACGCTCGGCATTGCGCTTTTGTTTTATACCGTGATCTCGTTAATGCAAAAAATCGAAACGGTTTTTAATGGCATTTGGCAAGTGCACCATTTGCGTCAGCTCGCCACCCGTATTTCGATGTATTTATCGGTGTTACTGGTAGGCCCGGTTTTGGTGCTGGCCGCGATGGGGTTAACGGCCAGCCTGCTCTCGAATCAATTGATTACGGATTTGACTCAATACACTGGGTTTGGCGTATCGCTCGGCGGGCTAACTTGGTTGTTCCCGCTGCTGCTGTGGATCGCGGTATTTACCTTTATTTATAAGGCCATTCCCAATACCTCGGTTACTTTTTCTGCTGCCTTGGTTGGTGGCATTGTGGCGGCTTTTTTGTGGAATGGGGTGGGCTTGGCGTTTGGGGTCATGATTGCCGGATCGGCCCAATACACGGCCATTTATTCGGCCTTTGCCTCGTTAATTTTATTTATGGTTTGGCTGCAATTGGCCTGGCTTATTGTGTTGGTGGGCGCCAGTGCCTCGTTTGCGTGGCAAAGAACCGATCAACTTCAAGCCATGGGCCACACGCCGATTAACGCGCATCATCAATTAATGATTGCCGCATTAGAGGCGCTCTCGCTCGTTGATGCCCGCTTTGAGGCCGGGCTTAACCCCCCTTCCACCCAAAGCCTGAAAACACAATTAACGGGCATGCCCGCGATGGATCCCTTGCTGCTTGATCAAGCCATTAGCGCCCTTCAAACCGCGCAATTAATTTACCCTCAGGGCACGGCTGAAGATAGCGGCTGGCTGCCCGCCAAACCGGCCAAGCGGGTTTCGGTGGCAGATGTACGCGCCGCGTTGTGGGGCACGCCCAAAGACATGAGCTCGACCCAAGCCCCTGAGCCGCACTCAGATTTTTTAGCCGAACCCCGCGCGCCCATAGCCGCCTACCAACCCATTACCCAGCATTGGCTTGCCCTTGAACAAGAGTCAATCGAACCGCAGCTTCGCGCCCTCACGCTGGAAATCAATCACGGTTCAGCGCCCCCAGCACCGCCCGGTGATGAGCTACCCGCGCCTGCACCCCGGCACCCAAAACCTAAAAACCCAGAGCCCCAAAACCCAGAGCCCCAAAACCCAATGGGTTAAGAAGCCTTCACCTGCGCCACGTTATCGCGCAGGTAAACCGGCACCGCATCAGCCGGATCTTGCCATGCAGCCTGCGGCGCGGCGGCGGCCAGCGCGAGCGCAAAACGCGCATCAGGCAAAGCGTCAGCGCACACGTTTTGCCAAGGCGCGGCTTGAATAAGCTCAGGGTAGCGGCCAAAGCCCGAGCCTGTGGCCATCAGCGGCGCGGTTTGATTATTGGCAAGCCCGGGGGGATGCTGCGCCCACTCGGCCAGCAAAGCGGCAGGGGTTAACACGCGCTCCGCCCCGATTAACGGCACAATCGAATCGGCATTCAGCTCAAAAGCGGCGTGGTACACCTCACCCATGCGCGCATCAATGGCCGCATGAATAATTAGGTTCGCCCCGCTCGGCTGCGCTAACCGCTGTGCAGATGCTTGCGCTTGCGCCAAGGTGGCCAGCGTTGATACCCCCAACACGGGTATATCCAAGCCCAGAGCGATACCCTGCGCGCAGGCGGTGGCAATGCGCACGCCCGTAAATGAGCCCGGCCCCCGCCCAAAGGCGATTAAATCAAGCTGGCTTAAATTGATGCCCGCTTCATCGAACACCGCTTGCACCATGGGCAGCAACAGGCGGGTATGGGCACGCGGTGCCAGCTCAAAGCGTGAAATTATTTCACCTTCAAACCAAAGCCCCACCGTACAGGCCTCGGTGGCGGAATCTATAAACAAAATGTTCAAATAATCACACCCAATGCTGAGTGATGGTGCGAAGTAATGCCTCGGTGGAGGCATCAAAGGCGCCCACCACGGGCGCATGGCCAATCGCAGGCAAAAGCTCGCCCGCCATTTGCTTACCCAATTCAACGCCCCATTGATCAAAGGAATCGATATGCCAAATGGTGCCCGCCACAAAAATCCGGTGCTCATAAAGCGCAACCAAGGCGCCCACAGCCTCGGGCGTCATCTGCGGAAATAAAATGGTGGTGCTGGGTTGATTGCCCAAAAACACACGATGCGGCGAAACGCGGGCAATGGTGGCTTCATCAAGGCCGGCCGCCTGCATTTCTGCCACCACCGCCGCTAAATCTCGCCCGAGCATTAACGCACGCGATTGCGCTAAAAGATTGGAGAGCAACATCGCTTGCTGATCGCCGAGCGGGGTGTGCGTGCGAATGGCGGCAATAAAATCCGATGGAATAAGCTGGGTACCTTGATGCAATAATTGGTAAAACGCGTGCTGGCCATTGGTGCCCGCCCCGCCCCACACCACAGGACCTGTGGTGTAATCGACCCGGTGGCCATCGAGATCCACCGATTTGCCATTCGATTCCATGCAGGCTTGCTGTAAGTACGCCGGTAAGCGCCCTAAGCGGGTGCCATAAGGTAAAACGGCCAGCGTGCCTGCACCGAGAAAACTGGCATTCCATACATCAATTAAGCCCAAAATGAGGGGCAAATTAGCTTCTGGTGCGGCAGTACGAAAGTGTTCATCCATGCCGTGCGCGCCTTCGAGCAACCGCTCAAAGCCATTCATGCCAATATAAAGAGCGATCGGCAGGCCAATCGCCGACCATAACGAATATCGCCCCCCCACCCAATCCCAAAAACCAAACATGTTGTCGGTATCAATCCCAAAGGCAGAAACAGCCTTGTGGTTGGTGGAAACGGCAACAAAATGCTTGGCCACAAACGCCTCATCACCCGCCGCATCCAGAAACCAGCGGCGAGCGGCATGGGCATTGGTGAGGGTTTCTTGCGTGGTAAAGGTTTTAGAGGCCACCACAAATAATGTGCGTGCCGGATCAAGCGTTTTAAGCAGGTTTGCAATCTCACTCGGCGCGATATTGGCCACAAAATGCACGTTCATACCGGGCAAGGCATGGGAAGCCAACGCATCGCACATCATGCGCGGGCCTAAATCGGAGCCGCCGATGCCGATATTCACCACATCGGTAATCCGCTCGGCGGTATAGCCGAGCCAACGCCCCTCATGCACCGAATCGGTAAAGCGGCGCATTTGGGTTAAAACGGCGTTAATTTCGGGCATAACATCCACCCCATCCACCCCAATGGGGCGATTGCTGCGATTACGCAGCGCTACATGCAGCACGGCGCGATCTTCTGTGGTGTTGATTTTTTCACCCGAAAACAGGGCATCGCGGCGGGCAAGCACGCCCTGCGCACCGGCTAGGTTGTGCAGCAAATTGAGCGTTTCAAACGTAATCCGCTGCTTGCTGTAATCGACAGACAAGCCGGCAACGCTGCTGGAAAATTGCGCCGCCCGAGCGGGATTTTGCGCAAATAAATCCACCAGATGCACTGATTTTAAGGCCTCACGGTGCGCCATTAATGCCTGCCACGCGGGCGATTGAATTAAACTACTCATGAACTAAATCCTGTTTAAGTTCTTGTTTTGACGCGCTGAAATACAAAAATAAACGGCTATGAATTCGGAATCGACAAATCGTTGCGCCACTGGTGGCTATCGTCATCAAATAAACGATCAGCCTCTTTAGATCCCCAAGTGCCGGCTTTATAGGTATGAATATAATCGCGCTCGACTGCCCAGGTTTTAAGGATGGGATCCACCACACGCCACGCCCAAGCCACCTCATCATAACGCAGGAACAAGGTTTGATCGCCGCGCATCACATCCAACAACAAGGCGGCGTAGGCATCCAGTTTTTCGCGCTCGGGCGTGGTGTAGCTCGCGTCCATTTGCACGGTGCGGGTGCGCATCTCAAGGCCATCGGTTTTAATTTGCAACTCAAAACGCACATTTTCTTGCGGCTGAATACCAATCAGCAACCAGTTGGGCTCGGTTTTAGTGATGGCCGTTTCACGGAATAATTGCTGCGGCGGATCCCGAAAGCGAATCGAAATTTGTGAATGGGTGTGCGCTAACCGCTTACCTGTGCGCAGGTAAAACGGCACGCCTTTCCAGCGCCAATTATCAACATACAACTTAACGGCAGCATAGGTTTCGGTAATGGAATCGGCCGCCACGCCCTCTTCATCTAAATAGCCAATTTCGTTTTCGCCCTGCACCACCCCGCGCTGATATTGCGCCCGGAAGGCTTGCGCATGCACGGCGCGCGGTGATATGGGGCGAATGCTGCGGAGCACTTTAACTTTTTCATCGCGCACCGCTTCGGGGTCCATCGACGGCGGCGGCTCCATCGCAATCAAGGCCAACATTTGCATTAAATGGCTTTGCACCATATCGCGCAAGGCGCCCGCCGATTCGTAATAACCCGCGCGCCCACCCACCCCTAGGGTTTCGGCATGGGAAATTTGCACATGGTCGATGTAATTGCGGTTCCACAAGGGCTCAAGCAGTAAATTGGCAAACCGCATCACCATGATATTTTGCACCGTGCCTTTGCCGAGGTAATGGTCAATGCGGTAAATTTGCTGCTCGGTGAAATGCTTATGCAGCAAGGAGTCGAGCGCGTGGGCGCTTTCAATATCGTGCCCAAACGGTTTTTCAATTACCAAGCGGCGGCAACCGTGGGTTTGATCAACCAAATTGGCCAGTGCCAAATGGGTGCAAATAGAGCCAAAGGCCTCCGGCGGCACGGCAAAATAAAACAAGATACAGGCGGGATATTGCCCCCCCATCAGGCGGGCGGCGAGCGAGGTAAAAGACACCTCCGATTCATAATCCCCATTATGAAACCCCAAGCGAGCCAGCAGGCGGGCAAGCTCCGGCGATTGCTGTGATTCATCGTCGCTTAATAGCACCTGCACTTCATCGCGCCAGTGTTCATCGGTCCAATCGCGGCGGCCAAAGCCGATAATCCGCGTGCCTGCGGCTAAATCACCGGCTTTTTCTAGCTGCAACAGCGCGGGTAGCAATTTTTTGTGTGCCAAATTACCCGTGGCACCAAAAATCACAATGGTGACCGGCTCTTGGCGCAGGGCGCTTTTGTTCACGGCTGATTTTGCATGCGGCATATGCTTAAAACTCCTGCTCGGTTGAATACCTAATCAATGGATCCGTGAAGGCGCCAAAAGCACCCAAAAAGCACAAGCACTTATTTTTTAACGATGGCATGGCCGCCAAACGCATTGCGCATCAGCGAGAGCAAGCGATTGCCATAGCCTTCATCATCTTGGCTGGCAAAGCGCATTTGTAGCGCCAAGGTCATCACCGGTGCGGCGACGCCTAAATCAATCGCCTCTTTGGCCGTCCAGCGGCCTTCGCCCGAATCGGCCACCACCGGGGCAATATGCGCCAAGCCCTGTCCTTGAGCGGCCAAGGCCTCGGCGGTTAAATCGAGTAACCAGCTTTGCACCACCGAACCATCGCGCCACAATTCGGTGATTTGCGCTAAATCTAAATCGAACTCTTTTTTCGCCCGCAGCATCGCCAAGCCTTCGGCCAACGACTGCATCATGCCGTACTCAATACCGTTGTGAACCATCTTGGTAAAATGCCCCGAGCCCACCGGCCCCACATGCCCCCAACCGTGATCGGGCGCGGGCGCCAGCACTTGAATCGCAGGGGTAATTAAAGCGGCGGCTTCATCCGAGCCGCCAAACATTAAGCTGTAGCCATTATTCAAACCCCAAACCCCGCCCGAGGTACCCACATCCATATACTGCACGCCGCTTTGCTGCACGCGCGCCGCTCGGGCGATGGTGTCTTTGTACATGCTGTTGCCGCCGTCAATCAGCAAATCACCCGCCGTCAGCAGCGGTAATACTTGGGTGATGGCCGCTTCGGTAATCTCGCCTGAAGGCAACATAAGCCACACAATGCGCGGGCTGGGCAATTGCGCCACCAGGTCGGCCAAAGAATACGCCGCCGTAATGTGCGCTTCGCTGCCGACAAGCTCATCGATGGGGGCGGTGCTGCGATTATGCGCCACCACCTCGATGCCGCCCCGAGACAGCCGCCGCGCCATGTTGGCACCCATTCGACCCAAACCAAAGATACCTAATCGCATAACCTTCTCCTTGAAGCAAAAAAATACAATCGAGTGGCCAAAAAATCGCTAGGGCGCAATTTATCTGCCTCAACGATACCAGTTAGCCCATCATCCGCACACCGCGAAGCCTAAAAATAACCACCCGAGTTATCGCGCTGCTTTTAGCGAAAACTTGGCCAGAATCACCGCATGACCCGTTATACTGCGCCGAAAAGTTAAAAACAATCTCAAAAAGATGACACACGCTGCTCGCTTTAGGCCAACGCCCCCATTGATCCACCGCTCTAAATGGACCCATTGCCGCCATGAAAAAAAACTCAATAGATACTGATAAAACACTCCGTGCGCGGGTTCGCCTCTTTGGCAACTTGCTCGGGGAAGTTTTGCGTGAACAAACCAGCGAGCATGTTTTTGATACCGTTGAAACCCTAAGGCGAGGGTTTATTCGATTAAGACAAAAGCACAGCCCCAAGCTGCACGCCAAATTAATGACCTTATTGCGCACGCTCGACCCCGATACTTTAAATTTCGTGGTGCGGGCTTATGGCTTGTATTTCAGCTTAGTGAACATTGCGGAAGAAGATTTCATGCATCAAGGCCGGCGCAAGCAAGTGCGTTTAGGCCTGCGCTTATGGCGGGGCTCGTTTTACGACACCATGCGTGAGTTCTCAAAGCAAGGCATGACCTCAAATGATCTGCAAACCTTACTAAATCGGCTTATTTACATGCCGGTATTTACCGCGCACCCCACCGAAGCCAAGCGCCGCACTGTGATGGATTTGCAGCGCCGCATCTTTTTGATGTGCGCAGAAATGGATCGCCCGGATGTGGCCGGCATTGAGCGCGCTCGCATTCACAACCAAGTTAAAGCGATTATTTTAGCGTTGCTTAAAACCAATGAAGTACGCTCCACCAAGCCCGAAGTGCATGATGAAATCCGCTTGGGTTTGTATTATTTCCGCACCTCGATTTTTGATGCCGTGCCCATGGCCTATCGCTATTTAGAACGCGCGGTTGATGTCAACTTTAACGATAAAAACCCTGAAAACCAGGTCGTGGTGCCCAGCTTGCTGCGATTTGGCTCTTGGATTGGTGGCGATCGCGATGGCAATCCTTTTGTTACGCATGAGGTGACCACCTTTGCCGTTTGCTCGGCCACCATCACCATTTTGGAAGAATATTTGCAGCGGTTAGCCGGCATGGATCGGGTGCTCACGCATTCAATTCATCTGTGCCCTGAAATTGATACCCACGCGCTGGGGCTCGATCATGATGCCGTTGATTTAGGCTTAGCAACCCCTGAAAACTCCGGCGATAACTTTTTCACCGAAGAGCCGTATCGCCTTAAATTACGCATCATCGGCCAGCGGTTGCAGCACAATTTGGATTATGTGACCGCCCTGCTGAACCAAGCACCGATGCCGCTTTCACCCCATGCGTATGCGCACAAAGAATTATTTTTAGCCGATTTATACCGGATTCGTGACACCTTAATTGCCACCGGCGACAAGCTCCTAGCGGATGGAGAAATCCAAGATTTAATTCGTTTGGCTGAAACTTTCGGTTGGCATTTATTCCAGCTCGATATTCGTCAAGAATCGACCCGCCATTCCAACACCGTGGCGGATGTTCTCAAGCAGCTGGAACCCAAAACCGATTACCTCGCGCTTTCCGAGGCCGAGCGGATGGCCAAGCTCACCCAGCTGATTGCCAAAACCAAGCACAAAGCCTTAGATATGGCCGCGCTCTCGGCTGAATCCGCTGAAACGCTTAAGGTGCTTAAAGTTAAACGCGAGCTGATTGACACCATCAGCCGCGATTGCTTTGGCACCTATGTGATTTCCATGACGCACGATGCCAGTCATGTCATGGAAGTGATGTTTTTGGCGGTGCTCGCAGGCTTGGCGGGCAAGCGTCAATCGCAATGGTTCTGCGATATTCAAATCTCCCCGCTGTTTGAAACCATCGAAGATTTACAGCAAATTGAAAACGTTTTAAGCGTGTTGTTTGAAAACCCCGTGTACCGTGAACTGCTGCGCGTTTCCGGCGACCTGCAAGAGGCCATGCTGGGCTATTCCGACTCCTGCAAAGATGGCGGCTCACTCGCCTCGGTTTGGAGCCTTTACAACGCGCAAAAACGGGTGCTCTCCATCACCCAGAAAAATGGCATTGAATGCCGCTTGTTTCATGGCCGAGGCGGCACGGTCGCGCGCGGCGGCGGACCCACCCACGAATCCATTTTATCGTTGCCCGCCGGCACAGTTGAAGGGCAAATTAAATTCACCGAGCAAGGTGAAGTGCTGTCCTCTAAATACAGCAACACCGAAACCGCCATCTATGAACTCACCATGGGCGCCACGGGCTTAATGAAAGCCTCGGCGCACTTGGTAATGGAAAAAACAACCGTGGCCGCCGCGCATGAACAAGTGGTGGCTGAACTGGCGGAATATGGCGAAAAAGCCTATCGCGAACTCACCGACGACACGCCGTTCTTCTTCAATTATTTCTTTGAAGCCACCCCCGTGCGTGAATTGGGCTTAATGAATATCGGCTCGCGCCCCGCCTCGCGCCGCACGGGCGATTTATCGAAAGCCTCGGTACGGGCTATTCCTTGGGTGTTTGGCTGGTCACTCTCGCGCCACACCCTGCCTGCTTGGTATGGCATTGGCTCGGCGCTTAAAGCTTGGCGGCAAAATCACAAAGATGAGCCCAAATTACTGCATGAGCTGTTCGAGTCTTGGCCGTTTTTCCACAGCATGTTGCGCAACACCCAGCTCTCACTCACCAAAGGCGAGATGACCATAGCCGGTGAATATGCAAGCCTGGTTGCCGATCAAAAAGAAGCGCGGCCTGTTTTTGAGATGATTCGAGCAGAGTATCAGCGCACCTTAGACGAACTCCTGCGCGTGGCAGAAGTCGAGTCGCTGGTAGAAATTGATGAATACATCGGCACCTCCATGATGCGGCGCAACCCGTATTTAGATGTGCTCAATCATATTCAAATCGTGCTGCTGCGCCGATATCGCGATGAGGGTGAGCCTGAAGCTGAGCGACAAAAATGGCTGCAACCCTTACTGCGCTCCATCAATGCCATCGCGGCCGGCATGCGCAACACAGGCTAAACCACAGGCGATGAAGCCCACCATAAAAAAAGCCCCCGCCTAGAACACGGGGGCTTTTTTCGAGCGGCACAATCCCTTAAATCTTAATGCTTAAACCCTAAAACCAAGGTGCTGCGCGCCGTTTGCGATACCGTAAACTCGCGTTTCAGCGTTTGGCCATCATGGCTTGCTATGAGGCGATACGAACCTGCGGGCAATGCGACCATGAGCTGCGGGCCATTAACCGTGGTTTTAAGCACGGCCTTGCCATCGCTCGCTAAAATTTGCACCTGAACATCAGCGACATACTCGCCACCGGGCACCACGGCAAAGGTGGCATGGGTGTTAAATTCTTTGCCATGCTCGGCCAGCCAAGCCCGCTCTTCAATGCCAATGCCGCCCGAAACGTAGCGCACGCCATTTGCGGTTTGCGGGGTGAGCGCACCGGATGCCACCTCGCCGGGCGATAACGATTGAATAGTCGGCTGCGCCGGGTTGGCTGCCCACGCCACGGGTAAAACCACCGCGCCACCCACGCTAACACCTAAGGCAATCAGCACGGCGCGCATGCGTGGGGATAAAAAGGTCATCGACTGGTTCATAAAAAACTCCTGAGGGCATTTGCCCAATTGACCACGACCTAGCTTAAGGCAGATCAATTGACTTTAAGTTTCAAGGCGGGCAAAAACCCACTCAATTACCCTATTTGAACCCATCCCGGCAGCCACCGGCTCATCAAAACAAGGGCGATAAGCGCAAAAAAACCCGCCAGCACATCGTCAATCATGATGCCAAACCCGCCATCCACCTTTTGATCGAGCCAACGAATCGGCCAGGGTTTAAGCACATCAAAGAATCGAAACCACACAAACGCCCATAGTAAATTTATGGGCGTTACGGGCAAAATTAAAAAAGGAATCAGCACGCCCACTATTTCATCAAACACAATGCCGCCATGATCGTGCACGCCCAAGCGCCGGCTCGCCGCACCACAAAGCCACACGCCAAACGGCATCAGCAGCAATAAAGCCACGAACACAACCCCGCCCGTGGGCAACCCCCAAAGCGCGGCCAGCCAGCCGAGCAGAATAGCTAACACCAACCCCGGCAGGGTGCCAAACGTACCTGGGGCACGTGGAGCCAGCCCCGTGCCAAAGCCAAAAGCGAGAAATAAAACGGGATCACCCAGCACGCGGCGATTCAAATGGGGAATGGGCGGGTTTTTGTTGTGGGCACTCATCGCGGCGGGGTCTGCGCTGCAAAATGATCAAATCCCTGCGCCGGCATCGGCACAATGTGCCCCTGCGCATCCCGCACGCGCAAGCCAGGTTCCGCGCTAATCCGGCCAATCACCGTGGCCTTAAAATCGATGCGGGGCCAATCTTCTGCGCGCACAGTAAACAGCAATTCATAGTCATCCCCCGCCGACAGCGGCAGCAAAGCCGCGCGCGGCTCGGCGGTAATCCAGGTTTGCGCGGCGGGCGATAGCGGTACATCGATCAGGCTAATCTCTGCACCCACCCCGCTCGCGGTCAAAATATGGGTTAAATCTTGCAATAAGCCATCCGACACATCGAGCGCGGCGTGGGCGAACTGCGCCAATTTTTGCCCCTCAGCCAGGCGTGGCGTAGGCCGATTCAGCCGATCGTGCAGGTAGGTAATTTCATGCCGCGCCAAGGCGGTGGGAATGGTTTTGGGCGATAACACCGCGCGCAATCCAAAGCCTGCATCGCCCACCGTGCCGGTTACTGCGATTAAATCACCTACAACCGCCCCGCTGCGTTTGAGTATTTGGGTTGGCAAAGCGCTGCCCAATACCGTGACAGAAAGCGATAACACCGGGCTTTTAACGGTATCCCCGCCCACTAAACACACCCGGTGCGCGGCGGCGAGGCTGTAAAAGCCCCGTGCAAACTCGTTCAACCACTCGGGTTGAATATCGGGCAAAGCCAGCCCCAGCGTTACCCCTAAGGGCTTGGCGCCCATCGCCGCCAAATCAGATAAATTCACCGCCAGCGCTTTGTACCCCACATCAAAAGGCGCTGTGTTGGCAGGGAAATGCCGATCGGATACCAGCACATCGGTGCTCACCAACAGCGCCTCGCCTGTCGGCACGCGCAAAACCGCGCAATCATCGCCCCCCGCCAATAGCACCGCATCATCCGGGCAAGGGCGAGAAAAATATCGGGCGATCAGCTCAAATTCCGTCATAAAATCAACACGGTAAACGCAACCACCGGCAAGCATTGGCCGTGGTGGTTTCGGCAATCGCCGCAAGCGATTCACCGCGTACATCGGCCAAAACTTGCGCGGTATGGGTCACAAAAATCGGCGTGTTCGGCTTACCCCGATGCGGTACCGGCGCAAGATACGGCGCATCGGTTTCTATCAAAATAGAATCGAGCGGGGCTTTTTTAGCGGTTTCACGCAAATCAGCAGCGGTTTTGTAGGTGAGAATCCCCGAAAAGGAGAGATAAAAACCCAAATCGAGGGCTTTTTTGGCGGTTTCCCAATCTTCAACAAAACAGTGCATCACCCCGCCGCAATCGCGGGCATGCTCGGATTTGAGCACGTCCATCGTGTCTTTTGCGGCGGCGCGGGTGTGAATAATGAGGGGTTTATTCAGTTCAAGGGCGGCGGCAATATGGGCGCGAAACCGCTCGTGTTGCCAGCGTTCTGCCGCGTTGCTGCGAAAATAATCTAAACCCGTCTCGCCAATAGCCACAATGCGCTCTTGGTAGGGGCTTTTGCGCACAAACTGCACAATTGCCTCGGCATCCAGCGCGTACTCTGGCGCTTCGGTGGGGTGAATGCCAAACGAGAGCCAAACTTGTGGGGTGTTCGCGCGGGGTAAAAAATAAGGCGCAACCAGATCGGCCATCGCTTGCCAGCGATCGGGGTGAATCGCCACGCACAGCATGCGCTGCACGCCCGCTTCAAACGCTGCGGCCATAAACACATCAAACGAATCGCCAAAGGGCGCAAGATCAAGTTTATCGAGATGGCAATGGGAATCGAAAAAGTTCATATCACCTAAGTTCTTCATAAAGGGAGGGGGAAATAAAAATTAAGCCGGCTCAACCCGCAAACGCAACACCCGAAACCGCTCACCCATTTCGGTGGGCATCACAAGCTCCTTGAAGCCTTGGGCGATGCGGGCACTCGCCGCGCGATCGGGGGCGGCCTGCATAAGCCTGGTGAACTGCTCGGGCACATCGGTACCCAGCAACCAAGCCGCTTGGCTGCGCTCGCCATCGACAAAAAACCCCGCCGCTGCCGCAAGCCGGGCGGTGCGTTCAAAATCCACCCAAGTAGTAATGTCTTGCAACCCGGGGTACACGAAGGGATCATCATGCGCCAAATGCCGATAGTGGCAGCGCAAAGTGCCATCGGTGCGATCCGGGCGATACACCTCGGCCGAGGTGCCCCCGTAATCAAAAAAATAAAGCCAGGTGGCGCCGGCCGCTTGGCTCAAAACCTGTTGCAGCTCGGCCAGCCAAGCGGGTAAGGCTGTGTTAATTTCTGCCGCAACAGGCGCCTCGGCCAGGGTATCTTTCGGCCATTTATCGGCAAAATCGGCCAATGCCTGCACAAGCTCAACCGAAGGCGGCGCACTCACCCAAGTAAAACGCGCCCCATCACAAGAAACCCGCTGTTCTTCAACGCTAGAAACTTGCCCCGGCCGCCAGCGAAAACGGGTCACGGGCATCGCATCCAGCACTTCATTGGCAATCAGCAGGCCGCCTGAAAAACACGGCTGATCCGTTTGGGCATTGAGCCTTAGCGCCTCGATCGAATCCACCCAAATTAGCCGCGCAAATAGCGCGTCAGGCAGAGCCGC
Source organism: Halothiobacillus sp. 35-54-62 (assembly GCA_002281295.1). GTDB lineage: Bacteria > Pseudomonadota > Gammaproteobacteria > Halothiobacillales > Halothiobacillaceae > Halothiobacillus. The sequence goes on along the minus strand of NCFS01000012.1, from coordinate 8,533 downwards.
GCGCAAGCGCTCTTGCTGGCGGCGCCGCAAAGCCGGGCTAATTTCCAAAATACAATAGCGGTTAGGGATGCAGCCCCGCTGATGAGATGCTTGCAAAAAATCGAGCGCTAACTGACCAGAACCCGCCCCTAACTCAAGCACATCGCCACCCAAGCCTGCCGCTTGGGCTTGCTGCCACTCAAAAACCAAACCGGCTGTAAATAACGGCGAGCGCTCTGGCGCCGTCACAAAATCGCCCCCCGCACCAAATTGCACCTGGCCACTGCCGTAATAGCCCCACTGGGGGTGATACAGCACCGCCTGCATATAATCGGCAAACGAGAGCGTGGCCGACGATGATAGGCTGCGCAAATAGGCAATGAGCGCCCAGCTTTTATCTTGATCGCTAGGGGAAGGGGTGGGCAGAGAAAAATCCGGCGGGGGTGTCATTAAATCTCGTCGGTGTGGGCGGCTGGGGCGCGGCGCATTAACTCGATGCCGACCCCTTGGGTGTAGGGCAGTGCCAGCGGTTTGCTCACTTTGATCTGTATCGCCGCGAGGGGGAATTGCTCAAATAAAGCGGCAACAATGCTTAACGCGAGCGTTTCGACCAACTGAAACTGCCCTGTTTGCGCCACCGCCATGCTGGCCTCGCACACCCGCTGATAGTCGACGGTGGCGGCAATATCATCAGCACGCGCCGCTTCACTTACCGGGGTTACCCCCAACCGCAGATTGATTTGCACCGGTTGAACCTGCGCGCGTTCATGCGGATATATCCCAATAATGCAATCAAATTCCAATTGATCAATGGTGATCCAATCGAGCGCTGCCGCATCCCAACCCATAGGAAATTTTGTCATTCACTTTGGCTCGTTAAAATTGTGAAAAATCAAATTCAGGGCTGTTGCGGGGGCTTTGGATAAAGTCGCCCTGCACCAAATCTACCCCCATCGGCCAAATCAGTTGCAAGGTGAGGGGGTCCTCTACGTTGGGCACAATCACTTGCACATCGCGCCCGGCGGCTTGATTCAAGAGTTGCGCAACAGCTGCCTGATTGGCGGCTTCTTGGCTGAAATTTTCGAGCAAGCTGCGGGAAATTTTGATTTCTCGCGTTTTCAGGTGATCAAGCAAACGGAAGGGTTCGGCACCCTCGCCAAACCCATCAATCAAAATACCGCACCCCAAGGGCGCAATAATATCCCGCAGATTTTCGAGATGCTTTAATAAATACCCCGCCATATCGGCACGCACTTGAATCACCAATAAATTCTCGGGCAAGCGCACACTCGCCAATCGGCTCACTAACCACTGAGCAAAGGCTTCATCGCGCAGGGATTGCTCGCTGATGCGCAGATATAATTTAATCCGCTCGCCGCGTTTGGTGCCGGCATGAATTTCTTTAATGGCGCTCAAAACAACCCAGCGATCAATGGAGTGCATCAAATCGCCCCGCTCAGCGCGACCTAAAAAATCCATGGGGCGAAGGGGCTTGCCCTCTTCATCGATCATGCGCAAAAACACCTCGAAGCGATTGGTATCGCGATGCCCTTGCAAGGAGACAATCGGCTGAAACGCCAAGAAAAACCGGTTTTCTTTTAAGGCCTCTTTAATGCGCCGCGCCCAGGTTTCCTCTTGTTCGGTATCGCTGGCGGTTTTTAAATCAATTTGGTAGCGCTCCGCTAAGTTGGCACCTTGCTCGGCCGCTTTATTGGTTGCGCGCTCGGCCCGATCCACAAGCTCCATCCCATTTTGTGGCGAGCTTGCATCCAGCAAAACATAACCCAAGGCCACATTCACGGTGACTGAGGTGGTTCCTGTGGTAAAAATATAATCTTTAACGTACCCAATCAGGCTGCGCACCATTGATTCAGCTTGGGCTAAATCGGCTTTACCCATCAAAACTAAAAATGAATAGGCGCCGTGGCGAGCCACCAAGCCTTTGCCACCGACCAATGCCTCCACTTCCTTGCCAAATTCGGTAATTAAGCTATCAACACCCGTCGTGCCGATCATTTTCTTTAACGCGGCGCTATTGGTAATGTCGAGCATCATGAGCACGCCTTGCTCGGTTTCGCTTTGCTTAATAAGCTCAAGGCGCTCATGCAGCTGATCGAAAAAATAATTGCGGTTGTACAGCCCGGTTAGCAAATCTCGCCGCGCCAAGAACTCGAGCTGCTCCTCGACTTCCACTGAATTTTGCTGTTTGCGGGCCACAAAGAGTTGCAAACAGGCCTCGCCATCAAATGAGGCGGGGGAGGCGGAAATAATGACCTTGATGTGATCGCCCCCCTCCGTTTTAAGCTCGAACTCATCGGTGCCCTCCTCGTCTTTGAGGAAGTTTTTAAGCCGCGCGGCACTCTCGCCCAGTGCGCGATCGAGCAGCGGTTCGTCAATCAAATCATCCAGTTCGCTATAACCCATTAAGTCGAGGTAGGCGCGGTTGGCGTAAATATGTAAGCCATCTTGAATATAGGCGACCGCCTCACTTGAGCCATCAATCAACTTCTGGCAACGCATTTCGGCGCCTGCCAGCTGTTTTTTGAGCAAGATTTTCTCCTGCATCGTCAGCGCAGCCAGCACCTCTCGAATCAGCACCGGCATCAAACGGGATTCATGCAGCACAACGGCTGTGGCGCCTAATTCAAACAAGGGCAAAATTTGGGTATCGTCATCCACATCGGCCAGCACAATTTTGGGCATCCATTCAAAAAGCGCCCGCGCCGATGGGTCGGATGCCAGGGCGTCCAATAAGCCTGCGGCTTGGCCGCCAAAATCAATAAGCACCACATCCAGCGCACTTTTATGCGCTTGATTTAATGCCGTTTCAAAAGAATCAGCATGCAGCACATGGGCACCCAAACCTTGGTTACGCAGCTGGCTTCGCAGCGCAATGGCATCATTGATCGCACTGGATAAATATAAAATTGAAAAAGGGCGTCCTTGTACCTGATCACGCATCAACACGTTCGGCCTCCATAATTAAAAATCCCTGTCCGGTTTGACACACCGCGCCTAATCGCACGCGAACTTCATGTTTATCTTGCATAACGAGAATTTCCTGTGTTTCAGCCACCAACTCAGCGGCGACAATAACGCGGGTCAGCCGCGCATGGTCATCGAGCTGCGCAATTATCGGCCAATTTTTACTCCAGCGGCTCCCCTCGGTACGGTAATCGCGCGCGTAACTGGCAAATACGGTACCCGCTAGCCGCTGCACCCCCATATCAATGGTTTTGTGCTCGGCATCCATGTGCCGAACCCAGCGCACCACCCCAAGGGCAAGCCCTGTTTTGGTGGCCGAGGGCGACGCCGCCGCTTGGGATAACTCCGCCAATAGTAGATCATCCACCGCCGCGTGGCTGTTGCTCGATAAACGCCAGTGGAACCGAAACCCGGAGCCCGAAAAATTAACCACATCCCAGGTGCCGGGCGCGTTCAAAGCAAGGCGGGGATGGCTGCCCGATAGGTGCGCATCTGAGCCATCGGCCCAATCCATATCCGTTTTTGCGTGCCCGGTGTCTATATCCAACTTAAACTCGTCTGCGCCTGTCAAGCTGTGCACGCCCGCGCGAATGGGTTGCTCTAAGCCTTCCCAATCTAGCCCGGCCAAGGCGATAGACACTTCGGGCTGGGTATCGCTGCGGTCTAACCGTTCAAGGCGATGATGCACGCTTAAAAAACCGATGGTCACCAAGCTGGTTCGGGCGGCTTCATCTCCTTGCGGGGCGGCCATAAGCGCCCGCGTTGTGCGGCCGACAAAATAAAACTGTAAGCGCTGCAACAAACGCGCTAAATGAATTTGGCAGGCGGGCGACAATTGGTGCCTAAGCTCGGGCTGATACAAGCCGCTCACATCGAGAAACACCCCCTGTGCGGTCAAACCGGCACGGGGCGTTAGGGCAATATGCGGCATAATTTTGCCGGTCATATCAATAAACCGGCTGGTGGGGGTCGGCTCGCCATGCACAAGCGTGATTGCGCCGCCGGTTTGGATTAAACAATTAAAAATGTCTTCCATCTCATCCGGGGTGAGCCCGTAGGGATTAACAATCGCTAAGGTTAAAAGAGCCACATAATGCTGATGGATCGACTGCCAACCCACCGGATGGTGCTCTTGCAAGGTAACGCGCGCTAAATCCACCAGCTGATGCAAATCGACATAAAGGGATTTGGGCACATCAACGTAGGAGACATAACAGTCAAGAATGCAGCGCACCGCCCAATCCACTTGGTCTTGATGCGTGCGGACAAGATACTCGCCGCCCAAGGGATCATCGATTTGCTCGTACAGCGTTGTTAATTTGAGGTTAAGCATCAACTGGGCATAACGATAAAGCTTTAGCAAACCGGCCAACTGCGCGCGGCCAGATTCACTTAACGGCAAGCCCGATTGCCGCACACTCGTGCGTAGCCGCGTGGCCAGCCGGCTTAAATAGGGCAGCAGCACCATCACCGTGGCGCTAATCTGCGGCTCATCCATATCTTGCCAAGTGGTATCGGCCAACTCATCCCCCAGCAGCCCAACCGCCACCAAGGGTTCTTGGATTAGAAGCCGATCAATAAACGCTTGCATATCTCGAACTTGCGCCACGATTCACCATCCTTGTTATCCGCATTGCACTAAACAGTGCCTTAATGATGAGGGATTCCCATCAATTGCGCTGCATAAATTCGTCTGATTGCGCTGGTGCCCCTAGGGTATTGCCCAATTGAATCGGAGATTGTGCTTGCCACGTCGCATCGAACTCAAACCCTGCGGGCAACAGCATCACCACGGTTGAGCCCATATTAAACCGCCCCATTTCTTGGCCGCGCTTCAGTGAAATAACCATCCCCGACTCCGCGCCATAATGCCGCCGACTCACGGCACGACCCGCAGGCGGGGTAACCAACCCAGCCCAAACCGTTTCAATAGCCGCCACGTTAATGGCTCCCACCAGCACCATCGCGAGCGGGCCATGCTCGGTATCAAACACACAAACCAATCGCTCATTGCGCGCAAAAATTTCTGGCACTTGCTGCACGGTCACGGGCGATACGCTAAATAGACGCCCCGGTACATGAATCATCTCGCGCAGGGTGCCGGCGCAAGGCATGTGAATCCGATGATAATCTTTGGGTGACAGATAAATCGTCGCGAACTGCCCGTGTTCAAACTGTTGGGCCAGCGCCACATCGCCGCCTAATAATTGGGTGACCGTGTAATCGCGCCCCTTGGCTTGCAATAAATTGCCCGATTGAATGGCACCCAGCTGGCTTAACCGCCCATCGCAGGGGCTAACCCAAGCGCGGGCACAGGCAGGCATCGGGCGCAAATCGGGGTTTAAGGCGCGGGTAAAAAACGCATTAAAGCTGGCGTAAGCGGCGGGGTCCGGCTCAACCGCCTCGCTCAAATCAACCCCATACCGCCGCACAAACCAGCGAATAACCGCTGCCGTAAAGGGGGTTTGCCAACGACTTAGGCGGAAAACCACCCGAGAAATCGCATGATGCGGCAGGGCATATTGCACAGCAGTCCAAAGGCTTTGCCCTAAGGTGGGCGCAACCGGTGGCGTGGAAACGGGCTGATTGAGGGGATCATTCATTCGAGGATACTTGTGATTTTTAAACGCTAAATTAAAGCCAACTTGGCTATGATACCTCTAGTTCTGCCACAATAAACGCATCTCGTTCCGCCACAAGCCCCGTGAAAACCCCATGATGCCCCATTCGACTGAAAACCCCGCCCCCACCCTGTACCCGCTGATTGAAGACACGCGGCAACTGGCCACCTTGCTTGATGTGATCCGCTGGGCGGCCAGCCGCATGGATGAGCATCAGGTATTTTTAGGCCATGGCACCACCCAATACTGGGATGAGGCCGTGTGGCTGGTGCTCGATAGCCTGCGCTTGCCGTTGAATTTAGATTCCGCTCACTGGCAAGCCAAGCTTACACCGGGTGAATTAACCGCCGTTTTAGGCTTAATTCGGCGGCGCTGTCTTGAGCACATTCCCACCGCGTATTTGCTCAATCGCGCCTGGTTTATGGGCGAGCCTTATTATGTGGACGAACGGGTACTCATCCCCCGCTCTCCCTTTGCAACGCTGATCGCGCAGCGGTTCTCTCCTTGGTTTACAGCCGAGCAACCACCCGAAGCGCTCTTAGATATAGGCACCGGCTCAGGGTGTTTGGCGCTGGCCTTAGCGGCGCATTTTCCGGCCGCCTGGGTTGTGGCAAGCGATGTTTCTTTTGATGCCCTCAGCGTTGCCGCGCGCAATGTGCAAGATTTTCAACAAGATGATCGCGTGCACTTAATGCAATCTGATTTACTTGATGATCTCGTGGATGACAACGGCCTGCCCTTAATTTTTGATCTCATTATCAGCAACCCGCCTTATGTTGACCCCGAAGAGGCCGACGATTTACCGCGCGAGTATCACTTTGAACCCGCGCTCGGGCTCTATGCCGAACAGCGAGGCATGGCACTGGTTGAGCGCATGCTCGATACAGCGAGCCGCCACTTAAGCCCGCAGGGGCGCTTGTTTGTTGAGGTGGGCAATGGCAAACGGATGATTGACCAAAGCTTTCCTCACCACACACTCACCTGGCTTACCGAGGCCGATGGGCTGGACAACCCAGACGCGGCCATATTCACGATTGATCGCACCAGCTTAGCCAATTGGCGCGGTTAATTTTTTTCAAATACATTTAAATTTATTGAAAAAATAGATAAAACAACTAATTGAAAATTAATCTACAGTCTGTATTGAAAATTTAAGGTAAATTTTCTTGCCAAGCAAAGGCAATCGCGCAAGAATCGCACATCGTTTGCTTGGCTATGCGCATCACATAACGATAAAGCACGTAGCACCCATCCCGCCTTTGGTTAAACCAACCTTGGCGCTTGAGTCGAAACGATGCCCCATAGAATCGGCTTAAATCTTGACCCAACGGTCAAGGCATCACCTCAGGAGTTCGCACCATGGCACATATTGTTATTCTCGGCGCGGGTATTGGCGGCATGCCAGCCGCGTATGAAGTCCGGCAAGAATTGGGTAAAGAGCACAAAGTGACCGTCGTCACCGCCGATACCTATTTTCAGTTCATTCCCTCCAACCCTTGGGTTGCTGTAGGCTGGCGCAATCGGGACGACATTACGTTCCCTCTGGCGCCTTATCTTGAACGCAAAGGCATTGATTTAATTACCCAACGCGTTGATAAAATCAATCCCAAAGAAAATCGCCTTGAGCTGGCCAATGGTGAATCGGTCACCTACGACTACCTCATCATCACCACCGGCGCCAAGCTTATGTTCTCTGAAGTGGAAGGCTCAGGCCCCCACGGCGGCTACACCCAATCGGTGTGCACGGTGGATCATGCCGAGCACGCGTATGAAGATTACAAAAAACTGCTCGATAACCCAGGCCCTGTTGTGATTGGCGCCATGGCCGGCGCCAGCTGCTATGGCCCCGCCTACGAGCACGTATTTATTTTAGATACGGCGCTGCGTAAAAAGAAACTGCGCCAAAAAGTTCCCATTACCTTTGTGACCCCAGAGCCGTACATTGGCCATTTAGGCTTGGGCGGCGTGGGCGATTCCAACGGCATGCTGGAATCTGAATTACGCTCGCACGACATCAAGTGGATCACCAATGCCAAAACCACCAAAGTGGAAGATGGCATGATGTATGTCGATGAATATGATCGCAATGGCGAGGTGATTCACAAACATGAGCTTCCCTTCAAGCATTCCATGATGCTCCCCGCGTTCAAAGGCGTTGATTGCGTTGCAAATGTTGAAGAAATGTGCAACCCACGCGGCTTTGTCAAAATTGATGAGTTCCAGCGTAATCCCGTGTATAAAAACATTTTCTCGGCGGGTGTCGCCGTTGCCATTCCGCCCGTTGAAAAAACACCGGTGGCCGTGGGCGCCCCTAAAACGGGCTACATGATTGAATCCATGGCGAGCCAAACCACAAGGGCACTTGGCAGGCCATCTGCTTGGCTGACTTTGGCGACCGGGGCGCGGCCTTCATCGCCCTGCCGCAAATCCCCCCGCGCAACGTGAACTGGTTCGCCTCGGGCAAATGGGTGCACTTAGCTAAAATTGCGTTTGAAAAATACTTCATTCGCAAAATGAAAAAAGGCACCTCAGAGCCCTTGTATGAAAAATACATGATGCGCGCCATTGGCATTAATCGGCTCGAAAAATAAACGCCCAAAACAACCGCGCTAACGCACCCGCGTAAGCACAGGTTTAAACTGACTCAAACTAAAACCTGCCCCATGGCAGGTTTTTTTGGCAAAAATAGGCCAAAAGCCGCACCCTAAATGGCCTTAAAGACCCCCAATGGTCAGGTTTTATTGATCCGGCCAGTTTTATCCGTGATTGTCCGCTAAGTCGTAAGGTGCGCCATGCGCACCATTTGGCCCATCGGTGCGCATGGCGCACCCTACGGTTTCATGGGTTATTCGTGCCGAATCAATAATCAAAGGCGCCCTAAAGCGGCTTTATCACAGGAGTAAAGCTGCCGCCATACCCACCCCCACCGTAGGCACTAACACAACCGC
>NCFS01000089.1 GCA_002281295.1 Halothiobacillus sp. 35-54-62 | reverse complement strand
ATTGCCCGCATTATTGCTTGGATTGGGGGAAATTAACGTTAAGGGTACGGCCATCGCGGGCAGCAGCGATTGCGCGAGGTTCCAGTCATCGGGTTTTTGGCCGAACCAAATTAAACCTAAGCCCTGCGCCCAAGATGCCGCTGTGGCCGGTGTAAGGGAATGCAATGACGTGAAGGCCAGTTGCGGTGCATTAGATGAGGCGATGTGATTCATTAAAAGTTGCTGGGGTCATCGGTTTATGGGGTGTTCATCGGGCGTATATTGTGGCGGCGCGTTTGCCATGCGCGCAAGGCTCGAAGGGGCTTTCGCCATAAGGTGATGTAATAAATGGCTTTCATGATGCGCAGCGATGACCAAATGGGGGTTTTTCCATAAATATCGCCGGCAAGCAAGGACAATAGGGCTTCTTTCACACGGAAGATATTGCGCGGCCCCATAAAAAGATCCCGCATGGCCGGATTGGTGACGCGGTAAATAAACCAAGAAAATGCCCGTGGGCCTCGGCGAACGGCGCGATCATAGCGCTTTAAAATGGCGGGTGTTTGGCTGGGGTTTTTTAGGGCTAAATCCACCGCATCGGCCGCCAGCACCGCGCTTTGCATGGCCAGCAACACCCCGGAGGAAAATACCGGGTCGATAAACGTAAACGCATCGCCCAGCAAAACATAATTTTGCCCATGCGTGCGTTCAGATTCATAGGAGTAATTGCCGGTGGCTTCGATGGCGCTAATCCATTGTGCATCGTTGAGTTGCGCGGCCAACGGCGCGCAGCTTTGGATGTTGTCTTGTAAAAAGGCGTCGAGCGAGCGGTTACCCCGTGTTTTCATGTGATGGGGCCAAGTCACCATGCCCACGCTGGTAATGCCCTCTTTAAGCGGGATAAACCAAAACCAGCCTTGATCGAACCAGAAGATGGTGATATTGCCTTCGGCTTGGCCTGCATTGCGCGTAGCGCCCCGGGCATGGGCAAAAACTGCGGCACTGTTATGCTGGGGGTTGCGTTGTTTGCATTGGAGTTTATTGGCCAAAAATGTATCGCGGCCTGAGGCATCAACCACAAACTTGGCACGCCAATGTACTTCGGTGCCCGCATCGGTTGTGGCGGTCACCTCGGCTCCGCCCCCATCGGGTAAAAACACAACTTGGGTCACTTGGCAGCCTTCATGCACCGAGGCGCCTTTTGCCTCGGCATTGCGGATTAAAATTTCATCAAAGGCAGCGCGCGGCACTTGATAGGCCATGGGCATGGATTTATCCCACGCATCGGCAAAGGCAAAGACCTGTTTGTGGCCGTGGTGGGGTGAAACAAACTCGGCGCCCCATTTTTCCATGCCGATGGCCCGAATTTTTTCGCCCACGCCCAGGCGTTCAAATATCGGTAAATTTGCGGGGAGTAGCGATTCACCAATATGAAAGCGGGGGTGATGGGCTTTTTCAAGCAGGGTAACCGCGTACCCTCGTTCAGCGAGTAAGGGCGCAATCGTTGCGCCCGCAGGGCCGCCGCCGATGACAAGCACATCACAAAACAGCGCATCCGCAGGGAAGGGTAAGGGATTCAAGGGGGCTCTCTTTGGATTTTGTGGGCTGGGGGCGGGGGCGGTGAGCAGGGTGTGTGGGTTGGCGCGTAATTCACATTATGATACCACTGCCCCATCACCGATGAACGCTCTCATCAAAAAGCGCATTGCTTCAGGTTTTTGCGCGGGGCGTGGGGGCTTGAGCGGTATCTGCCGCGAGAGAAAACACTTTCGGGTAGAATCCTTCGATCATTAAAAGCAAGGATTCCCTTTTGTCGGATGCACACCGCAGCAATGCACAACTTAAGCGCTCAGCGCCAGGCTGGCTGGCTGAACTGGGCCAGCGCCTCATCACGCTTATGGCTTATAAAGCGATCGGCACCACCGTATTTATGACGGTTTTTTTTATGATCTATCTGCAGCTTTTGCATCATCCGGTTCATCCGGTGACGGTCATGCCGCTCACACCGATAGATCACTGGATTGGGTTCGAGCCATGGAGCTTGCCGTTCTATTTAAGCCTGTGGGTTTATGTATCTTTGGCGCCAGCCTTGATTGGGGCTAAGTTTGTGTTGTTTGGCTATGTTGCCGCCATCGGGGTGGTGTGCCTAATCGGGTTGGGCCTATTTTGGCTGTGGCCAACGGCAGTGCCCTCGCCAGCCATTGACTGGGCGCTGTTTCCGGGTTTTGGGGCCTTAAAAAGCGTGGATGGAACCGGCAATGCGTGCCCCTCTTTGCATGTGGCTACCGCCGTATTTTCGGGGTTCTGGTTGCATCGATTATTGCGACTGATCGGCGTTCCAGCGTGGCTTGTTGTGTTGAATGCCCTGTGGTGTGCCTTGATTGTTTATGCCACGCTGGCGACTAAACAACATGTGTTTTGGGATGTGGCTGCGGGCGGGCTTTTGGGCGCGGTGGGTGCGCTGATCGCGCTGCATTATTTAATGCGCTACGAGCAGACCCCCCGCGCCGCTTTGCCCAGTGCCCGCAAAGCCGTTGAAGGGGTGTGACAATGCCCCACGCCAAGCCCCCGCAGGCCGCCATGGTGCCATTGGCTATTACCGAGTTTACGCTCAGCAACGCACTGGGCTTTGGCAAAGCGGCAACGCGGGATGCGTTGCGGCAACAACGCAGTGGGCTTATCCCCTGTAATTTTCTGGATGTCGCGCTTAATACCTACATTGGCCGGGTGGCCGATTTGGAACAGCGCCCGGTTACCCCGCGCTTGGCGGCATTCGATTGTCGTAATAATCGCCTAGCCCAAGCGGCCTTGCAGCAAGATGCGTTTGAAGCGGCGGTGGATACCGCCAAATTACGGTATGGCGCGCATCGGGTGGCGGTGATTATTGGCACCAGCACCTCGGGGATATTAAGTACCGAGCTCGCCTTTCGCGCGCGTGACCCTGAAACCGGTGCGCTCCCAACACCGGTGCATTATCGAGAAACGCATGAGTTATCGTCCTCGGCAGAATTTGTGCGCCAATATTTGCAGTTAAGTGGCCCGGTATTGGCTATTTCCACGGCCTGCTCTTCTAGCGCCAAAGTGTTTGCCAGTGCTTGGCGCATGCTGCAAGCCGATTTGTGTGATGCGGTTGTGGCGGGCGGGGTGGATAGTTTGTGTTTAACCACCCTGTATGGGTTTTCTTCTCTTGAGCTCGTGGCTGCCGAGCCTTGCCGCCCTGCCGATCAAAACCGTGGCGGCATTTCGATCGGCGAGGCGGCGGGATTTGCCTTGCTTGAGCGCATCCAAAATGCCCCCGATGCATCGCTTGGGCTTTTGGGGTATGGCGAGAGCGTGGATGCGTATCATATGTCTACCCCGCAGCCTGAAGGGCTGGGCGCGGCGTTGGCCATGCAGCGCGCCCTAGATCGGGCTGGGCTGGCTGCCGGTGATATCGACTACATTAATTTGCACGGCACCGCCTCGCGCAGCAATGACAGCGCGGAAGACCACGCGGTGAGCCGGTTATTTGGCCGCCAAACCCCCTGCAGCTCCACCAAGGGCTGGACCGGCCACACGCTCGGTGCTGCGGGCATCACTGAAGCCCTCATCGGGCTATTGTGTATTGAGCACAGCCTTATTCCGGGTAGCCTGAACACCCGCCAGATCGACCCGACGTTTATGAGCCGCATTACTCTTGAGCCGATAAGCCAGCCCGTGCGCCGGGTTTTAAGCAATTCCTTTGGTTTTGGCGGCAATAATGCCAGCTTAATTGTGGGTCGGATCAACATATGAACGTCTATCTCGATGGCATTGGCGTATTTGGCCCCGGCATAGCTGATTGGGCGGCGGCAATTGGCCTATTGCGCGGCGAGCGCCCTTTTGATTGCGCGGCGAACCTGCCGGCATTTAATGTGGCCTGCTTGCCCGCCACCGAGCGCCGGCGGGCAGGCACCTCCGTTCAGCTGGCGGTAGATTTAGCCGCGCAGGCAATTACCGCCGCAGGGATTGATCCCACCCTGCCGGCTGCCGTTTTTGCCTCTACCAGTGGCGATACCCACGTGCTGACGGATATATGCGCTGCGCTTGCCAGCAAGGATCGACTAATTTCACCGATGCGCTTTCATAACTCCGTACACAATGCCGCCGCCGGATACTGGACCATCGCCCAGCGCAACCGCGAACCTGCCACCGCCGTGGCGCTGCACACGCTCACGGCGAGCGCTGGGTTGCTTGAAGCGGCAACTCAGGTTGTAACTGAACACACCCCGGTTTTATTGGTGATTTACGACATCCCCTTCCCGCCGCCCTTATCTGCCGTTGAGCCAATTTTGACGGTATTCGGGATGAGTTTTTTACTGCAACCCGAGCAGACGGCGCGCAGTGTGGCGCGGTTATCGATCTGCCTTGTCGCCGGCAATGAGGCGTGCGCACCCATGAGCCCCGCACTTGAGGCCTTGCGCAGCGGTGTGCCGGCTGCCTTGTTGCTCCCGCTCCTGACGGCATTGGCTGAGCCTGCGCCGCGCGTGCAAACGGTGGTGGTGCCTTATGTGGCGCCCCACGCTCTGGCCGTTGGGATTACGCCCTTAGCGCCGGGCGCGGTGGCCTTATGAAACGGGCGCTGGTGACCGGTGGTAGTGGCGCGATTGGCGCGGCGATTAGCCGGCGATTGGCTGAGGCGGGGTTTTATGTGCTGGTGCATGCCAATCGCGGCATTGATCGCGCCGAAGCCCTGGTTGTCGAGCTAATCGCCGCCGGGGGGCAGGCGCGTGCCGTGTGTTTTGATTTGGCCGATCGCGCGGCAACCGATCAGGCCATGCGGGATTTGATGGATGAAGAACACCCCATTCAAGTGCTGATTAACAACGCGGGTATTCATGATGATGCACCGCTGGCGGGCATGTCGGCGGCGCGCTGGCACGGGGTAATCGATGTGTCGCTTAATGGCTTTTATCACGTCACCCAGCCGCTTTTGCTGCCCATGATTCGTACCCGCTGGGGGCGCATCATCAACATCGCCTCCATTGCGGGGGTGATGGGCAATCGCGGGCAGGTAAATTATTCTGCGGCCAAAGCGGGGTTGATCGGTGCCACCAAGGCGTTGGCACAAGAGTGCGCCTCACGCGGGGTGCTGGTGAATGCCATTGCCCCCGGCATTATTGAATCGCCCATGAGTGGAAGCGCATTTGCGCCCGAGGTGATTCGCCGGCTGGTGCCGATGGCGCGCGCCGGTAAGCCTGAAGAAGTGGCCGATTTAGTGGCATTTTTGGTCTCTGATCGGGCAAGTTACATCACAGGACAAGTGATCAGCGTGAACGGGGGCATGGCTTGATTCAACCCCCCGCGCCGCGCGCTTTTATGCTGAGTTTTGATGATGGCCCCCTGCCGGGTAAAACCGAGGTTGTGCTGGCTACCTTGCGCCGATTCACCGCTGAAGACGGCCTGCCTGTGCGCGCGGGGTTTTTTATGGTGGGCGATGCCCCGCTGGGGTTTTGGGCTGGTCGGCGTTATTTTGCCCCGTATGAGGTGTGGATTCACAAGGGCAGCATGCGCCGCCACCCCCATTTGGTAGCGCAAGTGCAAGCGCAGGGCCATGTGATTGGCAACCACACCGCCCACCACATTTGGGCGCGTTGGCCTCGCTACGGCCAGCTGCCCGCCGTGCTTGATGAACTGCGCGACTGGGCGCGCCACGCGGAGTTTGCCGGCTGGCAGGCGGCGCAATCGCCGCGCTTATTTCGGGCGCCTTATTTGCTGCATACGCCGGTTATGCAGGCGGCGGCCACGCAACTGGGGTATCAAATTGTGGGCGGTTTTGGCGTGGGCGATGCCAACCCCCGCCATGATTTAGCCGCCCTTCGCAGGCAAATCCACTCAATATTCAAAGC
>NCFS01000088.1 GCA_002281295.1 Halothiobacillus sp. 35-54-62 | reverse complement strand
CCCTTGTTCCATATCAAGGGGACGGTTGAGGAGGTTGAAGGGGTTCATCCTTACACACCACTTGAGCAGTTGGGTCGTGATGTGTATGTACGGGAAGGCTGCTATCTATGCCATTCTCAGCAGATTCGACCGTTTCGGGATGAGCAACTGCGTTATGGTCATTACTCGCTGGCGGCTGAATCGCAATATGATCATCCCTTCCAGTGGGGCTCCAAGCGCACAGGGCCTGATTTAGCCCGAGTGGGCGGCAAATACTCGAACGAGTGGATGACCCAGCATTTGATTCACCCCCAATCGCTGGTGCCTGAATCCATCATGCCGTCTTACCCTTGGTTGATGCAGCCATTGAAATTTGGTGATATTGAAGCGCGGATGCGTGCCTTGCGTGATGTGGGTGTGCCTTACTCGATTAATCAGGCGGAATATGACGCCAATGTGCAAAAGTTCGGCAAAGCGTTGGCAGATCAGTTTGTGATCGCAAATGGCGTGGCCTCAGTGAAAGCAGAAGCGGCATCGCAAAACTGGGATGGTAATCCTAAAGAAATTACCCAAATGGATGCCTTGGTCGCGTATCTCCAAGTTTTGGGAACAATGGTTGATTTCTCTAAATATAACCAAGGTTATTTTTCAACCTTCCGTTAATTAACCCAAGCAATTAACCAACGCACTTCATTGAGGAATCGATATTTTGATCAGCGAATTTTTTGATTGGATTGGCCGCCCAGAAATTGCAAAAACAATCGAATTGTTCTTGTTGTTTGGGATATTCATCATCGTACTGATCTACGTATATACGAGTAAAAAGCGCGGTAAGCGTTTGGAATCGTACAAAGATATTCCATTCCTTGATGATGAACAGCATATTCCTACCGACGCCAAATTAGAGCAGGTGAGTAAAAATGAGTCAGAGCCCAGAAAATAAGAAAGGTCAGGTCGAAACCACCGGTCACGTGTGGGATGGTGATTTGCGTGAATATAACAACCCATTACCCCGTTGGTGGCTGTGGGGGTTTTACGGCACCATTATATTCGCCATTGTGTATTGGATTTTGTATCCCGCCTGGCCTTATGCCGATACCTACACCAAAGGGGTAGCAACCGTATCTTTTCAAACACCGGTCTTAGATAAAGAAGGCAAACCGGTTAAAGCCGCTGATGGCACGGTAGAGATGCAGACTAAAACCGAGCATTGGAATAGCCGAGCTTTGTTTTATCAAGAAATGCAAACGAGCCCATCCGCCTTGGCACAGCAGGAGTGGTTGGCAAAAGTTAAAGATATGTCGTTTGAGCAAATTGCCGCTAATCCCGATACCTTGAATTTTGCCAATGCAATGGGTCATGCCCTGTTTGGCGACCATTGCGCGGCTTGCCATGGCACAGGCGGGCAGGGTGTGTTGTCGATGAATCCCGAGGCCTCTTATCCGAACTTAACCGATAACGCTTGGATTCATGGCGGAGATTACGCCAAAATTGTTCAAGACATGACCAATGGTATTCAGGGCAATATGCCCGCATTCGGTGCCTTGTTTAAAGGTGAGAAGCTGACCGATTTGGCACAATATGTTTTGAGCCTATCGCATCAGCCGGGCGTAAACGAGGAAGCGGCTAATCGCGGCAAGGCATCATTTGCCACGTGTGCGGGTTGCCATGGCGCCAATGGGATGGGTAACCAGATGATTGGTGCCCCCAATTTAACCGACAAAATCTGGGATTTTGTTGATGTGCCCGGCGCGCCAACGATTGAAGGCAAGCTTAAGCTTGTTGAAGGGGTAATTGATCATGGCTTGCAACATCAAATGCCTAAATTTGCTGATCGCTTAACGCCTGAGCAAATTCGTCTGTTGGCCGTATATGTGCGTCAATTAGGCGGAACCTAAGCGGCTGATTAATTATGAACAGCACCGGCACTCGCCGGTGTTTTTTTTCCAATATTATTTTCCAAGGTTATTTTCTAGGAATTATTTAAATCAGCATAAATGGCCAACGCATAATATTAAGCGCAGCGGTTTAAGCGAAGGGGCGAATAGTTTTATCACTTTTATTAAGAGGCAAATTTTGCCTTTACAGAGTGATAAAAACCCCAATCGTACATTAGGTTGTTATTTTACCGGGGAGGGTGGGCATGTCGTCAGTTGATCTTACCGAACAAGAGCCAGAGTTATATCAGGCGCGAGACCCGATTCATCCTAAATCGATTAAAGGCCGTTTTCGCAGGTTTAAAACATCGGTTCTGGTTTTGGCCTATGCGATATTTTTTCTGCTGCCTTGGGTTCGATGGGAGCGTGTCGTAGGCCCTAATCAAGCGGTTATGTTCGATATCCCCACCCGCCGTTATTATTTATTTGATTTAGTTATTCACCCGCAAGATATGTTCCTTCTGGCGGGTTTTTTGATTCTTGCCGCTTGGTTGTTATTTTTTGTCACCGGGATGGTGGGTCGTGCGTTTTGTGGCTATTTTTGTTTCCAAACCCTATGGACCGATGTGTTCATGAAGGTTGAGCAGTGGATTCAAGGTGATCGCAATAAGCGTATGAAACTTGAGAAACAACGTTGGAACGCTGAGAAAATAATCAAAAAGGGCGCCACGGTTCTGGTTTGGACCCTAATCGCCTTTTGGACCGGCTTTACATTTACCGCCTATTGGGCGGATGCGCCGCATTTATTTGTTTCTTTTTTTACCGGTACAGCCGCCTCAGCGGCCTATATGACCACCGGGATTTTATCGATTACCACCCTGGTAGCGGCCGGATTTGCCCGTGAGCAAGTCTGTATCTATATGTGCCCTTATGCCCGCTTTCAAGCAGTTATGTTTGATAAAGAAACCTTGCTTGTGAGCTACGATGCCCAACGGGGCGAAGGCGCCCAGGGCAGAAAACCGCTGCAAAAAGGATTAATGACCTTAGAGGAGCGTCATGCCAGCGGCACGGGCGATTGCATCGACTGCACATTATGTGTGCAAGTCTGCCCCACGGGGATTGATATCCGTGATGGCCTACAATTGGCGTGCATTTCCTGCGGTTTATGTATTGATGCTTGCGATGAGATTATGACCAAACGCGGCTGGCCAACGGGCTTAATTCGTTATGCCTCAGAGCAAGAGCTGGAAACGGGCAAGAAACCCAGCCTGCTCAAATTCCGCACTATTGGCTACGGTTTAGCTACTTTGCTTGCTTCGGCACTATTAATTTATGGGGTGCTGACTATTAAGCCGCTGGATTTTTCAATCCAGCAAATTCGCCAACCCTTGTTTGTTGTGATGTCCGATGGCAGTGTTCAAAATAACTATGAGCTTAAAATTAACAATAAAGAGCAATATGCGCTGGAACTTGAGTTAACGGTACAGGGTCTTAGCAACGCCCATATAGCCATTGGTGGTAACTTTACGACGCTCGATATTCCGCCCGATGAAACGCGTAATTATTTGATCCATATCCGCGCGCCGCGCGAATCGGGTGTGAGCCGGCAACTCATTACCTTTAAATTAACGGATAAAACAGGGCATCTTCCCGTTACTGAGAGTACAACCAGTTTTAATTTTAAGTAGTCATTTTTAAGTCAAGGTAAGGGTGTGTCATGAATTTGGTTTTGCCAGCAGGAATTGGTATCGGTGCAATTATTGTTTTGTTTTTTTTGCTTAAATGGCGTTGGCCTCAAGCGGCACGCCCGATTGCCACTATTTTAGGTATTTTATCGATTGCGGCTTATGCGCCCTATGGTATTACCCATTGGCCGGGTGCTGATATATTAATGATGGTTATCGTGTTGTACATTGCAACCGCTTTTGTTTTAGGGTTAATTCATCCTGCTAAAACCAGTAAAGAGGGCAAGGCCGTATTTCATTGGGGTCCGGCTTCAGTTATTATTTTTCTTTCGGTCGTGGTTTTGTTGGATTCCATTTTTGTTACCTTGGCGAGTAGCGGGCTCTCCCAAAATGCGGCGCGCGAGTTATTACCTAAACCCGATCAAGGAACCGAGGTGACCTCATTTTTCCCGGGAACCGTTTCACGGGATTATCAAAAAAATCTTGAAATGTTTAACCAATATAATGATGCCTTAGACGAGCAAACTCAATTAGGTTGGAAGGTGCATAAAGGTTGGGTTAATCCACCGTTCACACAAACCGCATCGTTATTTCGGATTTCTGTGGTGGATCGTACGGATCAGCCCGTAACCGGTGCGGCGGTTGAAATTCATTTTATGCGCCCAGCCGATAAGCGCCAGGATTTTCGGGTGACAGTACCTGAAGCCGAACCGGGTATATACCAATTGCCTTTAACACTTTCCGAGCCAGGTCTTTGGGAAGTGGTTATTCACATTAAGAAAGGCGAGGCTAATTTTGAGATAGATGGCCAAACCAATATTGGGCTTAAAAAGTAACCCGCCCCGCTGTGTTTTAACTGGCTTGTGTTGAGCGCGTTTATTGGCCCGCTCTGGGAGTTTCTGATTAATGTCCGCTGCGCCTGCTCTTGCGATTAAAACTGAAGAACCTAGTCATTCAGAGCCCTGTTTTCATTGTGGTTTACCCGTTCCGCCGGGTAGCACATATCACGCTTTGGTGCTGGGGGCAGAGCGGCCGATGTGTTGCCCGGGTTGTCAGGCGGTGACTGAAGCCATTGTGCAAAATGGTATGGAAGATTATTACCATCACCGCACCGAGCCTGGCGCGCGCCCTGCCGATGATTTATCGCGCATGCTGGAAGAGTTGATTGTATTTGACCGCCCTGAAATGCAACGATCGTTTGTGGCTAATCGAGAGGGTGATATTCGCGAAGCGTCTTTAATTCTTGAAGGCATTGTGTGTGCCGCCTGTGTTTGGCTGACTGAAAAACAAGTTCGTCAATTGCCGGGTGTTATCTCGTTTTCGGTTAATTTTTCTACCCATCGCGCCCAAGTGGCTTGGGATAATCGAGTTATTGCATTAAGTGAGGTGTTGCGTGCCATTGCCAGCATTGGTTATCGTGCCCACCCTTATGATCCCAATCGGCAGGATCGGGTTTATAAACGAGAGCGCCATACCTTAATGCAACGGCTGGCCGTGGCTGCGCTGGTTTATTTGCAAGTCATGATGATTTCTATGGCGCTATATTTTGGCGATTATTTAGGAATTAACGATCAACTGCGGCAGTTTTTTTGGTGGATGAGTTTAATTCTTTCCACGCCGATTGTATTTTATTCTGGGCAAGCTTTTTTTAAGCCGGCTTGGCGTGATTTTAAAAATAAACAAATTGGCATGGATTTGCCGGTTTCATTAAGTATTATTTTGGCTTATTCCGGCAGTGTGTTTGCCGTGGTCACAAACTCGGGTCATATTTATTTTGATTCTGTGACGATGTTTATTGCCCTACTGCTGGGCGGGCGAATGTTGGAGCTTTCGGCGCGGCATAAAGCCGGTGAGATGAGTGAGGCGTTAACGCGCTTGGTGCCCACGATTGCCAATCGGGTTGAGGCCGATGGTTCGATTGCGGTGATCCCCGCCTTTGATTTATTGGCAGGCGATCGCGTGTTGATTCGCCCGGGTGATGCCGTTCCGGCCGATGGGGTGGTGGCTGAAGGTGAGAGTAGTGTTAATGCCGCCATGTTGACCGGTGAGAGCGTGCCTGAGGGTAAATATCCCGGTGCGCCCTTAGTCGCCGGTTCTATTAATGTGGAATCTCCCTTGGTGATGTCGGTTCAAAAGGTCGGCCAAGATACGATGGTATCTTCTATTGTGCGTTTGATTGATCAGGCTCAGTCGCAAAAGCCCAAAGTGGCTGAGTTGGCTGATCGCTACGCGCAAAAATTTGTGATTGGTTTGCTCGTTATCACCGCTTTGGTGACATTAGCTTGGCTTTGGATTGATCCTGCCAAAGC
>NCFS01000011.1 GCA_002281295.1 Halothiobacillus sp. 35-54-62 | reverse complement strand
CGATAACGCCCTCGCCCTGCACCTCATGAATGCAGCCATTGCCTTGATCGATATGCCAGTGGCGATCAATTAATTGCACGGGCTCTGCGCCGCGATTGGCGATTTTAATGTGGTAGCCGAAGGCAAAGCGGTGCTCGGCGGGGGTGCTGTGTTCGGCCACATAAAAAGCGCGCGGGGTAATTTCAATGGCGGTGGCGCGCGGGTCGCTGGGGGGGGTGCCTAAATAATCATTAAGAAATGTCATGTGGGCCCCTCGAAAAACCTACTGCGCCATCCGATTGCGGCGTCGCGTGCTCGTTCGCGCCTCGCCTATCTACTTGATATGTCTTGTTGCTCACTGCGCGGCTCCTTGCACTCGAACGTGCTCGTAACGGTTTTTCGAGGTGCCCATGTGTTACCCGCCTGCCTTAACGCCATGTGTTACCCGCCTGCCTTAACGGCTTGGGTATTTTGGCCTTCGGTAAGCCCATTTTGGCAAGCCTCATCTACAAACCAGTCGGTGCGGCGATTTTGCACAAAGCGCGCGGTGGGCGAGGGGTGCTCGGTTTGGCTTAAGGCGCTAAAAGCGGGGTGCTTCGCGGCGCCGGTGACTAAAAAAGCAACCGTGCGCGCCGCTTCAAACACGGGGTAGGTGAGGGTGAGCCGTTCGGTGTGGTGTTGGGGCACGGGGTTTGCCACCACCCAGCGCGCGCGCTCAGCCAGCGCGGGGGTTGCGGGAAAGAGCGAGGCAAAATGGCCGTCATCCCCCATGCCATTTAAGATGAAATCAAACACGGGTACCGCGCTTGGCGCCCAGTGTTCGAGTAGTTTTTGATAGCGCGCAGCCTCAAGCGCCAAAGGCTGCATGGGGGCGCTAATCATCGGGAATCGGTGGGTAGGTGCAATACCCAGCGGCGTGAATAAATGCGTTTGCGCCAGGGCGAAATTGCTCTCGGGGTGGGTTTGGGGCACGGCGCGCTCATCGCCAAAATAAAATTCAACCCGTGACCAGTCGATTAAATTTGCCTGCGGGGGGGCTGCCAGCAAATCATACAGCGCCTTGGGGGTGTTGCCGCCCGCCAAGGCGATGCGGGCGATTCCCCGCTGTGCAATGGCTTGGGCAAGTTTTGTGGCCATAAACGCCGCGCAACCGGCCAGCGTTTGGCTTGGTGTTAGGTAGGCATGCAGTTCAATTTGGGTATGCGGCACAGATAACCACCAAAATTTAAAAATAGTGAAACGCCCTAAGGGCAAGCCAGGCGCATTCGGGCTAGGGGGTTGGGGGATGCAGCCGCTGGGTGGTTTGCGCGAGATGAATAAACGCATCGATGCTAATTTGCTCGGCGCGGATGCTCGGCTCAAGCCCTGCCGCTAAGATTGTTGACGCCGGCAGGCGATGTTTCAAGTTGTTTTGCAAAGTTTTGCGGCGATGGGCGAAGGCAAGGCCAACAAGCTCCGCAAAAAGAGGGCGTAACTCGGGGCTAACGCGGGGCTGTGCGCGTGGGGTGAGCTGCACAATGGCTGAATCGACTTTCGGCGGCGGGTTGAAGGCTTCAGGCGGCACAATAAACAGCAGTTCAACCTGGGCTATTGTCTGCACCATGATCGACAGCCGGCCATAATCTCGGCTGCCCGGGCTCGCCGCTAGGCGCAGCGCGACTTCTTTTTGCAGCATGAAGGTCATGTCGCTAATGTTTTTTGCCTGATCTAACAGGTGGAAAATCAAAGGGGTGGCAATGTTGTAGGGCAGGTTGCCGGCAATACGCAGGGCACCGTGCGCGGCCAATGGGGTTAAATCGAGGCTGAGGGCATCTTGCGATAAAATCGTGAGCTTGTGCGCACCTTCGGGTGTGTGGGCGGTTTTTTGCCCCGCGCACCGCGCTTGCAGTTTGGGGATGATATCGCGATCAAGCTCAACGACCGTGAGCGCATCTAAGGGCTGAATGAGCTGGCAGGTGAGGGCGCCTAAGCCCGGGCCAATTTCAATCATGCGATCGGTGGCACGCGGATGAATGGCGGCCACGATGCGCGCGATGACGGCTTCATCGGTTAAAAAATTCTGGCCAAAGCGTTTGCGGGCGCGGTGGCCATCTTGTACGCCATAGCGGGTGCTGGCGGGCGGGCTTGTGGGCGCAATTGCCTGGCTCATGGGGTGTTTCTGCTTAATGCCAGCGATTGGGCCGCCACAATGGCGGCATTTAAGGAGCCGCCTTGCGCTTTGCCGGTGCCCGCTAAACTCAACGCGGTGCCGTGATCAACCGAGGTGCGAATAATTGGTAACCCGAGCGTGATGTTGACCGCTTCGCCAAAGCCGGCGTATTTTAAAACGGGCAAGCCTTGATCGTGGTACATCGCCAATACCGCCTCGGCATGATCCAAATATTGGGGGGTGAACAGGGTATCAGCCGGTAATGGGCCGATAAGATTCATGCCCTGAGTGCGCAGCGTTTCAAGGGTGGGGCTGATGATGTCGAGTTCCTCATGGCCTAAATGCCCAGATTCCCCGGCGTGTGGGTTTAAGCCGCAGACCAAAATACGGGGGCTTGCGGTGTTAAGCCAGCGTTGGAGTTCGTGATGCAAAATGCTGATGACCCGCGTTAGGCCGTCAACCGTGATGGCTAAAGGCACTTGCGCCAAGGGTAGGTGCGTTGTTGCTAAAGCCACGCGCAAAGGCATGGGGTGGCGGTTTGCGGTGAGCATCATCACCGGCTGCCCGCCCACCCGCTCGGCTAAATATTCGGTGTGGCCGGTAAACGCAATACCCGCGTCATTGATGACCCCTTTGTGCACGGGGGCGGTCACCATGGCCGTAAATTCACCCGCTAGGCACCCGCTCGCGGCGCGATCAAGCAGCGTTAGAACATAGCCCGCATTGCCTGAATTTAACTTGCCCGCATGAACGGGCTGCGCCGTGGGGCAATGCAGAAAACGGATTTCCCCCGCCTGGGCGGGTAATTGCGCGTCGTATTCGGGCAAATTAAAGGCACAACCCAGCAAGGCCGCCCGCTCGGCAAATAGCCTGCGATCCCCCAGAATAACCAACTCAACCTCGGCGTGCTGTTGGTGATCAAGCGCGAGCGCGAGCAATAAATCAGGCCCAATGCCCGCAGGCTCGCCACTGGTGAGGGCGATGCGCGGCGTTACCCTCGGTGTTGGGTCGCTGTGCGGCGCGGATATCATTGCGCAGCGGAATCGTTAATAGACCCGGTTAGGCGATTATCGATGTAGGCTTCGGCGCGTAACCTTCGGATGTAGTTGACTAAATCTTCATCGGCGCGCCGTTGGCCAATCGCTTGGCGGGCTTGGGCGCGCAGGGTCTCGGTGGGTACGGTGACCTCACGGGTTTTGAGCACTTCAAGAAAATGAAAACCATATTCGGTTTGAAACACGGGGCTAATTTGGCCGACGGGCGTTTTCTCTAGCATATCGGCAAATTCGGGCACCATATCAGCCGGTTTAACAAAGCCTAGTTGCCCGCCTTGGGCAGCGGAGCCTTTATCATCGGAATACTTGGCGGCAATAGCGGAAAAGCTGGCTTTGCCGCTGATAATTTGCTGGCGCAGATTTTCCGCTTCGGCGCGGGCTTGCGCGGCACTGCGCTGGCTGTTGACTTGAATCAATACGTGCTCGGCATCGTATTCTGTGAGAACCGCATTGTTGGCGGTTGCGTTGCGCACGCCGTCAAGTTTAAGGATATGAAAGCCATTGGGGCTGCGAATAATGCCGCTGATTTCGCCCGGTTTTAGGCTTTTAATCGTATCGGCAAACAGGCTGGGTATACGAGAGGCATCCCGCCAGCCTAAATCGCCGCCTTGGGTCGCATCGGGCGCATCAGAGCGTTCGGCAGAAACTTGCGCAAAGGCTTCGCCCGATTTTAGAGCCGCGATGACGGCATCGGCGCGTTTTTTGGCCGCTTCAACTTGCTGGGGCGCGGCGTTTTCCGGCACGCTAATTAAAATTTGTGCGAGGTGATATTCCGTGGTTGAAGTATTCGCGCCGGTGTATTGCTTTAAGTACTCATCAACTTCGCGATCGGTAATATTGACGCGCTCATAAACCTCACGCTTTTTAAGCTCATCAATCATGATTTGCTTGCGGATATTATCGCGGTAGCTTGCCCAGTTATCGCCTTGTTGTGTAACGGCTTGTTGCAGCTGCCCCAAGCTCATGCCATTGCGTTGGGCAATGCCACTCAAGGCATCATCAAGCCGTGCGTCATCTACGCCAATCCCGAGCTGCTTGGCGCGTTCAATCTCGACTTTTTCGGTAATCATGCGATCTAAAACGCGCTCTTGGAGCTGTTTTATATCTGATGGGCTGAGCTGATTTAAGGGGATTTTATTTTGCAGAGCCACGATTTGGATTTGCGTATTGAGTTGCCGCTGGGTAATCACCGATTGATTAACCACGGCCACAATTCGATCAAGCATTTGCTCGCCGGCCAGCGGGGCTAAGGCGGGGCTTGCCGCAAAGCCTGGGGCGGTGGCGAGTAGGCAAGCGGCTAAGGCCAGCGATACCAGGGTGGGTTTTGCGGTGCGTGGGTTGGCGCGTTGGTTATTTAAACGGGGGTGTGCGGTGGGCATAAAGAGTACCGATTGGCTGGGTTGAGTGGTGATGGGTTGGCCTAAACACAGGGGTTGGCCGCCCCAATTTTTATTGATCATAACCGAGGATTTCCTGCTGAAAGCGATTTGGGTTGCCTAACCCCCCTAAACCTTTGAGTTCGACTTCAAATAAAATCGCATTGGAATAGGTGGGCGGCGCGGTCGCTGAGGCATCGGTGGCGGGATTAACCACATAACGTTTAAGCGCGATGCGGGTGGCCCAGCAGCAGGAGTCGTATCCCACCCCGAGCAACGATTGCACGACGGTGTTCTGGGTGAAGTCATACCCCAATCGCCCCAGCACTTGCCAGTGTTGATCGGCCTGCCAAACAAACGAAACATCGGTTTGCCGATACGCGGCGGTGGTATCGGCGGGCTTGGTGAAATAACTCAAATTAGCCACGCTGCCATCGAAGGCGCGGTAGCCAAACCGGCTTTGGGTTTGGCCTAGGTGGCCGGTGTCGCTGTTGTATTCGGCGGTCATTGCGCCGTTCCAGTGCCGATTTAAATCCGAGTACACCTCGGCTACCATTGTAGAGCCGCCCTGATTTACCGACGGCATGACCCGGCTGGCGGTAAAGTTATAGCGCTGCGCTAAGCGCAAACTTAAGGGCTCGGTGCCTTCTTGGGTATCAATTAGCGACCAGCTTACGCCGGTTGTGAGCGCATTGGCATCCGCGACTCGATCGCCCCCACTAAAGCGATTGGGGCTAAATAATTGGCTGTAACTTAAATTCGTTAAACCGGTATCAAATATCGGGATGGCGGTTTGGTCGCGGTAGGGCACGTTTAGATAGTACATGCGCGGTTCAAGCTGCGCCCGATAACGCCCCGATGCGCCATAACTGCGTTCAAAAAAGAGCTTGGAATCCAGGCTTGTAATGGGCAAAACCCGGGTTGGGTTATTGATATGATCTGCCGCTTGGTAGAGCGGATCATTAAAGCCTCGGCTGAGTTGATAGGCGGTGGCATCGAGGGTGACGCGCGGGGTTACCTCATACCAACTCGAACGAAACCTATGATAAAGCGAGGGTGCTACATGCACGCGCTGACCTGTGGTGTTGCCCGCATAAGGCTGGGTGAAGCGGGTGGCATCGGCATTCAGCGATAATGTGGCCAGCCCTAAATCAAAATTTCGGCTTGCGGTTAGCCTTGGCAAAATGCGGTACGGGTAGGCTGACTCGGGGATTAACGAGTTCACGGTTTGATATTGCAAGGCCATTAAACCCAAAGCCCAGCCCCCCGCCGTGGCGTTAAGGTTAAATTGGCTGGCTAAATTATCGGTGGTGGCTTGGTTGAGGTTGGTCGAAAAATCGCGGAAAAATTGCTGATCCGATACGCGGTTAATGTTGAGCGAATAGCGCACATTCGGCAACACTTGCGCCTGATCTTTGACCGCCAATTGCCAGCGCTGGCTGCCGTACACGCGGTCATTGGGCAGCCAAAATAAATTCACCTGATCGGTGCCTAAGCCCTGATCGCCAAAACGGTGCAAAAAGCGCCACTCGGCATCAAGCCCCACCCCCCGGCGCGTAAAAATATGCGGGCCTACGGTGGCATCCATATTGGGCGCAATATTCCAATAATAGGGCTGGGCGTATTCGATACCGCCCGAGGTGCTGCTGCCAAAGCTGGGGTAGAGCAGGCCGCTTTGACGGCGATTATCAATGGGAAACGGAAAATACGGCGTGTAAAAAATGGGCACGCCACCGGCATGTAGCACGGCATTATAGGCCTCGCCACTGCCGGTATCGCGATTCAAATCAATGCGTTGGGCGGTAATATCCCAAGCGCGGTGTTCGGCGGGGCAGGTGGAAAAATCGGCCGTGTCTAACTGATAGTGCGTTTGAGATTGTTGGGTGACTTTATCGGCCTTGCCTGAGGCGCGCCGGCTATTAAGCCAATAATGCGCGTCGATTAACTCACCTTGGTGCATTTGCGGCAAAAGCCAGCCGCTTGCCGCTTGCACGCTCAAAGCGGGGGTTTCATACCACACATCCCCTTGGGCGGTAATTTTTTCAGCCGGCTGTTTTTGATAGGTGAGCTTATCGCCCGTAACCCGATCGGTGGGGCGAATAATTTTGGCTTCCCCTTTCAGCACAATGGCACCGTTCTGCTCAAATTGGGCGTGATCAGCCGTGGCGTGGGTGGGGGTATTCAGTGGGCTTTGTGCCACCGGGGGGCGATCGGGGCCAAAAGGCGGGCATAGGCTGCAACTGGGATCGCTGGGCTCTGCACTGGTGCTGGCATAAACCAGTGGAGCAAACAGCGCAAGCCCAATGAGCAGGGCGATTGGGCGGCCAGCATAGGGCAGAGCCGCGCGCGGGGCGACCGGCGGCAATGCCTTTTGCCCAGTGCGATTTTTAACATTCATGACGGGGCGTTCCTGCCGGTTATCCGTTCAAACCTGCCAGGACATCATGGAATTGTTCCGTGATTTCGCTAATTGGGCGGGTGCCGTCAATTTGGGCGAGCTTGCCTTGGTTTTCGTAGTAAGCAATTAATGGGGCGGTTTGCGCTTCAAACACCGTGAGGCGATGGCTCACGGTGGCTTCGTTATCATCGGCGCGCTGAACGAGCGTGCCGCCACAGGCATCGCAAACATCCGGCACGGCGCTTGGGTGGGTATACCGATTAAAAATGGCGCCACAGCTTGAACAGGTTTGGCGGCCGGTTAAGCGGTGCATCAAGTCATCAAAGGGTACTTCAAGCGAAATGGCCGCTTGCAGCGATTGATTCATGCCATCGAGTAGCGCATCTAACGCGGCGGCTTGGGCGAGATTGCGCGGAAAACCATCCAAAATATAGCCACGTTGGGTATCGGGCTGGCTTAAGCGCTCTTTAATCATGCCGAGTACGATGTCATCGCTCACCAATTGCCCCGCATCCATGGCAGTTTTGGCCGCTTTGCCGAGCTCAGAGCCTGAGGCGACGGCGGCGCGGAGTAAATCTCCGGTGGAAATTTGCACCACCCCGTAGTGGTCAATCAATTGTTTGGCTTGGGTACCTTTGCCAGAGCCGGGCGCGCCGAGAAGAACAATCCGCATGAATAAAAACCTATTTGTCGTGGTTAAGCCGTTGAAACGCGCCCCGAAGGGGTTTTGGGAACCAACGTGCCGATTATAAAGTCCGTATAATACGCAAACTTTGCTGTGATGCGTTATCTCGGCGCGTTATCTTTAAATAGGATGCGCAGCGTGGCGGAGTTTTTACTTTTATATTGATGACATTTGTAGGAGAAAACCATGGATTTAGCCAAAATTCCCGCCGGTAAAGCGGTGCCGGAAGATATTTTTGTTGTGATTGAAATCCCGGCTCAAGGCGCGCCGATTAAGTACGAGGTCGATAAAGACTCGGGTGCCTTGCTGGTTGATCGCTTTATGGCGACCGCGATGTTTTATCCTGCCAACTATGGTTTTGTACCCAATACGCTCTCTGAGGATGGGGATCCGGTCGATGTGCTGGTGGTTACCCCCACGCCGCTGATGCCCGGCTCTGTGATTCGCGCCCGGCCGGTGGGTATGCTGAAAATGACCGATGAATCCGGCATTGATGCCAAAATTATCGCCGTACCGCACAGCAAATTAACGCCGCTGTACAACGATATTACCGAGGCGACCGACCTGCCCGAATTGCTGCTGGGGCAAATTAAGCATTTCTTTGAGCAATATAAAGCGCTGGAAGTCGGTAAATGGGTGCGGGTGGATGGCTGGGCTGATAAAGCGGCGGCTTGCGCAGAAATTGAGGCTTCTATCGCGCGGTTCCAAAAGGCGTGAGCCATTTTTTAATCTCAAGCGCGCGTTGGGTGTGTCAGCCCGCGCTATGAGTATTCGTGATGCTTGGCGCTCGACAGAGCCCGTGCGGCTTGAGGATCACGGGGTTGATACCCGCCATCAGGCACGGCAGATATTTCGTCGCCGTATTCTGTTGGCGGCGTTTATCGCGTTAGCCGTTTTTGCTATTTTGCTTTGGCGCGCCGCTTTTTTGCAGGTGGATCGCCACGCCCATTTTTCTGAATTAGCGGAAAGCAATCGCACCCGCACGCTCGTTATCCCCCCCGAGCGGGGGCGTATTTTTGATGATGCCGGCCGTGTAGTTGCCGATAATATCGCCACCTTTCAGGTGCAAATTACCCGTGAAGATGCCACAAACCTCAAGCAAGAATTAACGATTTTGCAAGAGGTACTCAATTTAGATGACGACACAATGAACGATCTGCGCGAGCGGATTCGGTTTGGCCGCTCGTTTGATCCCATGCTCGTAAAATCAGACCTTACCCCGTTTGAAATGGCCAAAATTGCGCAACTGCAACCCTGGCTGCCGGGGGTTGAAATTCACTCGAGCTTAAAGCGTGTGTATCCCTATCGGCAGTTGCTGGCGCATGTGGTGGGTTATGTGGGCCGCATCAATGTGGCTGATTTAAAAAGAATTAATCCCGATGTGTATCAAGGCACGCAATATATTGGTAAATCAGGCATCGAGCGGCAATATGAAGATGTGCTGCATGGCACGCCCGGCCATAAAGACGTTGAGGTGGATGCCTTGGGCCGAGTGGTTAAAGTGCTTAATATCGTGCGCCCCATTCCCGGCAAAGATATTCATTTAAGTTTAGATGTGCCCTTGCAGGGCATTGCGGCCGCCGCCTTGGGCGCGTTTAGCGGGGCGGTTGTGGTAGAAGACCCGCGCACCGGTGCAATTAAAGCCATGGTTTCCCGCCCGAGTTTTGATCCCAATTTATTTGTTGATGGCATTAGCCAAAAAAATTATAAAGCCTTGCTCGATGACCCCGAGCGCCCTTTGTTTGATCGCGCGATGACCGCTACCTACCCGCCGGGCTCCACCATTAAGCCTGTTATGGCACTCGCCGGCTTGCAAGCGGGTATTGTTGACCCGAATAAGAAGTTTTTTGCCGGCCCCTATTTTCAAATTCCGGGCGATGAACACCGCTATCGTGATTGGCAACGCTGGGGACATGGCTGGGTTACCTTGGATGACGCCATCACCCAATCTTGCGATGTGTATTTTTATGATTTAGCGTTTCGGCTAGGAATCGATAAGCTCCATCAATTTTTAACCGAATTTGGCTTAGGCGCTAAAACAGGCATTGATTTGCCGGGCGAATCTTCAGGATTAGTGCCCTCACGCGAGTGGAAGCGCAAAACAAAAAATCAGGCGTGGTATCCCGGAGAAACCGTGATTGCCGGCATTGGCCAAGGTTATATGCTCACCACCATCTTGCAACTGGCGCAAACCACGGCAACCTTGGCGGAATCGGGCAAGCGTTTTCGCCCGTGGCTGGTTAAAACCAATGAATTAGCCGAGCCTTCGATTGTGATGAATCACGCCAGTTATTGGAACGATGTGCGCCACGGCATGTTCGATGTGGTCAATAGCCCCAAAGGCACGGCGCGCCGGATTGCCGCCCCGTATTTAATTGCGGGCAAAACCGGCACCGCGCAGGTGTTTACCGTGGCGCAAAATGCGCGCTACAACGCCAAGGCGCTGGCGCAAAAGCTGCACGATCATGCTTTGTTTATTGGCTTTGCGCCCTACGATGACCCCCGCATTGCCGTGGCGATTATTGCAGAACACGGCGGCAGCGGCGCGGGCACTACGGCGCCCATGGCGCGCAAAATTATGGATTACGCCTTGGGTTATCAAGCCAAAGCCCCCGTTAAAATCGAATTGATCAACCATGGCGATTAACCTTGGCAAATAATTATGGCAATTAAACTCATCCGCAAACGCGCCACAAGCGGGGGTGAACGGCTGCATCGGGGCGGCCCCTTGGGTGGCAGCGCGCGATGGCAGCAAAAAGCCGCCTCAATACTGGCGGTAATCCGCCGGATTAACTATGACCCGGTATTGTTGTTTTTTTTAATGCTCATTGCCGCTATTGGCTTAGTGGCGGGGTATTCCGCCTCAGAGCAAAGCGTGGTTTGGGTTGAAAAAAGCGCGTTTCGCTTTGCTTTGGCTTTTTTATTGATGCTGGCGATTGCGCAAATTCCCCAGCGGTTTTTCTTTACCATCGCGCCGTGGCTGTTTGGTTTTGTGGTGCTGTTGCTGGTCGCGGTGTATTTATTTGGTGATATTGGCAAAGGGGCGCGCCGCTGGCTTGATTTGGGGTTTATTCGCTTTCAGCCCGCAGAGTTCTTAAAGCTTGGTATGCCCATGATGCTCGCTTGGTTTTTAGCCAAGCGCCCGTTGCCGCCGCGCTTTTTAGATGTGCTGATTGCGCTGATGCTGATCGCCATACCCACCATTTTGATTATTTTGCAGCCCGATTTAGGCACGGCCATTTTGGTGATGATGGCGGGCATTTTCGTCCTCTTTTTTGCCGGCTTATCGTGGTGGTATGTGCTGGCTTTTGTGCTGGCAGTTTCTGCGGCGGCCCCCATGATGTGGTTTTATGTGATGCACGATTACCAAAAAGAGCGCGTACTCACCTTATTTAACCCCATGGCTGATCCATTGGGTGCGGGCTATCACACCATTCAATCGATGATTGCGATTGGCTCCGGCGGTATTTGGGGCAAGGGCTGGTTGCAGGGCACGCAATCGCATTTAAATTTTTTACCCGAAGGCACCACCGATTTTATTTTGGCCGTGTATGCCGAAGAGTTCGGTTTAATGGGGCTAATCATTTTATTTAGTTTGTATTTGGCGGTCATTTGGCGGGGTTTGATGATTGCCGCCTACGCAGAATCTACGGCGGGGCGCATGCTTGCTGCCGCTATTTCTATGACTTTTTTGGTGTATGTTTTTGTTAATGCCGGCATGGTGATTGGTATTTTGCCGGTGGTTGGGGTGCCCTTGCCCTTGATGAGTTATGGCGGCACGGCGCTCGTGACCATCATGATTGCATTGGGTATGCTGATGAGTATTCGCACGCAACGCAGCTTTTTAGGACATGAACGATGAATGAATTCCGGCCAATCCCCCCCCTGCCGCATCGAGTGATGCCTGTTTTTTTGGCCTTGAGCTTGGTTTTGAGCCTGGTTTTGATTTGTGCCATGGCCTCGCGGGCAGATGCCGCCGAACCCCAGCCGGGCAATTATGCCAAGCGGGCGGATGTGGCCGCTTTTGCTGCAGATGCCGCCAAAAAAACCGGTGTGCCCCTCGCTGAAATTCAGCAATGGTTAGATGATGCGAAATATCAAAGCAGCATTGTCGAGGCCATGAATCGCCCGGCTGAATCAAAAACTTGGGCGCAGTATCGCCCCATTTTTATTACCCCTAAACGGATTGCCGATGGGGTGGTGTTTTGGAATAAATACGCGGCAGATTTAAACGCCATTAGCCAAAAATATCACGTGAACCCCGCCATTATCGTAGCGATTGTGGGGGTAGAAACTTTTTACGGCCAACGCATGGGCAACTATCGGGTGATTGATGCCTTAGCAACCCTAGGCTTTGATTACCCCAAGCGGGGCGCATTTTTTCGCGGTCAGTTGATGGACTTTTTCACCCTAGCCGCTAAAGAGCACATTGATATGAACGATGCGCTCGGCAGCTATGCGGGCGCGATGGGTATGCCGCAATTTATTCCCTCCAGCTATTTGGCGTTAGCGGTGGATGGCGATGGCGATGGCAAGCGCGATTTATGGCATTCCGATGCGGATGTATTCGCGAGTGTGGCCAATTACTTTGCCGAGCATGGCTGGGTTAAAGGCGGGCCTGTGGGGTTTGAGGTTGAGGTGAAAAATACAGCGCAAGTGGCTGATTATTTAAATGCCGCGCGCGATCTCAAGCCCAAGGTCACCGTTGGCCAACTGCGTCAATGGGGCATTGCCCTGCCTAAAGATTTGTATTTGCCTGATAGCGAAAAAGTCATGCTGTTTACCCTCACAGGCCCCGATGGCGTGGCGTATTGGGTCGGGTTGAACAATTTTTATGTGATTACCCGCTACAACCACAGCACGCTTTATGCGATGGCCGTGTGGCAACTCAGTCAAGCCATTACGGCGGCTCGGGCGGCGGTGGCCAGCACCGAAGCCCAAGCGCGCCCGGCTGAGTAAACCGATATGCGTTTTGGGTTCCGGCATTTGGGAATTTGGTTGGGTGCTAGCGTTTTGCTGGGGGCTATGTTGCTTTCTGGTTGCTCAACTGGACCTCGCTTAAACCCTAGCGAGGCGACGACTGAAAATGCCGTTCCCCGCTTTGAAAATCAGCCCAAACGGATTAACCCCCCCAGTTATAACGTGCTGGGTCGCACCTATCACGTGCTCTCGAATAATGCCGGCTACGATGCCCAAGGCGTTGCGTCTTGGTATGGGCTTGATTTTCAAAGCAAACCCACCTCAAGTGGCGAGCGCTACAACATGTACGCGATGACAGCGGCACACAAAACCTTGCGGATTCCTGCCTATGTGCAGGTCACCAATCTTGAAAATGGCAAGCAGGCCATTGTGCGGGTGAACGATCGGGGGCCGTTTGTGTCGAATCGCATCATTGATTTATCGTACGCGGCGGCCAAAAAAATTGGCATGATCGGCCGGGGTACCGCCATGGTGGATATCAAAGTAGTTACCCCCGATAACCCGCCGGTGCCTGCTGATTTAGCGATGCAATCGCCGCCGCCTGTGATCGTGCAAGCCGCGCCCATGCAGCCCCCAAGCCCCGTGATTGAAGCGGCGGCGCCTGCGTATAGGCCGGCGCCCGCAACAGAGGCGCCTAGCCCGCAAGCCGTATGGGGGCAGGATGTGTTCATTCAAGTGGGGGCATTTAGCGATGCCGCCAATGTGATGAATGTACAACGTAAATTAGAGCAAGCGGGGCTCAAATCGGTGGTGGTGGTGCCGATTGGGGCACTCAGCCGCGTGCGGATTGGGCCTGTGGCCTCGCTCAATGAATTTGATCAAACCATGGATCAATTAAGAATAATCGGTTTTGAAAACGCGCAAATGGTAGTGGAACAATAAATGATGATGTATCGGCAAAAATTTAACCGTCAAGCCCAGCGCCGGGTCGCTTTGGCTTTAATGATCACCACCAGCGCGATGCTTGCCCCAATGGGGTTTGCCGTCGCTTGGGCCGCGCCCGCCGCCGCGCCAACCCCGGCCAGCAATGCCACTCCTGCGACCAATCCGGTGCCCACAGTAAACCCTAAAGCCGCCTTGCCCATGCCGGGCGCGCCCGTGTTATCCGCCCGTTCTTACGTGCTTCTGGATGCCAATACCGGGCAAATTATCGTGCAAAAAAATGCCGATCAACCCGTGCCGCCCGCCAGCATCACTAAGCTTATGACCTCTTATCTGGTGTTTAGCGCGCTTAAATCTGGCGATATTCACATGAACGATATGGTCACCATCAGTAAAAACGCCTGGCAAATGCAAGGCTCAAAAATGTTCATTGAAGTGGGTAAGCAGGTTAGCGTTGAAAATTTGCTGCGCGGCATGATTGTGCAATCGGGTAACGATGCCGCCACGGCCTTGGCGGAATATGTGGGGGGCAATCAAGAGAGTTTCGTAGCGCAAATGAACGCCACGGCCAAAAAGCTGGGCATGATTAATACCCATTATGAAGACCCCACCGGTTGGCCGGCCGATGGTCATGTGATGTCCGCGCGCGATATCAGCCTGTTATTTAACGATTTGGTGCGTAAATTCCCTGAGTATTACCACGAGTTTTTCCGTATGAAAGAATTTACTTGGAATGGCATAAAACAGCTCAATCGAGAAAAACTTTTGTTCCGCGATAACTGGATTGATGGCGGCAAAACCGGCCACACCGAAGAAGCGGGGTATTGCTTAGCAACCTCCGGCCAGCAAAATGGCATGCGGTTAATTGCGGTTGTGCTTGGCACCGAGAGCGATGATGCGCGCAATAACGAAGCCGAAGCGCTGATGAATTATGGTTTTCGGTTCTTTGAAAATGTGCCCGTGCGCAAAGCGAATGAAGTGCTCGCAACGCCCGCCGTATTCAAGGGCAGCGAAAACAGCTTGCCGGTGGGTTTAGCGCAAGATTTAGTCGTGCTGGTGCCCAAAGATCAGGCGAAAAACATTCAAGTCTCCATGACAATCAACCCCAAACTCATAGCCCCGCTGGCGCTAGATCAACCCGTGGGCAAGCTCACCGTAAAATTGGGCGATAAAGTTATTGCCGAGCGCGATGTGGTGGCACTTAAAGCGATGCCGGAAGGCGGATTTTTCAAGAAAATGATTGATAGCGTGCGCCTGTGGTTTTAATTGATCTATTCATTTTGAGCGTCTTATGAACGAAGTTTTTTTTAATGGCCATTGGGTTGCGCCCGATCAAGCCAAAGTGTCTGTTTTTGATCGCGGTTTTTTATTCGGCGATGGCGTGTATGAGGTTATTCCCGCCTTCAACAAGCAGTTATTTGGAGCGGCAGCGCATTTAACCCGATTGGCACGCAGCTTGGCTGAAATCGAAATCACCAACCCTTTAACCCAGCCCGAGTGGCTTGCGGTAATCAATCGCTTAGTGGCCGATTGCCCGAGTAAGGATGTCTCGATTTATATTCAAGTATCTCGCGGCACCCCACCCAAGCGAGATCATGCCTACCCCAACCCACCGGTTGCGCCCACGGTATTGGCGAGCGCCAGCCCCATTGCGCCAGTGTCCGAGGCAATCCGCACGCAGGGCGCCCGCGCCATTACCGTGCCCGATTTGCGCTGGAATCGCTGCGATATCAAAAGCGTTAACCTGTTGCCCAATATTATGGCGCGCCAGCAAGCGGTTGCGGCGGGTGCCGCTGAGGCTATTTTGGTGCGCGAAGGCATTGCGCTTGAGGGCGCAGCTTCCAATTTATTTGCGGTGATTGATGGTGAATTACTCACCGCCCCGTTGGGACCGCATATTTTAGGCGGGGTGACCCGCAATCGGCTCGTTGATATGGTGCGAACCCAAGGCCAATTGCCGATGCTGGAATGCCCCATCCCGTTTGATCGATTGTTTGATGCCAGCGAAGTGTTTATGACCAGCTCCACCCGCGATTTACTGCCCATTACCCGCATCAACGAGCATCCCGTGGGTGAGGGGCGTTTAGGCGCTGTTTGGCAGCAACTCAATCATGATTTTCAACAGCTTAAATTGCAACGGAATGCCCAATGAGCGAGTTTTTAACCGATAAAGCGGCCGCCGAGTTAGCGCACCAAGACGCCATTAAAAGTGAAGAGGCCGCACTGGAGCGGGAAACCTTATTGGAGTTTCCCTGCGCGTTTCCCATTAAAATTATGGGGCCTGCAACAATTGATTTTAATGCCCAAATTCGGGCGATTGCCCTTGCGCATGTAGGCGAGGTGCCCGAATCGGCCTGGCGCATTCGCCCCAGCGCACAGGGTAATTTTGTGGGCATGACACTCACGTTCACCGCCACATCTAAACGCCAAATTGATGATTTATATCGGGCGATAACCGCGCATCCTGATGTAAAAATGTGCCTTTAATCAATTGGTTGTAAATTATATTTAATGATAATTCGAGCATTAGGCGCGCAGTGTGATTACGCAAACACGCTAACGCAGATGCAGGCTTTTACCGCCGAGCGAGATGCCGCAACGCCCGATGAATTTTGGCTATTAAGCCACGCGCCCATCTTCACCCAAGGGCTTAATGGCCAGCCGGCGCATGTGTTGGATGCCGGCGACATTCCCGTGGTGCGCACCGATCGGGGCGGGCAGGTCACCTATCATGGTCCGGGTCAACTGGTGCTTTACACCTTGATTGATCTTAAACGTGCCGGCATGGGCGTGCGTGAATGGGTGCAAGCGCTAGAGCAAAGCGTGATTGATTTTATGGCCGAGCGGGGCGTTTTGGGCGCGCGCAAAGAAGGCGCACCGGGCGTGTATGTGGCGGGGGCAAAAATAGCCGCCTTGGGCTTAAAAGTACGCCAAGGCCGCTGCTATCATGGTTTAGCTTTTAATTTAGATATGGATTTAACCCCGTTTGCCCGCATTAACCCCTGCGGCATGGCACATTTGCCAGTTACCCAATGGCGTGCTTGTTATGCCGAGTTTAATGCAGCCGATGCCTCGATCAGCGCCATTGGCCATGCGTTCGCCCGTACCCTAAATGACCGGTTAAACGGCCTGAATAGTTAAATACAAAGGGAATCCCCCATGCCCGAACAGCCTATTGTTTTCACCCCGCCCACCCCCGCGATGCGCTCGGCGGATAAAGTCTCGCGTATTCCCGTGAAAATTGAGCCCACCACCATCACCCCCCGTAAACCGGAGTGGATTCGCGCCAAACCGCAAGGCGGTGCCGAGGTGCAACGCTTAAAAAAAATCCTGCGCGAACAGCAATTGCATACCGTGTGCGAAGAAGCCAATTGCCCCAATTTGGGCGAATGTTTTACGAGTGGCACTGCTACGTTCATGATTTTGGGCGATATTTGTACCCGCCGCTGCCCATTTTGCGATGTGGCGCATGGCAAACCCCGCCCGGTGGATGCCGAGGAGCCGGCTCGGTTGGCGAAAACCGTCGCTGCCATGGGCTTGGCCTATGTGGTGATTACCTCGGTGGATCGAGATGATTTGCGTGATGGCGGCGCGGCGCATTTTGCCGCCGTGATTCGGGCGCTACGTGCCCACAACCCCAAGCTGATTATCGAGATTTTAACGCCCGATTTTCGTGGCCGTGAAGCCATCGCCGTAGATATTTTAGCCGCCGATCCGCCCGATGTGTTCAACCACAACATGGAAACCGTGCCCGATTTATACCGCGCCGCAAGGCCCGGTGCCGATTATTCAGGCTCACTGAATTTATTGGCGATGATGAAAGCCCGTTGCCCGAATTTACCCACCAAATCGGGCCTCATGCTGGGCTTGGGTGAAACCGATGCACAGCTTTTAACCGTATTGGCCGATTTGCGCAGCCATAAGGTCGATATGCTCACCTTGGGGCAATATCTTCAGCCTTCAAAAAACCACCTGCCTGTGCGGCGTTTTGTTTCCCCCGCGCAGTTTGCCGAGCTTGGCCGCACGGCAGAAGGCATGGGGTTTACCCATGTGGCTAGCGGTCCTATGGTGCGCTCCTCCTATCATGCCGATCAAGGCGGGCACGTGGCGTTAGCAGAGGCGCGGGCTTGATGAGCGGCGGTCTTGCGCCTTCGATTTTAGGGGTTCCCGCGCAGCGGGCGGCCTTTGAACACGCGCGGCAGTTGCAAGATTTTGCGGCAGCGCAGGGCTTTGATTGGCCTGATGTGGCAGATATTTGGGCAAAAATTTATGAAGAGCTCGATGAGTTGGCCGCCGGCATCGCCAACCAAGATGCCGCAAATACGGCGGAGGAAGTGGGTGATGTGCTGTTTGCCGTGACCAACCTTGCCCGCCGTTTGGGGGTGAATCCCGAGTCGGCATTAGCGGCGACGAATCAAAAATTTATCGTGCGATTTGAGGCAATGGAACGCTCAGCGGCCCTAGACGGGGTGGCCTTGGCCGATGAGCCGATTGCGGCACAAATTGCACGCTATCAACGCGCCAAACAGCTTTTAGCGCAGGCGGCGGCATTTGACCCTCCGCGCACCAGCGTTTAGGCTGTTTACGCTGTTATTTCTGTTTTGTACCGCTGCGGGTTTGTTGATCCGGCCTAAATTATTGATTCTGAACGAATAATCCATGAAACCGTAGGGTGCGCCATGCGCACCGATGGGCCAAATGGCGCACCCTACGACTTAGCGGAAAATCACGGATAAAACTGGCCGGATCAATAGCTGCGACAAACCGCTCGCTCTGATCGTGCTGAAGGGCGTATCGAAGGCTTGGCCCGAACGGGCATTTACCCTATGTGCGCCCTGTGTGCTGGCAAGATCAATCAAGTTAATTTGGCTTGAAGGTAGCCCGTCGCGCGGCGATGGTTGGGGCGGTTTTTTAAAATGATGGGAGTTTAGATGTTTCATTTGTTAGGCATGGGGCGGCAATCAAGCCCAAAAACCGAGTTGTTATCGGGCTTAACGGTGGCGTTGGCATTGGTGCCCGAGGCGTTAGCTTTTGCCTTAATTGCGCACGTTAACCCCTTGATGGGGTTGTATGCGGCCTTTTTGATGGCGTTTATTACGGCGGCAATTGGTGGGCGTCCGGGCATGATTTCGGGCGCGACGGGCGCCACAGCCGTGGTGATGGTTGCCTTGGTGGCCAGCCATGGCGTGCAATATCTTCTAGCGGCTTTATTGCTGATGGGGGTAATTCAAATTTTGGTGGGGGCGCTTAAGCTCGGCAAATACATTCGCATCGTGCCGTACCCTGTATTTTTGGGGTTTGTGAATGGCTTGGCGATTGTGATTTTTTTAGCGCAGCTCGATCATTTTAAGGTGAAAGGCGCCGATGGGGCGCTGCACTGGGTGGTCGGCACCCCCTTAATGGTGATGTTGGGCTTAATTATTCTGACGATGGCCATCGCGCATTTTTTACCTAAATTGACCCGCGCGGTGCCCTCGGCGTTGGTTGCGATTGTGGTCACCAGCCTTTTGGCGATTGGCTTGGTTGCGTTATTTCCTGATTTGCACACAAAAACCGTGGGCGATATTTCGAGTATTGCCGGGGGATTACCGAGTTTTCATATCCCCGATTTTCCCTTAACTTGGGCGGCTTTTATGATTGTGCTGCCGTATTCGGTTGTGCTGGCGGGCGTGGGGTTAATCGAATCTTTATTGAGCTTGCAGCTCGTTGATGATGTAACCGAAACCCGAGGCCAGCCGAATCGGGAATGCGTAGCGCAGGGGGCGGGTAATATTGCCTGCGGATTTTTGGGCGGCATGGG
Source organism: Halothiobacillus sp. 35-54-62 (assembly GCA_002281295.1). Taxonomy (GTDB): domain Bacteria; phylum Pseudomonadota; class Gammaproteobacteria; order Halothiobacillales; family Halothiobacillaceae; genus Halothiobacillus. The sequence goes on along the minus strand of NCFS01000011.1, from coordinate 14,565 downwards.
CGGGTGCGCGATGGTCGGCCAAACGATTATTAACGTGGAATCTGGCGGGCGAGGGCGGCTTTCGGGCATGGCGGCGGGCGGGTTTTTGTTGCTGTTTATTTTGTTTTTGGCGCCGTGGATTGAATTAATCCCGCTGGCGACCTTGATCGGCATTATGTTTATGGTGGTGATTGGCACCTTTGAATGGGGCTCGCTGCGGCTTTTTGGCAAGGTGCCGCGCCAAGATATTTTTGTGGGCTTATTGGTGGCGGGGGTGACCGTGCTCACCGATTTGGCGGTGGCGGTTATCTCCGGGGTGATTGTTTCGGCCTTGGTTTTTGCGTGGAATCATGCGCGTGAGTTGCGGGTGACGCGCGCCGTTAATGCTGAGGGGCAGCAGGTTTATCACATAAATGGGCCTTTGTTTTTTGCCTCAACCGCAAAATTTAGCGAGTCGTTTGATGTGGCTCATGATCCTGATGTGGTGATTTTAGATTTTGCGCAATCCCGCGTGGTCGATCATTCCGCGCTTGAGGCGATAGACAGCTTGGCCGATAAATATCGGGCGGTGGGTAAAACCCTGCATTTGCGGCATTTATCGCCCGAATGCCGGCATTTGTTGAAAAAAGCCGGTGATTTGGTCGAAGTTAATATCAAAGAAGATCCGCTGTATCACGTGGCCGATGAGCTGCGCTGAGATGAGCGTTTTGGCGCGATAGCGTGAATAAATTACGCGGGCGTTTAATCGCCCGGTAGCTCGGCGATGGTGAGTTTGCGCCGCATGGTCATGCGTTTATGGTAGTGGCCTTCCATGCGTCCCAGCACGGCATTTAAAAACCACAGTGCCTCGACAATGTGCGGGCCTTTATTGAGCATGGCGCATTCGGCGCGAATACTCATGGCCGCATCGGTTACTTCAGGGCGCGTTGGCACGCCACTTTTAGCCATGCTTTCTAAAATTTGGGTGGCCCAAATCACGGGTACGTGTGCCGCTTCGCAGAGCCACAAAATTTCTTCCTGCACTTCAGATAATCGCTCATAGCCAAGCTCGACCGCCAAATCGCCCCGCGCAATCATGATGCCGAGTTTTGCGCTGCGCATCCCCGTCAGCAAAATTTGAGGTAACCGGGCAAAGGCTTGGCGGTTCTCTATTTTTAGTACCACGCCTAAGTGCTCGGCATTAAGTTGCGTTAATTGGGCTTGAAGCGCGGCGACATCCTCGGGGCTGCGCAAAAACGAGAGCGCCACAATATCGACCTCATGGGCGAGCGCGGTGAGATCGGCTAAATCTTTTTCGGTGAGTGCCGGGGTTTTAAACTCAGTATCGGGGAAGTTGATGCCTTTTTCGGCCTTGATTTTGCTGCCTTCGGGGGCGGCATGGGTGATGGATACTTGGATCACCTCGCCATCATTGCTCAAAATTAAGCCGCCGATGCGCCCATCATCGAGCCACACCGATTGATCGGGTTTGGCATCGGTGAAGGCGGCCTCAAGCGTGCAATGCAGCTTTGCTTGATTGATGCAGCGGCCATCGGCTGCCACCTGCGCCGCCGTGCCGGGCAGGGGCGCGCGGGTCAGGTGCAAGATATCGCCCATTTTGAGGCGAATTTCCTCGTCAATACGGGGGGCGCCAACAAGCCGGCCCGTGAACTTAGGCTGTGCGGCGCACTCGATCGGGGTGCCTTCGGCAATATAGTGCGTGTGGTTAAAGGCCAGTAAAAACCCCTTATCCGTTGCCTCAATAATGCGGGCGACGGCTTTTTGGCCTCGGGCATCGTTAAAAGTTACGGTGTTTATTCCAGGTTCTGCACCGGTCGAGTTTGATTCTGAGTTGGGTGCGCTGCCAACCAAGGCGGCACCATCGGTGCGCATCTCATCGGGCATCTCTGATGCGGGCTCAAAGATGAGGCTAGGAAGGTCGGCTCGTGCCCCGGTGATGGGGGGCTGGGGCTTGTGGCTAATCCAGAGCAAGGCTTCTTCGGTTACGCGCCCCTGAAAATCGCGCTTGGGGCGTATTTTTAAAACTTGCCCTTGCGCTCGAAGCGCGCCCGTGCGGGATTTGGGACCCGCCAAATCAATTTGCACCAAGCAAGCCCGGCCCAAAGTTAGCGCCGCATGCCGAATTTGCTTAACCATGCTGCGCCACGCATTCACCTCATCGTGGGCGCAATTAATGCGGGCGATATCCATGCCCGCTTCCATTAAGCTGGGGATGAGGGTGGTATCGGTCGCAGCTTCACTGGGTAGTGTCACCATAATGCGCACATCGCGGTTGCCTTGCAGCTCGCCTAATAAATCCCGGCTGTGTTCTTGTAATTGCGCAAAGCCTCGGTGATAGTCGAGCGTTGGCGCGGTGGTGGGCGCCGCAGGGGTGCCACGCATTTCCTCTAGCCGCTGTGATACTGATGCGAGCGAGGCCTCCACATGCGGTTCGAGCAATCCAAAAGACGATAACCCCCGCACGGCGAGCGCTTGTTGCAGGGGGCGAATGTCGTGCTGGCGCACGCCTAAATAACGCAAAAAATTACGGCTACTCGCGGCAAAATTGGGGTGGATGAGCGCTAAATCGTGGCTCATGCGCCGCTCCAGTTCCGTGCCAGCCTCGTGTAGGATTTTTATTTCATCCAGTAACGGGGTGATTAAATCGTGGCTTGCATCGGTAATGGGGGCGGCATTGGGCATAGGGTCATCCAAGGGGTAAAGCGTTTGGGGTGCGTCTTTATAGCCAACGGGCATGACAGCACTATGTCGCAGGGTGGCCCAGGTCGGTTTCGGGATGAATGCGGATTATAGTTTCGGCACAAATTGAAGCCAGGCCACCCCGCACGGATAAAGCGAGCTTACGCACGGGGTACCGTGCTTTTGTCACAGTGCGCAGGCAAAATAGCGGGTGTTATATCCCTGTTAACCCGGTGTTTAAACCGAAGGAGCCCGATGATGAGTACTGATATGGAACAATCCATGCACGATTTCAAGCAAGGCATGGGCATGATGATGCGCGAAGCGCCCGCGACGATGGCAGCGTTTGATGGCTTTATGAATTCGGCTCTGTGTAATGGTGCGTTGGATACCAAAACCAAGGAATTAATTGGCCTAGGCATGGCCATTACCGCACGCTGCGTTTATTGCATTGGCATTCATGTGAATAAAGTGCTGCATGCCGGTGGCACGCATGCCGAGATTATCGATGTGTGCCAAGTGGCGATTGTGATGGGCGGTGGGCCTGCGATGACGTATATCGCTGAGGTTAAAAAAGCGCTCGATTTATTTGAGAAAACCGGCAGTGCAACCTAACCCGCACGGGTTCTGACAGAACACTATGTGATCCGGCCAGTTTTATCCGTGATTGTCCGTTAAGTCGTAGGGTGCGCCATGCGCACCATTTGGCCCATCGGTGCGCATGGCGCACCCTACGGTTTCATGGATTATTCGTGCCGAATCAATAACAAAAAGCCCAGACTCGCTGGGCTTTTATGGTGGTGCGCGCGCTAAATTAAGCGGCGATAAGGATCGCGTAGAGCTGATCTTTCAATTCAAGACGTTGTTTCTTTAAGGTTTCAGCATGTTCATCGGAGATGGGTAAATCGTTCTTTTCTGCCTGCTCGATTTCATTGTTGAGCGTGTGATATTGCTCAAACAAATGTGCGAAATGATGATTTTCCATTTTTAACAGATGGATGCGTTCTTTGTGCTCTGGAAATTCGTGAACCAGATCATGATGTTCAATTTGCATAGCGTAACTCCGGTGCCGTTAGGGGTTTAATAAAATTCGAGCGGTACTGCCGTGGCAGAAATCGGGTTTAGTATACCTAAATGCGCGTTAATTCCCGCCAAAAAATAGGCTTTTAGCCGCGTTAGCGTCGATAAAGCACGGTGACACGCGCAATACCCGGCTCAATTTTAAGTGTGTTCAGCAGCGCATCTGACGGGGGGGCAAGCCATTCGGGGCCTAGCCGAACCACGGCGCGGGCCTGTGCGCTCGTTACCCGAAGGCTTATGGGCACGCCATCGCCGATAAAGGGGCGCAGGTTGGCTAAGAGTTGGGTTGTTTGCGCGGCATCACAGATGCTCGTAAGCTCAAGTAACAGCCCTCGGGCCTTTTCAAGACGGGCTTGTTCTAGGGTGAGTAGGCGTTTACTGCGCACCCGAATGCCGCCATTGAAGCTATCAAACGCGGCATCTCCCTCGACAATCATGAGTTCATCTCGACCGATTTCACGGCTGACCCGATCGATTTCATCGCCCGTGATGCGTACTTCACAGCGGCCCTCGCCATCATCGAGCGTGATAAATAATTGCCGATCGCCATTTTGTTGCCGCACGACGCGCTCGCTAATGCACAAACCCGCCACAATCACGGGTTCGCCTTTGGCATACGTGCCGGGCGCGGGGGCATCGAGGCGCTCATTGAGCGAGGCGAGCGATTCACTCACCAAATTTTTTAATTCGGCGCTAAAGGCGTGAATGGGGTGGCCGGTGAGGTAGAGCCCGAGGGTGTCTTTTTCTTTTTTGAGTTGTTCGGCATCCGGCCAAGGTTCGTGCGCGGGGATGGCTACTTGTATGGCCGTTTCGGGGGTATTGATACCGCCAAATAAATCACCCATGCCGGTGGCCGCTGCGGTTTGAACCTGGGTGGCCGCTTTCATGGCATCGGGGATATGGGCAAATACGCTCGCCCGATTCGGCCCGAGCTGATCGAGCGCCCCGGCCAGCACCATCGCCTCTAGCACCCGTTTGTTGAGCGCTTGGGCACCCACGCGCAGGCAAAAATCATTCATGTCAGCGAAGGCGCCGGCCGTGCTGCGCTCGGCCACCAAATGCGCGATTACCCCTTCCCCGACGCCTTTAATGGCGCCTAGGCCATACACCACGGTTTGGGCATCGAGCGCTTGAAATTTATAGGCGCAATGATTCACATCAGGGGGCACAACCGTGAGCCCCATGCGTTTGCATTCGCCAATTAAGCCCACAATTTTATCGGTGTTATCCATATCGGCCGAGAGCACGGCGGCCATAAAATGCGCGGGGTAGTGCGCTTTAAGCCAAGCGGTTTGGTACGCCACCAGCGCGTAGGCCGCTGAATGCGATTTGTTAAATCCATAGCCGGCGAATTTTTCCATTAAATCGAAGATATGCCCCGCTTGATCGGGATTGACTTCTTTGGCCTTGGCGCCTGCCAAGAAAATTGCCCGCTGCTCGGCCATTTCTTCGGCTTTTTTCTTGCCCATGGCACGGCGCAGTAAATCGGCGCCGCCTAGGGTGTAGCCCGCCAAAATTTGGGCAATTTGCATGACCTGCTCTTGGTACACAATCACGCCATAGGTGGGTTTGAGCACATCGGTGAGCCAAGGATGCAAATACTCGATTTTCTGCTCGCCTTTTTTGCGCAAGATAAAATCGTCCACCATGCCCGATTGCAAGGGCCCCGGGCGAAATAAGGCGACCAGCGCGATGATGTCCTCAAAACTATCGGGCTGAAGGCGGCGAATGAGGTCTTTCATGCCGCGTGATTCAAGCTGAAAAACAGCCGTGGTTTCACAACGTTTAAGCAAGGCAAAGCTGGCTTTATCATCCAGCGGGATGGCGGTGATGTCGATGGGATCAATGCCACCCGCCTTGCGCGTCGCATTAATCGCGGTTAGCGCCCAATCGATAATGGTGAGATTGCGCAGCCCGAGAAAGTCGAATTTAACCAAACCCACGGCTTCCACATCATCTTTATCGAGCTGCGAGGCCGCCGAGGCACCATTAGCCTCGCAATACATGGGGGTAAAGTCGGTCAGCTTGCTCGGCGCAATCACAACCCCGCCTGCGTGCTTGCCCACATTGCGCGATAAGCCCTCAAGGGCGATGCCCATATCGACAATGGCTTGCACTTCTTCATCGCGCTCGTATAAATCACGAAATTCTTGCGAGAAGCGCTCGGGTTCTTTTTGTGAGCGCTCGGTGCGCCCCAGTGAATCTTCCAAGGTGACATCGAGCCCGGGTTTCATGGGGATGAGTTTGGCGATTTTATCAACAAAACCATAGGGGTAGCTCATTACGCGGCCCACATCCCGCACCACCGCTTTGGCGGCCATGGTGCCGTGGGTAGCAATTTGAGAAACCGCCGCTCGGCCATAACGCTCGGCCACATAATCAATCACCCGATCGCGGCCTTCCATGCAAAAATCAATATCAAAATCGGGCATAGAAACCCGTTCGGGGTTTAAAAATCGCTCAAACAGCAAATCGTAGGGAATCGGGTCAATATCGGTAATTAACAACGCCCAAGCAACAAGCGAACCCGCGCCCGAACCCCGCCCAGGCCCCACCGGAATGTTTTGACGCTTCGCCCACTGGATGAAATCGGCCACGATTAAAAAATACCCCGGAAACCCCATCTGGATAATTACATCGAGCTCAATCGCTAACCGCGCGCGGTAGGCTTCATGCTGCGGGGCGGGCACGCGGGCAAAACGCCCCGCCAAACCCTGCTCGCTTAAGCTGCGTAAAAAATCGGCTTCTGTTTCCCCGTTCGGGGTAGGAAAGTTCGGTAAAAAGTTTTTACCGAGTTGTAAGGTCACATTGCAGCGTTCGGCAATGGCAATGCTGTTGGCCAAGGCTTCGGGAATATCGCTAAATAATGCCGCCATTTCGGCCGCTGAGCGCACATATTGCTGCGGTGTGTATTCTCGCGGGCGGCGCGGATCATCTAGCGTGCGGCCTTGCTGAATACACACGCGCACTTCATGCGCATCAAAATCGGCTTCATCTAAAAAGCGCACATCGTTGGTGGCAACCACCGGTAGGTGTTCGTGGCTTGCAAACTCAATGGCCGCATGCAGATACTTTTCTTCATCCGCGCGGCCACAACGGGAAATTTCTAAATAAAATCGGTCGGGAAACCGCTCAGTATAAAAATTTAAAGCGGCCTTGCGCTCACGCGCTTTGCCGTGCAGCAATAATTGCCCCAGTTCCCCTAAATGCCCCCCGCTGAGTGCAATCAAGCCCCGGCATTGTTCTACCGTGAGCCATTCGCGCTGTAAAAACGGGCGCCCATCGACTTGGCCTTCACAGTACCCGCGAGAAATTAATTCGGTTAAATGCCGAAAGCCCTGATTGGTTTGCGCTAATAAAATTAAGCGCGTCGGCGCTGCGCCATCGGCCGAGCGCACCCAGCAATCGGCGCCGAGAATGGGTTTGATGCCCGCTTTGCGTGCACCCTCGAAAAATTTGACCATCGCAAATAAATTGGCTTGATCGGTGAGTGCCAAGGCAGGCAAATCGCGCGCTTTAGCCGCTGCGAGCAAGGATTTTATGCGCAGCGTGCTGTCAACCAATGAAAATTCAGTATGCAGGTGGAGATGAACAAAACTCATGGATTGGCAATTCCATCAATAATCGAAAAACGGGCGTGTATTGTGACAGCTTGCGGCGGGCTTACGGGGCGATTTGATTTTTTTCTTGCACCGCAAAACAAATAAGCCGCTCTTTTGGCGTTTTAACGAGGTTTAAACGCCAATTTGCATTGTAAAAATTACAGGCTAATTTGCGCTGAACTGATTGGCCATCATAAAATTGCCGTATGCTTGCAGGGTTTGGTTTTAAGTTAAATTTTATGAGTGGGTTGGAATGCTGCCAAATTCAATTGGGTCGGGTTTAATCGGTGGCACGTGCCCTGCGCGCGGTGTGCAATTATCGGCACGGGGGCGCCGTTTTGGGCCTTTAATTTTGGCAAGCTTTTTGGGCAGCGCGCTTTTTTTTACCTCTGTGGCTCAGGCGTTTGATTTAAACGATGTGAATATTCAAGCCAAGCAACTCGCCGCTTCAGGTTATGTGGCCACGCCAAAAATCCCCGAGGCGCTCAGCCAAATCGATCAAGCCACGTTTGATCGAATCGCCATTAAGCCCAGCGCCGCTTTGTGGCCATCTGCCCGTTTTGGCATAAGCCCGATTGCCGCAGGGTTTATGTATCAACAACCCGTTAGCCTGTATGAAGTTACCGCTCAATCGGTTGCGCCCGTGGTGTTTGATAAAGCCAAGTTTGATTGGCCAAGCCCCGCGTTCGCGCAAATGGTGCCCGCGAATTTAGGGTTTGCGGGGTTCTCGGTGGATTACCCGCTCACCGGGCAAGATTCGCACGATGTGATGATCACCTTTTTGGGCGGCGCGCAGTTTGGGGTTGTGGCGGCAAATCAAGTACCGGGCGCCCACGCACGCGGTGTGGCCATCGATACCGGCCTGCCGCAAGGCGAAAAATTTCCGATGTTTACAAAATTTTGGCTGGTGCGACCTGAATCTACCGATAGCCAGCTCACGATTTATGCGCTACTCGATGGCGAATCCCTCACGGGTGCCTATGAGTTTGTGGTGCGGCCCAATGGGGATCAGGTTGATGTGCAGGTCACGGCGAATTTGTTTCCGCGCAATGGCATTAGCCGCGTCGGTTTGGCGCCGATGTCGACCATGTATTATTACGGTCAAATTGGTCAGCGCCCGGCAGGGCAATGGCGCCCTGCGGCGTATGAATCCGATGGCTTGTTAATGCATACCGGTGAGGGTAATTGGGTGTTTCGCTCCTTGCGTAACCCGTCTGAATTGCGCACCAATCAATTTGATGCCGATGGCATTCGCGGCTTTGGTTTTATGCAGCGTCAAACCCGCTTTTGCCAATTTGAGGACCCCATTTCGCGTTTTGAAAAACGTCCTTCCCTGTGGGTGACGACCGAGGCGGGCTTTGGCAAGGGTAAAATTGTGTTGGTGCAAATCCCCACCAATAGCGATGTGCATGAAAATCAAATTGCCTTTTTCCAGCCGACGGATCCCGTCGATCCCGATCATCCCCTATCATTTGCCTACACCTTGAGTGTGGGCAATAGTCGGGTGGCCGATGAGCCCTTGGCCGAGGTTCGCCGGCCCTTAATCGGCACGGTAAAAATCGCCCCCGAGGATAAAACCGAAAAAGCCTATCGGGTGAATTTAGATTTTGCCGGGGGCAAATTAAGTGGTTTGGGCAATAACACGCCGGTGATTGCTCAAATTAATACCCATGACACGGCCAATGTGCTGGAGCAGGCGGTGATTCCGCTCCCAGAACCGGGCCACTGGCGCTTATCCATGTTGCTTGCGCCCACCAGCAAGGCCGAAATTACCCTGGATGCCAATTTGGCCTTGGGTAAAAAATTACTCTCAGAAACCTGGCGTTATGAGCTTCCCGCCGATTTATCCCGCTTTGGGCAGATGAAATAATGACCAACCCTAACGCGCGCCCAAGCGAGCGCGCAACCCCAGCCGATGGCGCCACCTCAAGCACCCTGTGCCCATACCCGGACGTGATTTGCGCGCAATTGCGTTGGTTGCAACGTCGCGTGTTTTATCAATTTTTGCAAACCGGTTGCCCCACCATCGATCTTGAGGCTGATTTGGATATTCTGCGCAATCAGGCCGATTTAACCCAACGCCTAGCCTTGCCGGTGCCGCCCCTTGCCACCATGCCGCCGCTGTTACGCGGCAGCGTGCGCCATGCCAAAACACCGGGTGATGCGCTATCTGCCCCAGCACAAGAAGGGGCTAACGCCTCATGAAGACCACCACAGCCGATTCGTTCCGTTCGATTGCGCTCATCCGGCGCTGGATATTCACCGCGTTTGTCATGCTGCAAACCGCGTTTGGCGTTTGGGGCATGATCTTGGTGTTGCCTTATCACGGCAGCACGCTAATCGAAAAAGCCATTCTCATTACCTTTGTGCCCCTGTATGCCTTTGTGGCAGCCGGTTCTTGGATGGCGTTATTTGGGTTTTACATTCGGCGTCGATTCAAAGGCCAAGGCGATGCCAAAAGCTTGCTGGCCCGTTATTCTGCAATTTTACCGACTGTGCCGTTAGTTAAAACAGCCGTGGCCGTCCCGATTTATCATGAAGATGTTGAGCGCGTGTTTCGGGGATTGCGTGCCAGTATCGAGTCAGTTAAGGCCACGGGGCATTTGGATGCGTTCGAGTTTTTTGTGTTATCCGATAGCCGCGACCCCGAGGTTTGGCTAGAGGAACGCGCCGCTTGGCTTGCCCTATGCAATGAGTTGGATTTGCATGGCATCGTGCATTATCGCCGCCGCCGGGTGAATTTGCGGGCTAAAACGGGCAATGTATCGGACTTTTTACGCCGCTGGGGGCGTCAGTTCAAATACTTCATCGTATTTGATGCCGATAGCGTCATGTCGGGCGATGCGGTTGTAAGCCTCGTGCGATTAATGGAGTGCGAGCCCAAAGCGGGCATGATTCAAACCGTACCGCGCTTATTTAATGCCCGTTCGGCCTTCGCGCGCATGCAGCAATTTGTCACCCATCTTTATGGCCCTTTATTTAGTGAAGGGCTGGCGGCCTTGCAATTAAACGAGGCCGTGTTTTGGGGGCACAACGCCATTATTCGCACGCAAGCGTTTATGGCGCATTGTGGATTAAAAAGCATGCGCGGGTTCGGCTTATGGCGGGGCACCGTGTTGAGCCATGATTTTGTCGAGGCCTCGTTTATCCGGCGCGCCGGTTATGATGTGTGGCTTGAAACCGGCATAGAAGGCAGTTTTGAAGAATCCCCGCCCTCGCTTGATGACGAGTTAATTCGCGATAAACGTTGGTCCAAGGGTAACTTGCAGCACATAAGCTTTATCGGCTTTGAAAAAGGGCTTGCAACCGCGCATCGCATGGCCTTTATGAATGGGATTTTTGCCTATTTGGCCTCGCCCGTGTGGTTTTTGTTTTTGCTGTTTTCCACCATCGAGGTGGCGCAGTTCGCCGCAGGGGATATTAATTATTTTCCCGATGCCCACAGCCTATACCCAAATTGGCCGCAATGGCATCCGCAATGGGCAATTGTGCTGGTAACCAGCACCTTGGTTACTTTGTTTTTGCCCAAATTACTGGCCCTGTTCGAGCTCATCGTATTTGATCGCAAGCGGCTACAAGGTTTTGGTTCTGTGCCGCGTTTGCTGCAAGGCTTTTTATTGGAAAATCTGTTCTCGATTCTTCTCGCGCCAATTCGAATGCTCGCCCATTCAGCCTATGTTGTGCAGGCGATATTTAATGTTACCGTGCGCTGGGCGGGGCAGAATCGCAGCTCAGAAATTGCTTGGCTGCAAGCCCTGATGCGTCATGCGCCGGGGATGATTTTAGCCGTGCTTTGGTCGGGTATTGCATTGAGTTTAAACGCTAATTTCTTTTACTGGACCATTCCCATTAGCTTGTCTCTTTTGTTGGCTGCGCCCATTACGGTTTGGTTGTCCCGCTTTTCATTAGGGGATCGGTGGCGCGCGCAAGGTATTTGGTGCACCCCACCAGAGCGCGCGCTGGCCGATCAGGTGTTGATTGATTTTGCAAACATTCCCGATGCGCAGCTCAAGCCAGAAAAAGCCCCAGATTGGCTCAGCTGGACGCTACTCAACCCCATCGAAGCGCGCATTGCTGCTGCGCTGGCCACCAACCGGCAAGGCGCCGCCAAGCGGGCAAGCACGGCATTGGGTGATCTTTTGCTGGCGCAAGGCATTCAAGCCGTGCCTAAAAGGCAAGCGGCGCGCGTGCTGGATGATGCCGAGGCGATTTTGCGCCTGCATCAACACGCTTGGATGGCCCCGCCCGATGATCCGTGGGGGCGCCAAGTTGACCAATTAACCCGAGCCATTTGCAGCAAATAAAGGGCCGCGACGCGATTTTTTTAATTGATTGAATATTTGAGAATAGGCCATGAAAACCCAGTTACCTGAAGATAAAACCCTGCAAACTCAAACACAAACTGAGTTTACCCGTCGCGCATTTTTATTTAGTTTAGCGAATGTCGCCGGCCTTGCTGCCTTGGGTTTTAACGCGGCCAATGCCGCAGAACCCCCAGCCAATGGCACGGCGAGCAGCACGGGCGTGGCGGGTGCCAAGCCGGCAGGCGCGGCCACAGCGGCAGGGGCGCCTCAAGTGGGTTTAAGTTTTGCCGCGCCTAAGCCGTTCTCGTATAAAACGTTAATTGCCAAAGCAGAAGAAATGGCAAAAGCCCCTTATCAGGCGCCGCCATCGCCTGTGCCAGAGGCTATTAAATCGATTAACTACGATGCCGCCGGCAAAATTAACTTTAATCCTGACGATGCCTTATGGGGCAAAACCGGTTCGGTTTATCCCATTACCTTCCGCCCTTTGGGTGAGTATTTTATGAAGTCGGTCGCGATGAATGTGATCGAGGGGGATCGCGCCCGTGAAATTGATTATCGGCCGGATTATTTCACAATGCCTGCCGATAGCCCGCTGCGGCAAGTGCCACAAGGCCAATCGGGCATTTCAGGCTTTTGGGTGCAACGCTCGCGGCGGTTAGGCGATTGGTCGAAAAGTGAGCCTTGGGCTACCTTTCAAGGCGCAAGTTACTTCCGTGCTATTTCTCGTCAAGGCCAGGTCGGCATGTCGGCGCGCGGTATCGCGATTGATACGGGCTTGCCTCAAGGCGAGGAATTCCCCGATTTTCGCTCCTTTTGGTTTGAACCTGCGCTAAACGAAGGCGATCCCGTGGTGGTTTATGCCTTGCTGGATGGACCCTCCATTACGGGTGCCTATCGCTTTGAATTGCGTTTTGATGGCGACACCGAAATGGTGATCGAAAAAAATCTATTTATCCGCAAAACGATCGATCAATTGGGAATAGCCCCCTTAACGTCTATGTTTTGGTACAGCGAAACCCCCAATAGCCATTTGCGTGGCTGGCGCCCCGAGGTGCATGATTCAGACACGCTGGTTATTTGGCGCAGTGATAACACCCATTTGGCTCGCCCGTTAGCGAACCCGCCGAGCTTGGCTTATTCCGCTTTTGTCGATCAGCACACGCGCGGATTTGGTCTGCTTCAGCGCGATCGGGATGCCTCGCATTACTTAGACGGTGTGGGCTATGAAAAGCGCCCCTCGGTTTGGGTTGAGCCGCTTGTGGATAGCAAAGGCAATGGCGATTGGGGTAAGGGTTCGGTCACACTCATCGAAATTCCAACCAATGATGAAACTTTCGATAACATCGTCGCATTCTGGCAAGTGAATGGGCCTGCGCTGGCGGGCTCTGCTTTAACCTTTAAATACCGCCTGTATTGGACGGAACATGAGCCGTTCTTCCCGATGGGCCAATTAGCCCGCGCAGTGGCTTTGCGGGCGGGGCCAGGTGGCAATTTTGGTGGTTCGCGCCCGGCCAATACGGTCAAACTCGTGATCGAGTGGGATAGCACCCTGTTCCAAGGCCATCAGCCGAAAGATGCCGTATTCACGCTTACCAGTTCAGCCGGTACCGCCGATAACATCCGCATTGATTGGGTTGCCGGCACCCCCCGCTGGTTAACCCAGTTCGATTTCTTTATTGATAGCGACGCACCGGTTGAATTAAACGGCGTGCTAACGCTCGATGGCCAAGTCATTAGCGAAACTTGGGCGTATCAATTTCATCGGCAAAGTTTTATTCAAATGATGGCTTAAGCATCTCGCTGCGGCCGGATCGGATAACCAGTCGACCCGGCCGCTTGAGGTGTGTAACGGCCGTTACTTTAAGAGGTTTGTGGCATGAGCCAGGCGTTAACGCAATCCGAATTTAATCAACAAGTGGCCGAATTAATCAGCCGCCACGGCGCGGGGGCTTTTGCGGCCACGGCGGGCAATTATCCGCCCTACACGCTGTTTGTTGAGGATGACACGGTAATCGCAGAACCGGCGAGCAGCCCCAAGCACCGCTATGGCGCGTTTTGCGTCCTGCCTTTGCCATTCGATGAGGCGCGGCTTGCCGAGCATATAACCAAGTGGCTCAATCGGGGTGAGGCCTATACGCTTTATCTGAGTATGAATGTTTGCCGCTATGACGGCTGACGCGACAGCCTCGCGTAATTAAGCGTGATGGGCATGGTGGGGCGGGGCAATTTTGTCAAAGGCATCCACCCGGGCGGGCGGAAAATTACGCCACACAATACACCCCTTGTTGCCTGTAAATGCTTGCGCATAAGGCTCGGTAAATGGCGGATTTTTATCGTAAAGATGATAGGTAAATTGTATAAACCGAGTGCCGGGTTGCGCGAGTTGATTGATTTCTTGGCTTATTTTTTGAACAGTCGCCTTGGGCATGCTGCGCAGCGGCAGGCTTGAAACAATCGCGCGGATCGGCTCATTTAGAGGGCCGATTAAAGCGGATAACGCCCCCGCATCGCCATGGATGACCCGAATTTGTGGAAAACGCTGCTTAAGATGATCGGCAAAAGACTGAGTGCGTTCAATCAAAATTAAATCCCGAGGATCAATACCCTGATTCAGCAAGGCGAGCGTCATAGGCCCGCTGCCGGGGCCTAATTCAATGACTTTGCCCGCACCAGGCGGCACGAAAGCCGCCATTTGGCGGGCTAAAAAACCAGAGCTTGGGCAGATAGCGCCTGTGTGGCGGGGGTTTTTTATAAATTCTCGGGCGAAATCAAATAAGCTATGGTGTGTGGGCATGTTTTTTAATATCAGATTTAGTTATGGAACCTCTGATCAAATCCCTTGTGGCCGAGACGGGCTTTTGAGGGATGAGCCGCAAGGCGCGGTGCGAAACGAATGGTTATTCCATTCGTGAGTGCCG
>NCFS01000010.1 GCA_002281295.1 Halothiobacillus sp. 35-54-62 | reverse complement strand
TGCCGCGATAGCGCTTGGCTGTTAGTGCAAGCCTTGCGGCACTTAGGGATTGCATCGCGCTTTGTTTCGGGCTATCTCATCCAGTTGGTTGCCGATGAACAGCCGATTGATGGCCCTGCCGGGCCCACGGCAGATTTCACCGATTTGCACGCCTGGTGCGAGGCTTATATTCCCGGTGCGGGCTGGGTGGGGCTTGATGCCACCTCGGGTTTGTTGGCAGCAATGGCAGGCGGTGCAAAGTTTAGGTCGCGCGATTGACCAAGAATTGCACCAAGGCGATGTGCGCCTAACCCAAGGCGGGGAGCCCACTTTTGTCGCGCTCGATAACATGGATGCGCCCGAATGGAATATCGCGGCGCTGGGCGAACAAAAATGGGCACTGGCACAAAATTTAATGCAACGCCTGTGCGATCGCTTTGCCCCGGGGGGCTTGCGGTATTTTGGCCAAGGTAAATGGTACCCCGGCGAACCCTTGCCCCGCTGGGCCTTGAGTGTGTATTGGCGGCTTGATGGCAAACCGGTATGGCACGATGCCGCTTTGCTTGCAAACGAGCCCGTTTCGCCTGCTGCCAGCCCTGCCAGCGTAGGGGCAGCGATTCCGGCCAGCCCACCCCAAGCAATACCCCAAGCAATACCTAAGGCGCGTGCCTATCATTTTGCGCATTTGCTCGCCTCCCGCTTACAGCTTTCAACCGATTATGTGATTGCCGCGTATGAAGACCCGCTCATCGCCTTAACGATGGAGGCCGCCTTGCCGGTGAATATTGATCCGGTTAAAGCCAAGTTGAGCGATGCCAGCACACGCGGGCAGCTGGCGCGTAAATTACGCACGGGCCTGGGTGAAACCATCGGTTATGTGTTGCCGCTTAAAGCGCAGATGGCTGAAAAAATTATCTGGCAATCGAGCTTATGGCCGCTTAAAACCGAGCGTTTATTCTTGTTAGGGGGCGATTCCCCGCTGGGGTTACGCCTGCCGCTCGATAGCTTGCCGTGGGTTGATCCCAAAGCGCAGCCCGTGGATTTCCCCGTGGATCCGTATGCCGCGCGCCAAGTGCTGGGCGATTACCCCCGCACGCCAATCAACCCCAAGCTTGTGGCGCCATCGCCGGTTTTGCCGCCGATTAACCCGCATGAAGTGATTCATACGGCCTTGGCTCTTGAGGTGCGAAACGGCATTTTATATGTGTTTATGCCGCCTTTAACCACCTTAGAATCCTGGCTCGATTTAGTCGCCGCAATTGAATATTGCGCCAAAACCTTAAAACAACCAATTCGGATGGAAGGCTACGCCCCGCCGCGTGATGCGCGGCTGCAATCGTTGTCGGTTACGCCAGATCCGGGGGTGATTGAAGTAAACATCCACCCCGTTAGCACTTGGGATGAGCTTGAGCGCAACATGCACCAGCTCTATGAAGCGGCGCGTTATGCGCGGTTAGGCGCGGAAAAATTCATGCTCGATGGCCGGCATACCGGCACGGGGGGCGGTAATCATGTCACTTTAGGTGGCGCCACCCCGGCCGATAGCCCGTTTTTACGGCGACCCGATTTATTAAAAAGTTTGCTCACCTATTGGCAGCAGCACCCCGCGTTATCGTATTTATTTTCGGGGCAATTTATTGGCCCCACCAGCCAAGCGCCGCGCGTGGATGAGGCGCGTGATGACACCTTGGGCGAGCTTGAAATTGCCTTTCAACAATTGGATTTACAGTTCCCGCCGGGGCAAATATCCGAGCAGCCGTGGATGATTGATCGCTTGCTTCGGCACATGCTGGTCGATTTAACCGGTAATACGCATCGGGCGGAGTTTTGTATCGACAAACTCTATTCACCCGATTCTTCGACAGGACGCTTGGGTATTTTAGAGCTGCGTGCCTTTGAAATGCCGCCGCACGAGCGTATGAATCTGGTGCAATCGGTGTTGTTGCGCGCCTTGGTTGCCCGTTTTTGGAAAAATCCCTATCGCGGCCAATTGGTTGATTGGGGCACCGCGCTGCATGATCGTTTTATGCTGCCGCATTTTATCGAACAGGATATGCAGGATATTTGCCATGATCTGCGCGAGGCGGGTTATGCCTTGGATGACGCGTGGTTTGTGCCGTTTTTAGAGTTCCGGTTCCCCCGCTACGGCACCGTAAGCTATGAAGGCGTGACGCTCGAAGTGCGTCAAGCCATCGAACCTTGGCACGTATTGGGTGAAGAGATGGCCGCCGGCGGCACCGCCCGTTATGTCGATTCTTCTATTGAGCGGGTGCAAATCAAAGTGCGTGGCCTCATTGGTAATCGCCATCATGTGGCCTGTAATGGCCGCAGAGTGCCACTGCACCCCACCGGTGTGCCGGGAGAATATGTGGCCGGCGTGCGCTTTAAAGCCTGGGCGCCGTATTCGGCATTGCATCCCACCATTGGGGTGCAAGCGCCGCTCACTTTTGATTTGATTGATGGCTGGAATGATCGGGCCGTGGGCGGCTGCACCTACCATGTCAGCCACCCGGGCGGGCGCGGGTATGAGCTGTTCCCGGTGAATGCCAATGAAGCAGAAGCGCGCCGCCGCTCGCGGTTTTGGGAGCACGGCCACACGCCGGGGCAATATATTTTGCACCCCGAGCGCTTAAATCCCCGTTTTCCGCTCACGCTCGATTTGCGTTGGCAGCCGCGTTAATTTTTTGATACGACTTAGCAAGAGAGGAACTCATGTTCGATTCCAATAGTTTTCAGCGATTTGGCGATAAGCAAAATTCGGCATTTTTTGAAGAATATGTCACGCGGGTGCTCGCCGAGCGGGATCGCAGCGGCCTAACCGAAATGATCGGGGGTATCGAAGCCTTAGTAATTGCGGTCGAGCCGGGTAAATCGCTTGAGTATATTTCTGAGCTGGCATTAATGACGCCGTATCACTATCTGGTTACGCTCGATAGCACCAAACACATGACGCATATTTTGCGCATCGACATGAACTCGCCCGATATTTTATTGCGCGAAATCAAAGACCCCGACTACAGCGATTTATTTCGCAGCCTTAATGACCAATACCCCGTGGGCGCCCGCCGCCCGCACAGCCGCTATTTGGGCGAAATATTGCGCGTAACCAACCGCTATGACGTGGTGGCGATGCAGCAAGAGCGAGAATTTCGGTTTTTAACCATGGGGCAATTGGCCGAGCTCGATTTACCTTTGAACATGAGCATCTCCAAGCCCTCGCCGTATACCCATAACGTTGTCGGCTATATGGAGCGCTCGCCAGAGGGTCTTCGCGTGTATCAGCATGGATTTTCACTGATTATGCCCGAGGCGCAAGCGGCTTATGAGCGCGGCAAAGCGATGCAAGAATACATTGGCATTAAAGACATGATCTTACCGATCGACCACTTGGCCACCCGCGTGTATAGCCAAAACCGTGAGGCAGCCCTGCTCGAATACTTAGCGTTATCAAGCTATTACTATTGGGGCAGTTACGATATTAAAGATCAAAACTCATCGACCAATGTCACTAAAAATGTGCGGGGCGCGCCGGAATCCAGCTCGCCGGCCAAAGTATTCACCGCAAACAACACCCCGTATTGCGTGAATCATTTGGATAAATTGCCTAGCCCCACCGAAAATTTTGTACGTAACTATGGCCCGCGCTTGCATCACATGGCCCTCACCGTAGCCGATGGCCAAACCAATGGTATGGAAAATATTGATTTTGCGGTGGGCGCCATTTCTTCACAGGGCAAACGGTTCTTGCTCGATACGGTGGGTTCGCGGGAAGAAGGTTTGAAACAAATTTTCTCGTCGGCCTCAGAGTATTCATCGCTCATCATTGAATATGTGCAGCGCTTTGGCAGTTTTCAGGGCTTTTTTGCCCGAGATAATGTCGCCCAACTAACGTTCGCGGCGGGTACCGATGAAGGCGTGCAAGCGGGTAATCTTTAAGAAATTTAACCCGCCTCGCTCGGCGGTGCCCAGCTTTGGCTTGGGGGTTATTCGTGGCGCAAGGCCTCGATAGGATCAAGCCTTGCCGCTTTGCGCGCAGGAAAATAGCCAAAAATAACGCCCACGGCTGCCGAGAATAAAAAGGCAATCAGCACGATTTGGGCATTGAAAATAAACGGGACACTCAAGGCGCTGGCAATGGCGAACGAGCCGACAAGCGCCAACACAATGCCAATTAAGCCGCCAAATGACGACAACACAATCGCTTCAACCAAAAATTGCAGCAACACCTCGCGCTCCATCGCGCCAATCGCCATGCGAATGCCAATTTCACGGGTGCGTTCGGTCACCGAAACCAGCATGATGTTCATAATCCCAATGCCGCCCACCAATAAACTCACCGCCGCTACCGCGCCCAAAAGCCCGGTGAGCACTTTGGTGGTGTTGGTCAGCATCTTGGTGATTTCTTTCATATCCATCACATTAAAATCGTTCTCGCTGTTGGCAGGAATGTGCCGCAGTTCATGCAGTAAGCGCTCGATGTCGCGCTGCACTTTCTCGGTTGAAACACCCTTTTGCGCCGATACCTGAATCATGTTTACATCGGTGTTGCCCGCAATGCGCCGTTGAAAGGTGCGCAGCGGCATCAGCACGAGATCATCCTGATCGGTGCCCATGGTTGATTGCCCCTTGGCTTCCATCACGCCAATCACCTCGCAGGCAATTTTTTGTAAGCGAATGCGGTTGCCCACAGCGGTTTGATTGCCAAAGAGTTTGGTTTGCACCGTGGCGCCCACAATGCATACCGCCGCCCCCGATCGCAGTTCGCTGGCGTTAAATTCCCGCCCCGATTGCACCGCCCAGCCCCGCACCGAGAAATAGTCATCGGTAATGCCACTGACCATGGTGGACCAATTTTGATTGCCAAATACCACTGTCATCGCGCGTGAGGACATGGGCGCCACCCCAGCCAAGCCGGGAATTTCTCGGGCAATTGCGGTGGCATCTTCAATTTTAAAGGGCCCCGCACCGCTCACTTGCCCAGGCCCCATCCGCTTGCCGGGGGTGATGATGAGCAAATTACTGCCCAGGCTTGAGATTTGATCGCCCACTTTCACGGTAACCCCGCCGCCTAAAGTGACCATAATAATCACGGCGGCGACGCCAATTACAATGCCGAGAACGGTTAAAAAAGAGCGCAGTACATTACGGCGAATTTCCCGCAGGGCTAATAAAATGGTGTTCCAAATCATGAGGCGACCCCCGCTTGCCGTTTATCGCTTGCTACCAAGCCATCGTGAAAATGCACCACGCGGCTTGCAAATGCGGCCATATCCGGTTCGTGGGTCACCATCACCACGGTAATGCCCGATTCTTGATTAAAGCGGGTAATCATTTCCATCACTTCAACACTGCGGGCAGAATCGAGGTTGCCGGTGGGCTCATCGGCCAGCAACACAGCCGGTTGCGTCACAATGGCGCGCGCAATGGCCACGCGCTGCTGCTGGCCGCCCGAAAGCTCGCTTGGCGTGTGGCTGGCCCAGCCATTGAGCCCCACGGTTGCCAAGGCATTCAATGCAAGCTGGCGGCGTTCGGCATTGGGCAAGCCACGGTAGATGAGCGGTAGCTCGACATTCTCTAGCGCTGAGGTGCGCGAGAGTAAATTAAACCCTTGAAAAACAAAGCCTAATTCATAGCGGCGCAATTGGGCGCGTTGGTTGCGATCCAATTGCTCGACCGCGATCCCCTTAAAGCGGTAGCTGCCGGTCGTGGGGGTATCCAAGCAGCCGATGATATTCATGATCGTACTTTTGCCCGAACCACTGGCGCCCATAATGGCGACAAATTCCCCTTGGTGGATGGTTAAATCCACCCCGCGCAAGGCCTGCATTGATGCACTGCCTGAACCATACGATTTTGTAACGCCGCTTAGCTCAATGAGGGGCGCATCAAAGGCCGTGGGCTGCGCGCTCATTTGGCTGGCTCTGCCCGATCGATAATTAACGGGGTGCCGGGCTCAATGTCATCGCCTGCAATCGCGGTTTTGAGCCCATCGGTGCGAAGGGCCGTTACCGCGATAGCCACGGGTTGCCCCGCGTGCAGAATCCAAACGTGTTGCCCTGTGCCGGGCGTGGGTACCGCTATGTTTTTGGCACTGGGCGGGCGGGGAATCATGCTGGCGATAAACCCCGCATTGCTTTTAGCCGCTGTTTGCGGCTCGGGGGTAAAGCGCAGCGCCGCATTGGGCACCAGCAACACATTTTTATCTTGGCTCACAATAATTTGCGCCGTGGCCGTCATGCCGGGGCGCAGCAGCAAGTCTTGGTTATCGACGGTGAGAATGGTTTTGTAGGTCACCACGCCCGAAACGGTTTGCGAGCCAAAGCGGACTTGGGTCACTTTGGCATCAAATTCACGATCGGGATAAGCATCCACGGTGAAGTGGGCCGTTTGCCCCGCGTGCACTTGGCCGACATCGGCTTCATCGACATCGACTTGCAATTCCATCTGGGCTAAATTTTCAGCCAAGGTAAACAAAACGGGCGCTTGAAATGTGGCGGCAATGGTTTGCCCCGGCTCCACATTGCGATTGAGCACAATGCCATTAATGGGGGAGCGCACCACGGTTTTGGATAAATCGCTTCGGTTGGCATTAAGCACCGCTTGCGTTTGCTCGACACTGGCTTGCGCACTCACCAAATCGGCGCGGGCGCGGGCGGCATTAGCGCGGGCGCCATCAAGCTCCAGCTGCGAGGGCACTTTGCCCCCGCTCATTTTATGCACCTGTTCTAGCCGTGCCAGTTGGTTTTTGGATTCTAAAACGGTGGATTGGATTTGCAGCACTTTGGCTTTGGCGGCGGCCAAGGCGGCCGTGGTTTGGCGTAACTGAGCCTCGAGTTTGGTGGGATCAATGCGCGCCAAGGGTTCACCGATGGTCACTTTATCGTTGAAATCGACGAGCACCTCTTTAACCGTGCCCGAAACCTCAATACCCACATCCACCTGATTGGTTGGTGCCAGCGTACCGGTTGCGGTTACGGTGACGGTCAAATCCCCCCGCGTGGCCGGCTGGGTGATATACGCTGGGGCTTGATTGCTCTGATTTTTAAATTGGGTATAGCCAAAAATTAGGCCCGCAATAATCACAAGCACCGCGAGCCACAGCAATGGCCGGCTCGATTTAGATTTTTTTAAAAAGGCAGGCGGCGGTGTGGCGGAATCGGGGCGATTGAGCGGGGCTTGTGCGGCGGTCATGGGGTTGGGTGCTCCAATGCGGATGGTGTCTGGGTTTGGGGCGGCACTGGGGTGTTTGTCGCCCAGCCGCCCCCCAGTGCTTTATAGAGTTGAACTAAATCGGTGCTAACCGCCGCCGCGCTGCTTACCTTTTGATCTTGCAGTGTGAGCAAGCTGCGCTGGGTATCGAGCACGGTTTGAAAGCTCACCAAACCGGCGGCATATTGATTGCGCGCCAAGCGTTCAGCACTTTGCGCGGCTTGCACGGCATTGATGAGAGCCGCTTGGCGCTCCTGTTCGCGGGCATAGGCTGTGAGCGCGTTTTCAACTTGTAACAAGGCGGTGAGTACCGTGGCCTCGTACCGGCCTAAGGCCTGCGCTTGAAGGGCATTTTGCACCACAATATTTTGGCGGATGCGCCCCGCATCAAAGGCCGTCCAAGCGGCATTGCTGCCGAGCGCAAAAGTTTGAGCGCCCGCAGTGAGTAAATTACCTGCGGCCAATGCGGCAAGCCCCACGCTACCACTCAGCGAAAAATTGGGGTATTGCGCCGCCGTCGCCACGCCGACTTGCGCTGTTTGCGCCGCCAGTTGGCGCTCGGCTCGCCGAATATCGGGCCTGCGGCGGAGTAATTCTGCCGGAATCCCGATAGCGAGGGTGGCGGTGGTCTTAGGCATTGGGGCGGGCGTTAGCGCGGGACCCTGATCGGGATTAAGCCCCAATAAAAAGGCAATTTGATGTTTAGTTTGCGCAATCAGGGTTTCAAGCGGCGGAATTTGCGCGCGGGTTTGCTCCAGCGTGGCGGTTGCCTGATCCACATCAAGCTGGGTTGTCAGCCCCGCCAATTGTCGCCAGTGGGCAATATCGCGGGTTTCAGTCTGAATTTGAAGATTGCTTCGGGCCACGAGCAACCGGGTTTCATACGCCCGCAGATTAAGGTAGTTAAGCCCCACTTCGGCTGTTAGGCTCACTTGCACATCGGCTAAATCCGCTTCACTGGCTTGTACTTGCGCGCTAGCGGCTTCTCTTGCGCGGCGCTTGCCACCAAAAATATCGGCCTCCCAACTGGCATCAAACCCGCTGGAAAATACGTTATTGGTGAGCCCCAAGCCCGCCTCGCTACTGCCGCCAGTGCGGTTCGCGGCAGCACGGGCGCCCACCACAGGAAAAAGATCGGCACCGGCGATCGCGCGGCGCGCCCGCGATTCTTGTAAACGGCCTTCGGCTTGCTGGATGTCTTTGTTATTGGCCAGCGCTTGATCAATCAGCTGGGTGAGTTGTGCATCATCAAACACCTGCCACCAGCGCGCCAGCCGCAGGCTTTGATCGGGCAGGCTTGCGGGCAATGCGGCGAGGGGCTGGGTCGATTGCCAATCAGAGGGCATAGGAAGCTTAGGCGCCTCGTAATTGGGGCCAACGGTCGTGCAGCCCGCCACCATGACGCTTAGCGCAAGACCAAGTGCAAGACTCCCTATACGGGGGCGGGGCGGGCTAAATAGGCGCAACATAGATCCTCGGGATGTATTTCTATCGCCATATTATTTTTGTTAATCGACGATTGGAACCGCATCATAGGCTATTTTCGTGCGGCTCGCACCGGCCCGTGCGTGGCTAAGAGGGGTATTGCCAGGGTGCCGTGTTGTGATGCCGGAATTACGCGTGTTCTTTCTCAATTAACTGATTCAACACGGCATTGAGCAGGCTTTGTTCAGCCATGGGGAACTTGTTGTGTAGTTGATCAATATCTCGCGCACCCTCCACCATCGCGACAAATGCGTGCGCGGCAGATTGATTCACCCCAGCATCTTCGGCGGCTTCACGCATGCTTGAGAGCAGTTCGAGGGCGTCAAAATCGCCCCAAGTGGCGGCGAAAATCATTTGCGCAAGGGATTCGGCCGCTTCTGTTTGCGCCTCATCACCCAAGGTTTCAAGCCAATCGGGTTGTGTTGTGGCGTAATCGATACCCAAAATGATGTGTTGATCTTCCGCGTCAAGGCGCGCTAAATCCGGCTCGGCGCCGTTCATCCATGAGGTGAGTGTATGAGCCAATTGCACCCAACCATTGTGTTGATATTGTTCAATTTGAGTCTGCGCGGCGGGGAGAATTTCTCCGGCACGCCGACTATCGGCTACGGCCGTAATCAGTTCAATATGGGTGGCACAAATTTGGCTGGCAGGTTTTTGCATGATGTCGATTCTCGGGTAGGGCAGACCCTCAGTTGAAAGTTTGCCTATGCTATTGTTAGCAGGTTAATGAGTTTTCAGTGAAGGGCGAGCCACCGTCAACGGCGGGAATGTTAGCCTATTTATCGAAGTTTGATGGCCAATTGGCCGGTTAAAAGCGCTTTGTCGCGGGAGTATTCCAATGGAAGAACGTCAATTAGGTCATTCAGGCATTAAGGTCAGCGCATTATGCTTAGGCACGATGACGTTTGGTCAGCAAAATTCTGAATCTGAGGGGCACGCGCAACTCGATTTTGCGCGGGCGCAAGGCATCAATTTTATCGACACGGCAGAAATGTATCCCGTGCCACCGAGGGCGGAAACGCAAGGCCGCACCGAAGAAATCGTGGGTACTTGGCTTACCAAGCAAGCGCGAGATAGCGTGGTGCTGGCCACCAAAATTGCCGGCCCATCGCGCGGCATGAAATGGATTCGGGGCGGGCCGCAAATCAACGCGCATCACATTCAAACGGCCATTGAGGCCAGTTTAAAGCGCCTGCACACCGATTATGTGGATTTGTACCAAATTCACTGGCCCGAGCGCTATGTGCCGATGTTTGGTGAGCGCTATTACCAAGCGGGACAGCAGCACGCGGCGGAATCGATCGAGGCGCAATTGCGAGCCTTATCGGCTTTAGTTCAAGCGGGTAAAGTGCGGGCGATTGGTTTATCGAACGAAACCCCCTATGGCGTGATGGCGTTTGAACAAGCCGCCCGAGATTTTAATTTATCCCGCGTCGTCAGCGTGCAAAATGCCTATCATTTAATGAACCGAACCTTTGAAACCGGCGGGCTGGCTGAAGTAAGCACCCATACAGGTATCGGTTTATTAGCCTATAGCCCACTGGCCTTTGGTTGGCTAACGGGTAAATATCAGAAGGATGCTAAGGCGGCAGGGCGCATTACCGAGTTTGCCGGTTTTGGTCAGCGGTATGCCAAGCCGAATGTGCCGGCGGCGGCTCAAGCGTATGGGGATTTAGCGCAGCGCCATGGCTTGATGCCCGCGCAGATGGCCATTGCATTTGCCAAACAGCAATCGTTTACCACCTCGGTGATTATCGGGGCAACCAACTTGGCGCAGTTAGCCGAAAATATCAGCGCCGCCGAGGTGACCTTAAGCGATGAAATTCTGGCTGACATTGATGCGATTGATCAAGTTTGGCCGAATCCGGCACCGTGATTTACCCATCGTAACCGGCGCGATTTATGGCTTACTTTTGTTTAAGTAAATCGCGAATTTCGGTTAAAAGCTGAATATCGGCAGCGGGTTCTGAGGGCGCCGGTGGCGCTTCAACCACGGGCTTTTTGAGTTTGTTGATGAGCTTTAACGCCATGAAAATCGCAAAAGCCACAATCGTAAAATCTAGTGCGGTTTGTATAAACAAGCCATAACGAATGGCAACTTCAGGTACTTTATCGTGCGCCGCTTGCAGCACAATGCTCAAATGGCTGAAATCAATCCCCCCAATCAGCAAGCCCAAAGGGGGCATAATAATGTCGGCCACCACCGATGAAATCACCTTGCCAAAGGCCACACCGATAATAACGCCAACCGCCATATCGATCACATTGCCCTTCATGGCAAACTCTTTAAACTCACTGATTAATGACATCGCTCGACTCCTTGAAAATTAAAATCATCATTGCGCTGTAAATTATGCCATTGATGCGGCAAAACCGCTGCCCGCTGTTCTATAGTTGAATTGTGTTTTGTTGCCTAATAATTCATGGGTGTTTCTAATGATTGGTTCGGTTCGTTCCCTTTATTTCGGGTGGGTATTGATGTTGGGATTATTTTTTGGCGCAAATGCGCAAGCGGCAGAACTGCAGGTGGGCGATGCGGCTCCCGCATTCAGCTTGCCCGATCAGGCGGGCAAACTGCATTCACTGGCGGATTATCGGGGTAAATGGCTGGTTTTGTATTTTTACCCCAAAGACGAAACCCCGGGCTGCACAACCGAGGCTTGCCAATTTCGTGATGACATCGCCACCATTCAAGGGCTGGGGGTGACGGTCGTGGGTATTAGTGAAGATAGCATCGCAAGCCATGAACGTTTTGCCAAAAAATACCATCTGCCCTACACCTTGCTCGCCGATGATGATGGCAAGGTGGCCGCCGATTACGATTCGCTGTTTTCAATTTTTGGCCTGATGAAATTTGCCAAGCGGCATACCTTCATCATCGACCCGCAAGGCCGTTTGGCGGCGATTTATACCGATGTTGACCCCAAAGATCACAGCAAGCAAATTATTGCGGCACTTGAAAAATTGCTGCATTAATCCGGCAATAGATGCTTTTTATGTGGCAATTAACACATGCCGCATTATAATTTGCTTCTATTTTGTTGTCAGAGAAGCGCCTTATGTCACAGCCAGCGATTTTTTCTCAAATTTGGACTCAATCACCGATATTTGAATCGATACTGCGCAGCGTACAAATTGTGGCCGCAACTGAAGCGACAACCTTAATTCTTGGTGAATCGGGTACGGGCAAAGAGCTGGTTGCCCGTGCGCTGCATGCCGGTTCTCGGCGTCAGGCGGCGCCTTATGTGGCGGTTAATTGCGCGACCTTCTCTGAATCTTTGGCCGAGTCGCAATTGTTTGGCCATAAGCGGGGCGCTTTTACCAGCGCACAAGCGGATTATGCGGGCATGATTCGCGCGGCAGAGGGCGGCACCTTATTTCTGGATGAAATTGCCGAACTCAGCTTACCCGTGCAGGCTAAGTTGTTGCGTTTTTTAGAAACCGGTGAAGTTTTAAGCCTGGGTGATACCCAAGCGCAACGCGTTAATGTGCGTTTGGTGGCGGCAACCCATCGTGATTTAGCGCAATTAGTGGCCTTGGGGCAATTTCGGGCGGATTTGTTTTATCGCCTGCAAGTGGTGCCGATCGAATTACCACCATTGCGTGCGCGCCAAGGCGATATTGATTGGCTGTTGGCTCGATTTATGGCTGATTTTGCGCAGCGATATGATGTGCATTTACCGAGGCTAACCGCCAATGCTCAGGGCGTGATTCGTCGCCATCCTTGGCCGGGAAATGTGCGGGAATTGCGTAATTTGGCCGAACGTTTGGTTATTTTGAATGCCGGGCGCACCGTCGATGTAGAAAATTTACCGCAAGAGCTTCGGGCCGCAAAAGTCGATGGGGTGAAAGCCCCTCGCTATGATTTACCTGAAAATGGGGTGGATTTAGAAGCGATGGAATCTGATTTATTGCGCCAAGCCCTAGCCCGCACGGGGGGCAACAAGAGCCGCGCGGCGCGGTTGCTAAGCTTATCGCGAGATACGTTTTTATACCGATTAAAAAAGTTTTCAATTCAATAAGCGGTTAATTTTGCGCACATAAAAAAACCCGCCCAACGGCGGGTTTTTTATGTGCCCTGCAATGCAGGGCGCGGTCTTTAAAAAGAGCCGTTTAACTTGGCCCACACGGTGCGCCCCGGCTCGTTGACTGTTAGGTTCGGGTTGCCAAACAAGGCGCTATATTGGCGATTGACGTGCATGGAATAGGTTTTATCAAACACATTATCGATGCCGGTTGAAATCTGCCAACGGGGCGTTACTTTGTATGCAACATATAAGTTAGCAACCCCAAAGCCGCCGGTTTCACTTTTATCTAAACCACTTTGGGTATCGATATTCGTTGCGCGCGCCGCAAAATCTAAGCTGGTGCCGGCTTGCCATTTTGCTTGGGTGTAATCGATACCCACTGTACCGGTCACAGGCGGCATTTGCGGCAAGTTGCGATTATCACTGGTATCTTTGCCGCGCACATAGGCCAGCTGGCCGCGCAGGCTGAGTGTTTGCGTGAGTGCGTAGCGCGCGCTGCCATCAAAGCCATAAAGTTCGGCGTTGATATTACGGAACACCGTGGCTTGCGGGTTAATGCCGACTGCAGCACGATCTTGCAAAATGTAATCTTGGACGCGGTCATAATAAATGCTGCCATCCCAAGTGAGAGCCCCATTAACGCCACTCAAACCCACGTTAATTTGGTTATGTCGCTCTGATGTTAAATTGGGGTTGCCCACCTGAGAGATAAGGGGTTGGCCTAAGCTATTTTTGCCTTTAAGTAAGGAATAAAGCTGGGTTGCATCGGGTGCCACGGCCGTGCGGCTTAAGCCGGCGTAGCCTTTTAATTGGGCATTAAATAGATGCTCGTAGCGCAATAATGCGCTGATTTCATTTTGGGTTTTGTTATCAATGGCTGCCGTGCGGGTGGCCAGTGGCACGAGGGCATCGGTGGCAATACTGTTTCCTAGGGTGCCATCAATTTTTGAGGTGAAGCGATCAATCCGCAGCCCACCTTTAAGGGTATCGACCGGGGTTAGCTGCCATGTGGCCTCGCTAAATGCGCCCACTTGATCGAGAACCGAGCCGGGCCATTGGCGATACATCGGGGTTACGGTATTAGTTGGGGTGTAAACCCCGGCATTTCGCTCAACGCGCACGGCATCCAAGCCATAATCTACGCGAACGTTCCCCAGATTTGATGTGAGCGTAACCCGCCCCCCGGTGGTTTTGGCCGTTGCAGGTGAGTACATTTTCATGCCGCCTACGGGGACGGGGCGCAGCGTATAGTTATCCATGAGGTGATCGACATTCGTCTGATAAACCTCGGCCTTAATGGCAGAAACAGGCCCGCTTAAATTGCCCAACCAGCCTTTTAAGCGGTAGGTTGTGGCGTTGTCGAACACGCTATCCATGCCTAAGGCTGCATAGCGCACATCGACCATGCGGTTGCGTTCAACCGATGCTTCCACCCCGCTTGCCTCGTTGAATTTATAGCCTGCGATTAATGCGCCTGTGCGTTGTTTGTAACTGGCGGGCACCTCCGTGCCGTTGCCATCGGTGTAATTGCTGCCGTTGGCCATCGAGCCTATGGCGCGCAGGTACGCCTGACCATTACTGGCCAACACATCGGCACCGCCTTGGCCATTAAGGCCATTGCTGTTTAAGCTATAGTCTATCTTACCGTGCACACCGGTTTGCTCGGCGAGGGCGGCGGTATCCCGCTCCATGCGAATGGTGCCACCACTGCCGCCCGCGCCATATTGCAAGGAATTTACGCCCTTATCGACTATGACGCGATCATAGCCAATCAGTGTGCCAAAGCTGGTGGGCGGATCCATGCGATTAGGGCAAGCGCCTTGAATGCTCGCGCCATCTAACCAGGTATTAATTTGGTTATTGCGCTGGCCCCGAATGATTAGATCGTTGCCATGCCCCGATTTGCGGCTGCTCCACACGCCGGCAATGCTGGCGAGTTGATCGGTTACATCGGCGCCCGGGGCAAGGCTTGGGTTATTGGGGGTGATGCGGGCGGTATTGGGATCAACCAAGGCATCGGCTGCAATCGTGATGGCAGGCAGTGCGGTATCTGCCGCAAAAGCGGCAGGTAGGCTCAGCGTAAAGGCAATTGCCGAGGCAACGGCCAGCGCTAAAGGGGCCGGCGCGGGCAGTGGTTTAAAAGCGGCGGAATAAGGGCTTTTGCGATGCGGGGCGGGGTTGTTCACCATTTTGTTATCAATCCTGTGTTTTTATACGCATCAGCCCACTGAGGTTGGGGTTGTTGATGCGGGTTTTGTGTGAAAAGCACGGGGTTAAAGCAGGGTGTGTGCCAATTAAATACCAGTTTTGAAACAATAGGTTGCATTTTGAAAGACTTTGTTGCTGTGTGATATGCCATAAATAGCCGTGTCAAATAACACAGTCTTTGGGGGCGAAGCCAAAGTCGAGAATGCTGCTTTTGCTTGAATCGCCTTTAACGCCGGGGATAAAGCGGCCACCGCGTTGCAGCCAGCGCGCGCTTAATTATGCGAAAATCAGGTATAAAATTTTGTTTGAGTCTTATTTTGAATTTTAGCTAGGAGATTGCGATGACCATTCGATCCGACCGCCGATATGGCCCGACCCATGAGTGGGCAATGCAAGATGGCGATGACTGGGTGCTCGGGGTAACAGACCAAGGCCAAGCGCTCTTGGGTGATGTGGTGTTTGCGCAATTGCCCGAACTCGGTGCCTTGGTTCGGCGCGGTGAAGCCTGCGCCACGTTGGAATCGGTTAAGGCGGCCTCTGATGTGATTTGCCCTGTCGATGGGGTGGTGAGCGCCATCAACACCGAATTGGCCGATTCGCCCGAGCTTATTAACGATGACCCTTTAGATTCGGGCTGGATTATGCGCATTACGCCAACTGGGGCGGTCGATGAATGGATGTCGCCACAGGCTTATCAGGCCATGCTGGATGCGGGTGCATAATGGCGTCAGAAAATTTGGGCTTTAAACGAATTATTTTGGCCGCTAAATATTCATGGCAGGGCTTTACCACGGCTTATCGTAAAGAAGAGGCGTTTCGGCAAGAAACGTGGTTAGCCGTTTTCGCAATTCCATTAGGCTTTTATTTAGGCCAAACCGGCGTTGAGCGGGCATTATTGGTCGGCGTGATTTTATTGATACTCATTGTCGAATTGCTCAACACCGGCATTGAAAATGCGGTGGATCGCGTGGGGTTAGATCCCCATAAACTATCGGGGCGGGCAAAAGACATGGGCTCTGCGGCGGTGTTTACATCGCTTGGGTTGGCCGCACTGGTGTGGATTTCAATTTTATGGCCAATTTATATCCATTAAGTTTTGTTGGGCTTAACTTAAACGCTGGCGGATTAAATAAAACATGAGCAGCATAACTGGCCAAGCAATAAGATTACTGAGCGCACGGGCAAGGTAGTTAAGCACGGTGACGCCATTTTCAATGCCCCCTTGCATCCAAAGCGAAAGCAATAAAAACACGATACTCAGCCCGGCGATAAATAGCGCCTGTTGCATGGGGCCTGTTACAAACAGCATTTGCCGTATCCCTAATACTAAGGCGGCACTCAAGGTAAACAGCAAGGCATTGGCGCCAAGTAAGCCGACCGTACCCACATCTAACACTAAGCCTAAAAACCAGGCATAAATTAATCCAACCCGCGTGGGTTCTTGAATGCACCAATAAAGCACGGTGAGCAATAACCATTGCGGTGCGTACTGTTGATACCATTCATTATGCGGGAATAAAGTAAAAATGAGCGCCACAAAACTGGTGCTGATAATCGATAGCCACTCACTGCGCATGGGGCGGTTTTCCATTGGCGGCGGGGCGAGCCGTTGCGGCATCGGGCAGGGGTTTAAAGCCCGGTGGCAAGAGCAGCGGTAAGGCTAAGGGGTCTTGGGGCTTGCCCGCATTAATTAAGTTAAGGAGTGGCTGGCTTTGGGTGGTTGCCGCCTCAGTCGCCCGATTGGGGGGCGGCGGGGCATCGGGCGGATCGGTGAGCACCAATACTTCGGTCACCTGATTTAAGTTGGCCACTGGGGTGGCAGTAATGTTGATAAAGGCTTGGCTTTTATCATCATGAATTTGGCTGACCCGTGCCACAGGATACCCTTTGGGGAACACGCCATCTAAGCCTGTGGTGGTGAGTAAATCACCCACCTTGATGGGATAGCGTTCGGGAATGCGATCCATAGTGAGGGTGTTGCGCTTGCCGGTGCCGTTTAAAATGCCGACAAATCCCGTGTCGCCCAAGCTCACCGAAAGGGCATGGCGACGAGAATCAACCTCAACCACCACGGCGCCACTTAAGCTGCTGCGTAAAATTTGGCCGACAATCCCCTCGCCATCAATAACGGGTTGGCCGGGTTTCACGCCATCATTAATGCCGCGATTAATGGTGAAGCTTTGTTGCTCTGGGCTGTCATTGACGGCGATTAATCGCGCCAGCAAGACATTGGGTACCACGCTATCTTGACCATGCAGTAATTTTTTTAAATGATTCACTTCATTTTGCAAATCGAAAAATTGCTGCATTTGCCCTTTGAGTAACAAATTTTCTTGGCGAAGCTGTGTGATGGTGTCGGTTTTTTTAAGATTATCTTGGAACGAGGCGCTCAAGTTTTGCCCCCATTGCGCGGGTGCTTGAACGAGGCGCGAAATGCCATCGGTGACACTGCCAATGCCGGTAGTGATGCGCAGAGCCCAAATGCTCCCCGCCCGATCAAGCGCCATAAACAGCACAGACAACAACACAAGGATCAATAATTTAGTGATGCCCGGGCGATGTGACTCAAATAAGGCCATGGATTTTAAGGCCTAAAAAGGTTATTCAGCAGTGAATAACGTGCTGTGACGCTGATCGATCATTTCCAGCACTTTGCCGCCGCCGCGCGCCACACAGGTGAGTGGGTCATCGGCGATCACCACAGGCAAGCCGGTTTCCTCGCGGATGAGTTTATCAATATCACGCAAGAGCGCGCCCCCACCGGTAAGCACAATGCCCCGCTCAGCAATATCGGAGCCCAATTCAGGCGGGGTTTGTTCAAGCGCGGTGCGAACGGCTTGCACAATGCCATACAGCGGCTCGTTTAAGGCTTCTAAAATTTCATTGCTGTTGAGGGTAAAGCTGCGGGGCACGCCTTCGGCTAAATTGCGGCCTTTTACATCAATTTCTAGCAGTTCTTTGCCGGGATAGGCCGAGCCGATTTCTTTTTTGATCCGCTCGGCGGTGGCTTCACCAATCAAAATGCCGTAATGGCGGCGCACAAACGCGATGATGCTTTCATCGAATTTATCGCCGCCAATGCGTACAGAAGAAGAGTACACAATGCCATCGAGTGAAATAACGCCCACTTCTGAGGTGCCGCCCCCAATATCCACGACCATCGAACCGCGCGGTTCATCGACATTAATGCCGGCGCCAATCGCTGCCGCCATCGGTTCTTCAATAATGTAGGCCTTGCGCGCCCCCGCACTGAGTACCGATTCTCGAATGGCGCGCCGTTCAACTTGGGTGGCGCCAACCGGTACGCACACCAGCACCCGGGGGCTGGGGCGGAACCAATGATTGGCATGTACTTTACGAATAAAGTGCTGCAACATTTTTTCGGTGACGTGGAAGTCCGCAATTACGCCATCCCGCAGCGGGCGCACGGCTTGGATTGATTTTGGGGTGCGCCCCACCATTTGTTTGGCTTCAATGCCGTACGCCTGAATGGCGGTATGGCCGCCCTCATTACGCAAGGCCACGACCGATGGCTCATCGAGCACAATGCCGCGCCCGCTGACATAAATGAGGGTGTTGGCGGTGCCTAAATCAATAGAAAGATCGGTTGAGAAAATGCCACGAAAACGTTTGAACATGAAGGGTATACCGGTATATCTGGGGTGTAATTAAACTAAATTTGCGGTTAATTATTGTTTTTTCGCGGGAATTTAGTGGATATTGTGTTTGATTTGCACGCGATGGGCGCGCTTGGCGTTTTGGGCTCGCTGCCGTCAAAAGATTGGGTACGATACCAATCGTTAGATTTTCCAGCAAGTCATCCCCGTAAATTTTATGCCGAATCGGCGTGTAACGGAGGGCGTTGGGCATTTTTACGGTGAATTTTCGGAAATTACGGCGCAGGTTAGGTGGGTTCAGGGTAAAATCTGCACGGTAAGCCCGAAGTTTTATCACGCTTAAATTGCCGCCTAGCACGTTAAGTTAATCGCTTTGGTGTTCTGTTGTGCCGGTTTGAAGTGATTAAAATTTTTTCTAAGCGCTCTAAAATTTAAGGTAATTCGCATGTCACTTAATGCTATGCAACTCAAACATGTCGCTCATTTATCTCGCATTGCGTTAGATGAGGCAAAAATTCCGGCGTTGTTACATGATTTAAATGCCATTTTGGCTTTTGCCGAGCAATTGCAAGATCCTAAGTTAGATGCGCTCACGCCGATGGCGCACCCGCTGGATCAAAGCCAGCCCCTGCGAGCCGATGAGGTAACCGAAGAAAATAACCGCACTGCATTGCAACAGGGCGCGCCAGCCGTTGAGCGGGGGTTGTTTTTGGTACCTAAGGTTATTGAATAACAATTCTGTGTCGGGCCGAGCTTAGGCTGTTCTCACCCCATGGGTCGCGGGCATTGTTTATGAATGTCGCGGGCGGGGTACTCCGTTCAAGAAATCAAAAAATATAGAGAATTTATGGTGTCTTATCATTTAAATACATTGACTCAATTGCGCGCAGGCTTGGATTCGCGTGCGTTTTCTGCCCGTGAGCTGACGGTACACTTCTTAAACCGAATAGCCGTGCACGACGGTGCGTTAAATAGTTTCATCACCCAAACGCCTGAGCAGGCTTTGCAGGCGGCCGATTTAGCCGATAAGCGGCTGGCCGCCGGCGAGTCGGGGTCATTGCTGGGTATTCCTTACGCGCACAAAGATATTTTTTGCACGGCCGGCGTGCGCACCACCTGCGCATCCAAAATGCTGGGCAATTGGGTTGCACCCTATGATGCCACCGTGCATCACAAGCTGAACGCGGCCGGTGCCGTGTTGCTGGGCAAAACCAATATGGATGAGTTCGCGATGGGCTCATCGAATGAAAACTCGGCGTTTGGCGCGGTAAAAAACCCTTGGGATCATGCGGCGGTGCCGGGGGGCTCATCGGGTGGATCAGCGGCGGCGGTGGCGGCGCGGTTAGTGCCGATTGCGACCGGTACCGATACTGGCGGTTCGATTCGGCAGCCGGCGGCGTACTGCGGTATTACCGGCATTAAACCCACCTATGGCCGGGTTTCGCGCTTTGGGATGATTGCCTACGCATCCAGCTTGGATCAGGGCGGCGTGTTGGGCGTATCGGCGGCTGATTGTGCGGTGATGTTGCAGGTGATGGCCGGACACGATGCCCGCGATTCAACCAGTGCGCCGGTGCCCGTGCCGGATTACGCGGCGCAATTAGCGCAGCCGATGGCGGGGCTGCGGATTGGCGTGCCGCGTCAATGGTTTACGCAAGGCTTGGCGGTATCGGTTGCTGCCCGTATTGATGATGCGTTGCTTGAGCTGGAAGCGTTGGGCGCGACGCGCGTGGCAATTGATTTACCCGATGCAGCGCTTGCTTTGGCGGCGTATTACTTAATTGCACCGGCTGAGGCATCCTCGAATTTATCGCGGTTTGATGGGGTGCGTTTTGGTCATCGTTGCGATCATCCGCGTGATTTAAATGATTTATATGAGCGCAGCCGGTCAGAGGGATTTGGCGCGGAGGTGCAGCGGCGCATTTTGATTGGAACCTACGCGCTGTCGGCGGGGTATTACGATGCGTTTTATGTGCGCGCCCAACGTGCCCGCCGGCAAATTGCCGCGCATTTTGCGGCGGCGTTTGCGCATTGCGATGTGATTGCAGGCCCGGTTGCCCCCACGGTGGCGTTTGATTTAGGCGCGCACAGTGCCGATCCTGCCACCATGTATCTTGAGGATATTTACACCATTCCGGTGAATTTAGCGGGTTTGCCGGGCATGTCGATTCCCGTAGGTTTTGCCGGGGGTCGCCCGGTGGGTATGCAGTTAATTGGCCCCGCTTTTTCTGAAAGCCGCCTGTTGGCGGTGGCGCATCAATATCAGCAGCACACCGATTGGCATCAGCACATGCCGGCGGCTTATCGTGAGGACGTTCTATGAGTATTCAAGCAGGCTGGGAAGCGGTGATTGGCTTGGAGATTCACACGCAATTAGCCACACAGTCCAAAATATTTTCAGGCGCGGCCACCGCATTTGGCGCCGAACCCAATAGCCAAGCCTGCGCGGTCGATTTAGGCCTGCCAGGCGTGTTGCCCGTATTAAATGCCGAGGCGGTGCGCATGGCCGCACTGTTTGGCTTGGCGGTTGGGGCTAAGGTGGCGTTGGAATCGACCTTTGATCGGAAAAATTATTTTTACCCCGATTTACCCAAAGGTTATCAAATTAGCCAATTGGCGCAGCCTATTGTGGTGGGTGGCACGGTAGTGATTAGCGTGGGCGAGGGCGAAAAAGCCGTTCAAAAAACCATTCATTTAACCCGAGCTCATTTAGAAGAGGATGCGGGCAAAAGCCTGCATGAAGATTTCGCGGGCTTAACCGGCATTGATTTGAACCGTGCGGGCACCCCTTTGATTGAAATTGTCTCGGAGCCCGAAATGAGCTCAGCGGCAGAAGCGGTGGCCTATGCCCGAAAAATTCATGCCATGGTGCAATATTTAGGTATTTGCGATGGCAACATGCAGGAAGGCTCGTTTCGGGTGGATGCCAACGTATCGGTGCGCCGGTGCGGTGATACCCAATTGGGCACGCGTACCGAAGTTAAAAACGTGAACTCATTTCGGTTTCTAGAGCGCGCGATTGATTATGAAATCAACCGGCAAATTGAGCTCATTGAAGACGGCGGGCGCGTGCAGCAGCAAACGCGGCTGTATGATCCCGATCAAGATGAAACCCGCATGATGCGCACCAAAGAAGCGGCTGACGATTACCGCTACTTTCCCGATCCCGATTTATTGCCCGTCATCATTGCGCCTGAAACCTTGCAGGCGTGGCAGGCAAGTTTGCCTGAATTGCCAGATGCCAAGGCCGCCCGCTATCAAACCCAATATGCGCTTTCGGCCTATGATTCTTTGGTGCTAACCAGCGCCAAGGCAACGGCTGCGTACTTTGAGCAAACCTTAGCTGCAATGGGGCAGGCTGGGGATGCGAAACTCATTGCCAACTGGGTCACAGGCACCTTGGCCGCCCAGCTCAATAAAGAGGGCTTAGACATCAACCAAAGCCCGGTTTCGGCTGATTTTTTGGCGCAATTGCTTTTGCGGGTGGTGGATAACACGCTATCAAATAAGCTCGCTAAAGACGTGTTTGATGCCCTGTGGGCGGGCGAGGGCACGCCGGATGCCATTATTGATGCGCGTGGTTTAAAACAAATTACCGATACCGGCGCGATTGAAGCGATGGTGGCAGGCATTTTGGCCGACCACCCCGATAAAGTGGCTGAATATCGCGCCGGCAAAGATAAATTATTTGGGTTTTTTGTAGGCTTAGTGATGAAGGCGGCCAAAGGCAAAGCCAATCCGCAGCAATTAAACGACGTGTTGAAATCAAGTCTTGGCTCTTGCGGTGAAGCTTGCGGTGAAGAAGGTGCCCAATGAGTGAATTAACCTCAGATGCTGCCTTATCCTATGCGGATGAATTGCTACGTTTTGGCTTGGCCGAGGGCAAGGTGCGGGGTGTGGCGGTGAGTGTGGATGGCAGTTGGCAAACCGCCGGTGCGCACCACGATTACCCGCCTGCGGTGGCGCAATTGTTGGGGCAATGCGTGGCGGCGGCACTCGCTTTAGTCGCCACCTTGAAATTTAATGGCCGGTTAATTATGCAGTTTCGCGGGGATGGGCCGGTTAAATTGCTCGTGGTTCAAGCACGCTCGGATTTAACGTACCGCGTTACCGCGCAGTGGACGGATGCTTTGAATGCAACGGATCTCAATCAAACACTGCAAACGCTCTTGGGGCTTAATGCCGCAAGCCCCGGGCATTTGGCCTTAACACTCGAGCCTGATGAAGGCACGCGCTATCAATCCCTCGTGCCGATTGAGGGCAAGAGCGTGGCCTCGGCGCTCGAGGGCTATTTTCAGCAATCCGAGCAATTGCCTACGCGGTTAGTGCTGGTGGCCGATGGCACGCGGGCGGTGGGTATTTTGATTCAGCAAGTGCCGGGCGAGGGCGGCACCCCGATGGTGCGCGCGGCCAATGCCGAGGCAGTTTTTGACCACTTATCGATCATGATGGACACCTTGCTCACGCAGAAGGGTTTGGTTGAAGTGCAGGCCACCCCCGTGCCAACGTTATTGCACCGCTTATTTCATCAAGATACGTTAGTGCTGACCCAAGTTAATTCGGTTGGATTTTTTTGTGGCTGCTCGCGCGAAGGCGTGGGCATCATGCTGCGCTCCCTCGGGCGTGATGAGCTGAACGCCGCCTTGCGTGATTCCGATGTGCCGGGCTATGTGTCGGTGCGGTGTGAGTTTTGCGGCGCAAAATACGCCTACGATGCTGTCGATGTGGAACATTTATTGCAACCTCATTCCTTTGCCCCCCGTGATGATATTCGGCATTGACCCGCCGACTGATAGGAATGCGCATGAACGCTCAATCTCGACACTCGCAACGTTTACTTGAACTCGATGCCTTATTTTCTGAGGTGCGCGTTAATATTTTAGATCGCCAGCACCCCATTAGCGGTTTGCTGCCCGCCAGCACGGCGGTGAATGCCCACGGCGATTACACCGATGCCTGGGTGCGCGATAACGTCTACAGCATTTTGTGCGCCTGGGGCTTGGGCATGGCGTATCGGCGGGTAGATAACGCCGATGCCCGCGCCTATGAATTAGAACAAGCCACCGTCAAAAATATGCGGGGCTTGCTTACCGCCATGATGCGCCAGTCGGATCGGGTCGAGCGATTTAAGCGCACCCAAAAGCCCACCGATGCCCTGCACGCTAAATACGATACGGCGACCGGCCTTGCCGTGGTGGGCGATGATGCTTGGGGGCATTTGCAGCTGGATGCCACCTCATTATTTGTGCTCATGCTGGTGCAAATGACGTTAAGCGGCTTGCGCATTATTGCCAGCCGAGATGAAGTGGATTTCATTCAAAATTTGGTTTGGTATTTATCGCGTGCCTACGCCACGCCCGATTACGGCATTTGGGAGCGTGGCAATAAAATTAATCATGGTCAACGCGAGCTTAATGCAAGCTCGCTTGGCATGGTCTTGGCCGCGTTGCAGGCGGTTAATGGTTTTGATTTATTCGGCGGCGATGGCGATGATGCCAGCCGTGTTTTTGTGTTGGCGGATGATATTGCGCGCACAGAAATGACGCTGAACGCCCTCTTACCGCGTGAATCGGGCTCGAAAGAAGTTGATTCTGCGTTGTTATCGGTGATTGGGTTTCCCGCCTTTGCGGTGCGCGATGCAGATAAAGTCAAAACGGTGGATGCGGCCATCCGGGGAAAATTAACCGGCCGCTATGGTTGCAAACGATTCCTGCGAGATGGGCATCAAACCACGTTGGAAGACGAGCATAAATTGCATTACGAGCCGGATGAATTGGAGAAATTTGCCCATATCGAATCCGAATGGCCGTTGTTTTATACCTATCAGCTCATTAATCATCTGTTTGCGGGCGATCACGCGGCGGCACTGGCGGTCAATCAACAGCTGCAACGGGTGGCACTGTCACGCGGCGGGCAATTTTTATTGCCCGAGCTCTATTTTGTTACCGCAGAGGATGTGGCTGAAGAGCGGCGTAACCCGGGCAGTGCCGATCGCAGCCCGAACGATAACCAGCCGCTGGTTTGGGCACAAAGTTTATGGGTTTTGGGGCGTTTGTTGTTGATGGATGCCCTTGGCGTGAATGATCTCGATCCCGTTAATCGGCGGCATCAGGCGGGTGGGCAGGCAATTACTCGGGCGGTATCGGTAGCGCTCATTGCAGAAACCCCGGCCGTGGATGCCGCGCTCACGGGCATGGGATCAGATTTACACATGGTTTTGGGACAATCGAAAGTTCGCGTGGGTTCGGTGCGCGCTTTAGTCGAAAACCTGGTGGATTTAGGCGCCAATGCCCGCTTGGGGTTAACAGGGCGCCCCCGCCGGCGCGTGCTGGGGTTGAGCACAGCCAAAGTGTATGAGATCGACGGTGAACAATGGCTGATTGTGCCGCAACTATTTGATACCGATGATTTTTACCTCACGCAAGATTTAGCGCTCTTGGTGCAAGAACTCCGTTCGACCATTGCCTATCTTCATCGGTATTGGCAGCAACCGGGGCGGCCGATTCTCACCTTGATGATTAGCGAATGGATGTTGCCCTCGCCCGATTTTGTGGTTTTGCTGAGCTTTTTGCGCGATGAGCTCATGCGTGGCACGGTTGCAGGGGTGCCGGTGCATTTAGATCGGGTGGAATCGCTCGTCACCCGCGCGCACCATATTCGCCTGCCGGGTGAGATGATGGGCTGGGCTCTGCGGGCACCTTTGCGCCCGGTTCAGATGAATACCGAGCCGGATGCGCTTAAGGTTCATATACAAGAATCCGATACCGATGCCGCGCTCATGGTGAAATTAGCCACCACGCTCGATAGCACGCAACGCTTAACTATTTTAACTGAGTTAGTACGGCGCCATGGCGGCCACACGGTCGCTTTAAGCGATGGCACCGGGCGCACAACCCCACTCACCGACTTGCTTGAAGGCGTGTTTCGCCAAGCACAACAGGCTCGCGCTTGGGGGGTTATGCGCCGCACGGCAGAGCTTTTGGGCAAAGTGGATGCGTATCTTGAAGTCGCGCTCATGGATTTACTGGTACGGCAAAAACGGCTGGCGGTGGGGCGCTCGTACACGAGCAAGGCCTTGATTGTTGAGCCATTATCTAACGGCGAGATTTTAAATCGCATTAAACAGTTTTGCGGTGATGATCCGCGAGAACGCATTCTGACCCAAGAGCTGATTGTGCATTTGGGCGGATGGATTCGCTCCGATCCGGCCTTGTTTATCGATGTGATTACCTTGCGCATCGGTCCTTTATTACAAACCCTTATTGCGCTTTCAGCCCGGGCGGGCGGTGTGGCGCCGGGTGTAGCGTTCGATTGGTTAATGGAACAAGCGCCCAGCGTGATTAGCCTTAAATTGCGTGAAGCCCTCGCCTGGAAAGAAGGCGCTTCGCGGCTTGAATCGCTGCGATTGGCCGATGGCTCCGCGAATTTAGATGCCTTGGTATTCCGAGCCGAAGATGACCCGTTGCCCGCCTCGGCCGATTGGTTGCAATGGCGCATGATCGAAGGGGCTATTGGGCGCTTGCCTGAGGATTTTTATCGCGGGGTATGGGGGCTTATGGCGCACGCGCCTGCGCTTGTGATTGGCGATCGCTATAACGCGCGCAACGCGCTCGATTGTGCCGTTTGGCGCAGCCAAACCACGGCGGGCGAGAAAAACTTCGCCCTCACCATCGAGCACATTTTAAATCGTATCGCCGCCCCCGAATATCGCCAGCTGGTCATCGAAGGCTTGCAAACCTTAATCCACATTACGGAAAAAAATCCCGGTTTGTGCGTTCAAGATGCCTTAATTATTGATGTGCTCATCGGCCATGCCGTGCGCCTTGCTTGGTGTCAGGGGCAGCGTGATGGCCATGCCAGTTACGATGAAGTGCGCGATCAAGCCTGGAAAGCGTTTTATCTACGCCCGCCACATCAGGTTGCTTATTATGTGACCGAGGCGCTTGAAACTTTGCTGGGCATGGGCGAGCATCGGGCATTAATCGTCAATGAGTCATAAAGGGAGGCGGTTTAATGATTTTAGCAGGTGATATCGGCGGCACTAAAACCTTGCTCGCCTTGCGCGTACTTGCCGAGCCGCGCGTGCTCTGGCAGCAGCGTTATGACAGTGCTTGCGTTGCCAATTTCAGCGAGTTATTAACCGACTTTTTGCACCAAGCCCACCAAGCCCTCGCCCCGCAAATGCCCCAAGGTTTGCCCGCCATTGCCGCCGCCGGTTTTGGTATTGCAGGCCCCATTAGCGGCGCCGTGGGGGCGCAACAGGTTAAGGCCACCAATTTGCCTTGGACGCTCGATAGCGCAGAATTATCGGCGCAGCTGGGGGGCATCCCTGTCGTATTTGCCAATGATTTAGTGGCCAGTGGTACCGCGGCCATTTTTGCCCCGGCACCCGCTAAAGTTGCGCTTAACCCCTTTGCACGGGTGCCTTCCCGCGCGATAAGTGGCGTGAGCGCCGGGCATGTGGCGGTTATTGCCGCCGGAACGGGCTTGGGCGAGGCCTTATTTTATTTTGATGGCACACGCCACCACCCCATGCCAACCGAGGGCGGGCATAGTGATTTTGCCCCCAATAGCGCGCTGGAAAGTGAGTTGTGGGCTTATTTGCGGGCAAAGTTGGATGGCCATGTGAGCTATGAGCGCATTTTATGCGGCAAAGGCTTTGTCGATTTATACGAATTTGCAAAAATTCAGATGCTGGCCGTTGAAACCGCCCACATGCAGGCGCGCTTAGCCAATTGCCCAGATAAAAGCGCCGAAATTACCGCCCAAGCGGTCGCGGGCAGTGATGCCTTAAGCGAGATTGCCTGCCGCCTTTTTGCACGAATTTATGGCGCAGAGGCCGGCAACTTGGCACTTAAATCCTTGCCTATGGGCGGGGTGTTTGTGGCCGGTGCCATTGCGGGGCATATTTTGCCCTTTATGCAGCGAGAATTTATGCAGGGGTTTTTAGATAAAGGGCGTTTTGCCCCCTTGCTAAAACACATTCCCGTCTGGGTGGTGAGCGATCCTGATCTGGCCTTAAAAGGTGCGGCACAATTGGCACAGGCGCGCCTTGTATGAGGCAAAATAAATCAGTCAATCAAACCAAGCTTTGGGGCTTGTATGTGATTACCGATACCGTAAGCACCCAGCGAACGGCCTTGGTGCAGGCGGTGGGGCAGGCGATTAAAGGCGGCGCGCGCATTGTGCAGTACCGCGATAAATCAGCCGATTTTGAGCGCCGCCTGGCTGAAGCGAGCGCACTGCGGGCGTTAACCTTGGCGCACAATGTGCTGTTTTTAATTAACGATGATGTGGCACTGGCACTGGCCGTGGGCGCCGATGGGGTGCATTTGGGGCGGGAAGATGGCGCCATTGCCGCCGCGCGGGCCAAGCTGGGTCCGGGCGCTCTTATTGGGGCGTCTTGCTACAACGATTTTGCGTTAGCAGAGCAAGCCGTGCGCGCCGGTGCCGATTATGTGGCGTTTGGCGCTTTTTACCCCAGCAAAACTAAACCCCATGCCGTGCCGGCAACCCCGGCGCTATTGGCGCGGGCGCGGGCAGAGCTGCATGTGCCGCTCTGTGCGATTGGCGGTATTACGCCAGAGAACGCCCCCCCACTGTTAGCGGCAGGCGCCGATATGCTGGCGGTTATTTCAGCCGTTTTTGCCGCGCAAGATATTCCCGCCGCGGCCCATGCGTTTGCGGCGCTTATGTCGGATAAAAACCGATCGGATGCGCGTGATTTTTAAGTTATCGAATTTTTAGTTTTTGGAGTTGTTATGTCCAGTAATCACCATTTATTTGCGGCGGCTCAGCGGCATATCCCCGGTGGGGTGAATTCACCCGTGCGGGCGTTTCGTTCGGTGGGCGGGGATCCGGTGTTTGTTCAGCGCGCGGCGGGCGCGTATTTTTGGGATGAAAACGATCAACGCTATATTGATTATGTGGGCTCTTGGGGGCCTATGATTTTAGGCCATGCGCATCCGGTGGTTATTGAGGCGGTTCGCGAAGCGGCATTGCGCGGGTTATCCTACGGCGCGCCCACCGTGGCAGAAACCCATATGGCGGATGCCATTTGCGCGATTATGCCCTCAATTGAGATGGTGCGGCTCACCTCATCGGGCACCGAGGCGACGATGAGCGCCATTCGCTTGGCGCGCGGCTATACCGGCCGCGATAAAATCGTTAAATTTGAAGGCAATTACCACGGCCATTCCGATTCTTTGCTGGTAAAAGCCGGCTCAGGTGCGCTCACCTTTGGCGTGCCAAGCTCCCCCGGCGTGCCCAAGGCCTTGGCCGAGCTCACCCTAACGCTCGAATACAATAATATTGAGCAGGTGCGAGAAACCTTCGCCCAAATCGGGCATGAAATCGCGGCCATTATCGTAGAGCCCGTCGCGGGTAATATGAATTGCATTCCCCCCGTGCCGGGCTTTTTAGAAGGTTTGCGCGCCGTGTGCGATGAGTTTGGCGCGGTGCTTATTTTTGATGAAGTGATGACCGGTTTTCGGGTGGCCTTGGGGGGCGCGCAAGCGCAGTACGGCATCACGCCCGATCTTACAACCTTGGGCAAAATTATTGGCGGCGGCATGCCCGTGGGCGCGTTTGGCGGCAAGCGCGCCCTTATGGAACACATCTCCCCATTGGGGCCGGTGTATCAGGCGGGCACCTTATCGGGCAATCCTGTGGCCATGGCCGCAGGCTTAGCCACCTTGGAATTACTGCGAGCCCCCGGTTTTTATGATCAATTAACCGCTAAAACCACCCTGTTGTGCACGGGTTTAGTCGCAGCCGGCGCATCGGCCGGCGTGCCGGTAGTGGCTCAGCAAGCCGGCGGCATGTTTGGTTTGTTTTTCACCGAGCATCCGGTCACAAGCTTTGCGGCGGCCACCCAATGCGATACGGCCGCATTTAACCGCTTTTTTCATGGCATGTTGGCCGCAGGGGTTTATTTGGCGCCATCCGCCTACGAGGCGGGTTTTGTGTCTATGGCACATACCGAGGCCGATATTCACGCCACCCTTGCGCACGCAGAATCGGTGTTTGGCACGCTTTAACCCCAAATCATGGGCTCAATAAACCAGCCTAGCGCTCAGGATGGAGATTTTTTATGTGCGGGATAGTTGCAGCCATTGGCCAGCGGCCGGTGTGGCCGATTTTAATGGAAGGCCTGCGCCGGCTCGAATACCGAGGCTACGATTCAGCCGGTATGGCCGTGCTCAATGCCCAAGGGCAAATTGCGGCCAGCCGGGCGGTGGGCAAAGTGCAAGCCTTGGCCGATCAAATTTCGGCGCAAAATTTACAATCCAATGATTTTCAAGG
The DNA here is from genome assembly GCA_002281295.1 of Halothiobacillus sp. 35-54-62. Lineage (GTDB taxonomy): Bacteria > Pseudomonadota > Gammaproteobacteria > Halothiobacillales > Halothiobacillaceae > Halothiobacillus. Next base: position 3,891 of record NCFS01000010.1, on the reverse strand, counting down.
CTGTTCTGGCATTGCGCACACCCGTTGGGCCACCCACGGCGTGCCGGCCGAACGCAATGCCCATCCCCACATGGCCGGTGGGCGGGTGGCGGTGGTGCACAACGGTATTATTGAAAACCATGCCAGCCTGCGTATCGAGCTACAGCAAGCGGGCCGCGTGTTTTTATCGGATACCGATACGGAAGTAATTGCGCATTTGTTCGATCAAAACCTAGCCGCCGGCCTAGCGCCTGAGCCGGCTTTTTATGCCACGCTGAATCGGTTGCACGGGGCGTTTGCCTTAGCCATTTTAGTGACCGACGCGCCCGATCAGCTCTTTGTGGCACGACAAGGTAGCCCGCTTGTGATCGGCGTCGGCATTGGTGAGCTATTTGCCGCCTCCGATGCGCTGGCTTTATTGCCGGTCACCCAGCGGTTTGTGTATTTGGCCGAGGGCGATCGCGCTGTTTTAACGCGCGATGCGTTCACCGTGGTGGATGCCCTGGGGCAAGCGGTGACGCGTTTAATCGTTGAATCTACCCAGCGGGCCGATAGTGCCGATCGGGGCGGCTACAAGCATTTTATGCTCAAAGAAATTCACGAGCAGCCGCGCGCCATTGCCGATACGTTAGAGGGGCGCATCAGTGACGGGCGGGTGCTGCCCGCCGCGTTTGGTGTGGGCGCTGAAGCCGTATTGCGCGATGTTCAGCGGCTGCAAATTGTGGCTTGCGGCACGAGTTACCACGCCGGCATGGTGGCGCGTTATTGGTTTGAAGATATTTTGGGCCTGCCCGCTGCCGTTGAGGTGTCCTCTGAGTTTCATTACCGCAACCCCGTGTTAGAAGCGGGCACCTTGCTTGTGATGCTATCGCAATCGGGGGAAACCGCCGATACGCTGGCCGCGTTACGCATGGTGCGCCAACGCATGCCGAGCATGCCCATCTTGGCCATTTGTAACGCACCGGAATCCTCGCTGGTGCGCGAGGCCGATTTGGTGCTGATGACCCACGCGGGGCCTGAAATTTCGGTGGCATCCACCAAAGCCTTTTCCACCCAATTGGTATCCTTGGCCTTGCTGTTGCTCGCTATCGGGCGTCTTCAGGGGCGATTGAACGAGGGCGATGAGCGGCGCATTGTGGCGGGCTTAGAAAAAATCCCTCAATTAGCGCAAAACGCACTCACCCATGATGCCGAGATTTTGGCCCTAGCCGAGCGGCTGGTTGATAAGCAGCACGCCTTATTTTTGGGGCGGGGTGTTATGTATCCCATCGCGCTTGAAGGGGCATTAAAGCTTAAAGAGATTAGTTATATTCACGCCGAAGGTTATCCTGCCGGCGAGCTTAAGCATGGTCCTTTGGCGTTAATTGACGAGCAAATGCCGGTAATTACCATCGCCCCGCAAAACGATTTACTCGATAAATTAAAATCGAACATGAGTGAAGTGGCCGCACGGGGCGCCGAATTATTCGTATTTGCCGATGAGCGCGCCGGTATTGAGCCCGAGCCCCGCTTGCATGTGCTGCCGGTCACCTCGCATGTGGGGCGAATTTCTGCCCCCATCATTTTTAATATTCCCTTGCAATTATTGGCCTACCATGTGGCCGTGCTGAAGGGGACCGATGTCGATCAGCCGCGTAACCTAGCCAAATCCGTGACGGTAGAATGAGCCTAATTTAATGAACCCCAAGTTTTATGAGCCTGAATTTAAGAGTCTGTTTTTATGAGTGATCGCCGATTTTTTGGGGCAAAAAAAGCCCTGCTTCTTAACACGCCGGTTGTCGAGGCAGCAGAAATCAGCAAAACCGAGCGCAAGCGCGATGCCCATGCCGCGCGCGATATTGGTGAGCGCTTAAGCGAGCTCACCGAGACCCAGCTTAAAACCTTCCCGCTCTCTGAAACCTTGCAGGCCAGCTTAAAAGAGGCGCGCAGCATCACCGCCCATGGCGCGCGCAAACGGCATTTTCAATACATCGGCAAATTAATGCGCCAGCACGATGTGGCGGCAATTGAGGCCGAATTTATACGGATTGACCCCGATGCGCCGCACAACATCCGGCTGCAACACGAGAGTGAACGCTGGCGCGATCGCCTGCTCAGTGATGAAAACACCGCCGTCACCGCCTTTATTGCCGCCTATCCCCACAGCGATGTGCAAGCCTTGCGGCAATTAGTGCGCGCGGTGGCTAAAGAGCGGGCCGAGCAAAAACCGCCGCGTTACTTTCGGGAATTGTTTCGATTCGTGCGCGATACCCTCAGCATGACACCCAATCCCGCTATTAATGAACAAGAAACTGAGTAGTTGATTCATGAAAATCACCATTTTTGGTACAGGTTATGTAGGCCTGGTGACCGGCGCCTGCTTGGCTGAAGTGGGCCATAGCGTGCTATGCGCTGATATTGATCAAAATAAAATTGATAAATTAAAACAAGGCATTATCCCTATTTTTGAGCCGGGTTTAGAGGCCATTGTGCGAGAAAATACCGCCCAAGGCCGCTTGCAATTTACCACCAACACCCAAGAGGCCGTCGCCTTTGGCACGGTGCAATTTATTGCCGTGGGCACGCCCCCCGATGAAGATGGCTCGGCTGATTTGCAATATGTGCGCGCCGTTGCCCGCACCATTGGCGCGGCGATGAGCGCGCCAAAAATTGTGGTGAATAAATCCACCGTCCCCGTCGGCACCGGCGATCAAGTGCGCAGAGAAATCACCGCACAGCTAAACGCACGCGGGGTTGATTTTGATTTTGATGTGGTATCTAACCCCGAGTTTTTGAAAGAAGGCGCCGCCGTTAACGACTTTATGAAACCCGATCGCATCGTGATTGGCACCAGTAATAGCGCGAGCGAAAAGAAAATGCGCGCACTGTACGCGCCTTTTAATCGCAACCATGATCGAATGATTGTGATGGATTTACGCTCAGCGGAGCTCACCAAATATGCCGCCAATGCCATGTTGGCGACCAAAATCAGCTTTATGAATGAACTGGCCAACTTAGCCGAACGATTAGGGGCCGATATCGAACAAGTGCGCCTCGGGATCGGCTCAGACCCGCGCATTGGCTATCACTTTATTTACCCCGGTTGTGGATATGGGGGCTCGTGCTTTCCCAAAGATGTGCAAGCGTTGCATCGCACCGCGCGTGACGTGGGCTACGACGCCGTTTTATTAAGTGCAGTTGAAGCGGTTAATCACCGCCAAAAAACCCATCTTATTGATTTAATCGAACGTCATTTTGGCGGCAAAGCCGCATTGGCAGGTAAAACTTTTGCGCTGTGGGGCTTGGCCTTTAAACCCAATACCGATGATATGCGTGCCGCCCCCGCGCGCGAGGTGATGGAAGCGTTGTGGGCGGCAGGTGCCCTCGTGCAAGCCTTTGATCCGGAAGCGATGGAAGAAACCCAGCGCATTTATGGCCAACGCGATGATTTAGTCCTGTGCGGCACCCGCGATGCCGCCCTTAAAAATGCCGATGCGTTAATTGTGTGCACCGAATGGAAAGCCTTCCGCGCGCCCGATTTTGAGCTCATGGCCAATACGCTAAAAGCCAAATTAATATTTGATGGCCGCAATGTGTACGATCCCCATCAATTGGCAGAGCAAGGCTGGCAGTATTACGGCATTGGGCGGGGGTTAAGTATTTTGCCTGGTTAGCGCGCTTGGCCGTTCGTTTTATTCGCCCTCAGCGCGCAGCGATCCATTCAAGTTAATTCAGTCTTAGCCGATAACTTTATAAATGAAACGCATCAGGATGAAAAACTATGACAAGCTCGCTTACCTTAATTAAAGCGGCGCCAACGGGTCGTGAAATCAGCTTAGGCGGCGATGATTTTATCGTCACTAAAACCGATGCGCAGAGCCGGATTACCTACGCTAATCGCATGTTTATGCGAATAAGTGGCTATTCTGAACC
>NCFS01000153.1 GCA_002281295.1 Halothiobacillus sp. 35-54-62 | reverse complement strand
GCTGAGCGTAAAAAGGCGGCGCGCAAGGGCTGGGCAAAGGGGTAACTAAAATCGATATGCGTGACCGATTCCAAATCGCCCTCAAAAAAGGTGGAAGGCCGCCCCCAGGTGTAATCAATAATTTGATCGGGCACACACAAGGTGCCGGGCTGCATGGCCGGCGTAATGCCGCCCACCGAAGACACGGCCAAAATGCGGGTGATGCCCATTTCTCTGAGTGCCCAAATATTGGCGCGATAGTTAATTTCATGCGGGGCAATGCGGTGGTTATAGCCATGGCGCGGTAAAAACACCACGTCACAACCCGACATTCGGCCGATGCTTAACGGGCCTGAGGGCTCGCCAAACGGGGTGGAAACCACTTGATGCCGAACGGATTCCAAACCCACAAGCTGGCTTAACCCCGTGCCGCCAATAATCGCTAAATGCATGATTTACCCCATTTATATCAAAAATTAAACGTTAAGCACCCGATTGGCTTAACGGGATTCCGGCAGGGCATAAATGCCGGTCAGGTTTCTAAAATAACCGTTGTAATCCAGCCCCTCACCAAAAATAAAGCGATTGGGTACATCGATGCCGATAAAATCAGGCTGGATGCCCGCCGCTTTATTATCGTGCAATTTATTGGTGGCGACGGCCATCCACACCTTGGCCGCCCCCGCGTGATAACACCAGTCGCGCACGGCTTTGAGGGTAATGCCTTCATCCAGAATATCATCAATAATTAACACATCACGACCCGTTAGGGTTCGCTTTGGGCGTGATAACCAGTTAAGTTCGCCGCCCGTCGTGGCGCCTTGGTAGCGCGTGGCGTGCGCATAATCGACTTCCAGCGGAAACATTAAACGCGGCAAAATTTGCCCGGCCACCATAAGCCCGCCGTTCATCACCACCAAGACAATCGGCAACCGATGGCCATAAGCCCGCCGTTCATCACCACCAAGACAATCGGCAACCGATGGCGCAGCGCTTGGGTTATTTGAATCGCCAATCGATCATAAACCCCTTGCATGGTTTGGGCAGACACCAAGCAATCACAGGTGCTCAGCAAAAACTCAAGCTCGGCGGCTTGCGCTCGAATGCTCAGGGCTTGAGCAGTTTGGTTTGAATTGTTAGCGCAGTCATCAGCGGGCGGTTTAATCACCGGTTACTCCTCGTTTAAAAACCAGCCCGCATCCGCGCTGGCGCGATCATCTTTTAAGCGCTCAACCCATAACAGCGCCGCAAGGCTGCGCGGATCATGGGCGAACCGATTGGGGGATGGGGGCAGCCCATGCCCCATTAAATGCGTTAGCCGAACCTCGCGTAGCGGATCTTGGTTAAATTTGCGGCGCGCTAACACCTCGTCGACCCACTCGGGGTGATT
>NCFS01000009.1 GCA_002281295.1 Halothiobacillus sp. 35-54-62 | reverse complement strand
GCGCAGCACAGAATTAAATTCACCGGTTTTTTCCAGCGCCGTGTTGCTGCTCACCGGCGTAACCACCACATCCGCACGCAATGCGCGCGCCGTTAAAATCCCCAGCACATCACCGCGCAACCACTGGCCGTGCTCATCGGACAAGAGCGGGCGATCCGAATCACCATCGGTCGAAACAATCGCATCGAAGCGATGCTCAAGTGCCCATTGCGCGGCCAAAATCACATCCTCGGGCCGCACCGCTTCCGTATCCACCGGAATAAACTGCTGCGAGCGCCCGAGCGACACGGTTTTGGCACCCAACGCGTGAAAAACCGTATTCATCACATCCCTGCCGACCGCCGAATGTTCATAAACCCCCACCGTTTTATCGGCTAATGCGTCGGTTCCAAAAAAATCCACATAACGCGCCACATAAGCAGAAACGGCATCCACCGGTTCGCCCAAATCGACCGTATGAATCAGTGCGCCCGCCACATCAAACCATCCCTCGGGCACAGCAACCTGCTGCGCAAAAATGCCCGCTTCATCACTTTTAAGCAGCTCACCATCGGCTCGATTGAATTTAATCCCGTTGCGATCATCGGGGATATGGCTGCCCGTAATCATCAGCGAGGGAATGCTGCGAGAAAACCCATATAAAGACACCGCAGGCGACGGCACAAAACCCGCATAAGCCACCACCCCGCCCAGCGCCTGCACCGCCGCCGCACAGGCGCGCATAATGCGGGGCGAGCTGGGGCGCAAATCCCCCGCAATCGCCACTGCCATGCCCGGTGCGAACTGCCCAAGCGAGGCCATGTACTGCAAGAATCCTGCGGTATATACAAAGCAGACTTCATCCGCCATGGCGGTAACCAGCCCGCGTGCGCCTGAAGTACCGAAGGCAACCGATGAAGATTTCGCGATATCGCTCACAAAAATACGCATAATCCAGTCCTGATATAAATAATAAAAATATTAATTGGCCAAATTTTGATATACCGACACCGTTTCGGCAACACAGCGATTCCACGAATAACCGCGCGCCGTTATTAATCCCTGATTAATGGCCATTAATCGCCAACCTTCGTCAAAAAGCCCACGTTCAATTGCCAAAGCAAAAACTTCAATAGCATCAGGATCAACCAAAAGTGCTGCGCCCTGGGTCACTTCAGGCAAACAAGATCGATCAGAAGTTACTACGGGAACCCCGGAAGCCATTGCCTCGATCACAGGCAAGCCAAACCCTTCATAAATAGATGGATACACAAATAATCGCGCTCCGGCAAAGAGTAGAGGAAGGTCATCTTCCGGTACAAAGCCGAGGTGTTTTAGCCAGCCTGCGCGCTGGCCTTGATCAATCATTTTCAAAAGGGACTCATTGAGCCAACCCTCCGGCCCGATGAGGGTCAGCGGAAAGCGCGTACGCAATGTGAGCGGCAGTAGTGCATAGGCATCAAGCAGCCGATCGATCCGTTTGCGTGGTTCCAGTGTGGATACGCATAAACAGTATCCACCGGGCTCTAACCCGTAACGCGATAATACCAATTGCAATGCTGCCGGGCTTTGAGGCGAAAACTTCTCTGAAACACCCAGAGAAACAGAGCTGATTCGATCCTCTGGCCAACCTAAAAACTCGATGACTTCTTGCCGAATTGTTTCGGTATCCGTAATCAAGTGGGTCGCTTTGGCCATGGACCGCGTAAAGTCCCGCTCGAAATGTCTCAGACGTTCGATGGGATGAGTTTCCGGGAACTTGAATACGGATAAATCGTGGATGGTCACGACGCCAATATCGGCGCAGGGCGGCAGAAAAAAATTCGGTCCGTGGAATACGGCTCCTCGACATTTGATCTGCGATTTGATTTTCCGCAGCCATCGGGGTGGTTGGAAGTGAAAAGGGCACTTTTTCGCTGCAGGGGCTAGCAAGGAAGCGGGTTCCGCAATCCAGTGGCCATTACGATAAAAACCAATCGAATCGATTTCAGGGCGGTGGCGCATCCTCTGAGCGAGTTCCCAGCTGTAGCGGCCGATACCAGACAACGGCGGGGTCAGCGCTTCGACCGAGAGAACCAGTTTCATTGATCAGGCGACTCAATCATCCAGCGCAGGGTGTCCGTTAACGGGATATCCGTAACGGGGCCGATTAAGGCTTCAAGTTTCTGGCGGTTGCCCAAGAGGCTTTTGACCTCATTGGCCCGAACAAATGCCGGATTCACTTGAATCTCAAAATCGTGGCCGGAAATAGTACGCACCGTATCCAGTACTTCCAGCAAGGTGTGGGCCTTCCCCGAGCAAACATTGAAGCTATTGCCAATAGCCGCCGGTTGCTCCAACAAACGGCGGTAGCACTGCACCACCATTCGTACGTCGGAAAAGTCCCGAGCGACATCCAGATTCCCCAATTCGATGACGGGTGCCTTGCGGCGAACATGGGCAACAATCTTGGGTAAAAGGAAGTTCTCGGTTTGCCCGACCCCCGTGTAATTGAAGGGGCGCGCAATGATGATGGGGAGCCGTTCATCAAACAGATGGGCCATATACTCCATAGCCAATTTGCTGACGGCATAATCATTAGCCGGGGCGGGGGGCGTCAACTCATCCAGCATGCCCCCCATTGAGTTGCCGTAGACATTGGCACTGCTTGCCAGCAGAACGGCCTTGGGTTTGACCTCAGCCTGCACGATGGATTCAAGCAAGTTTCTTGTACCCATCAGGTTCGTTTCATAAATCGACGAAACACTGCCGTGCGCAACAAACGCAATGGCGGCGAGATGAATCACGATATCCGGCTGGAGCTGCTCCATGACCGTCTCCATCCCCTTGAGGTCGGCGAGGTCACAGCTGTGAATCTCACTGACTCCAGGAATCGAACGGTTATCCGGTTTATACGTCAGGCCGACGACTTCATAGCCGGACTGGATCAACTCGGCCGCCATATAGCGGCCGGTAAACCCATGAATACCCGTAATAAGTGCCTTCACAGTAGTATGTTCCCCTCAGTTGCTTAGAAAGAGAAGCCTACATCATTACGGCGAAGATCCGCTTCAACCATCATGCGGCATAGTTCTTCCAGCGAGGTTTTGGGTTCCCAGCCCAGATCGCGTTTGGCTTTTTCAGGGTTACCGATCAGCAGCTCAACTTCGGCAGGCCGGTAGAATTTAGGGTTGATGGAAACAATCGTTTTACCGGTAGCTGCATCAACGCCGCGCTCCTGCTCGTTGGCGCCCGTCCACTCGACATTGATGTCCGCAGCCTTGCAAGCCATGGTAACGAAATCACGAACCGTTTCCGTCCGGTTAGTGGCCAATACGTAGGTATCCGGCTTGTCGGCCTGAAGCATCAGGTACATGCCTTCCACATATTCCTTGGCGAAACCCCAGTCGCGCTTTGCATCCATATTGCCAAGCTCAAGCAAATCGTGCTTGCCGAGTTTGATTTTGGCGATCGTGTCGGTGATCTTGCGGGTCACGAACTCCCGGCCGCGCAGCGGAGATTCATGATTGAACAGAATGCCGCTGGAACCGAAGATGTCGTAGCTCTCGCGATAGTTGATCGTCATCCAGTGTGCATAGAGCTTGGCAACGCCGTAGGGACTGCGCGGGTAAAAGGGTGTGTCTTCCTTCTGGGGAATCGCCTGCACCTTGCCAAACATCTCGGATGTGGATGCCTGATAAAAGCGGATCTTTGGGTTCACTATCCGAATAGCTTCCAGCAAGTTCAGCGGGCCGATGCCTGTAATCTCAGCTGTAGCAATGGGCTGGTCAAACGAAACACCCACAAAGCTTTGTGCCGCCAGGTTATACACCTCGGTCGCTTCGCTGGTTTGCAGCAAACGGATGGCTGAAGAGATATCGGTGAGATCGTACTCAACCAGATGTAGGTTCGGGTGCTTGTCCACACCCAACTCTTCAAGACGCCAAAAATTTACAGAGCTCGTACGGCGGTAGGTGCCGTATACGGTGTAGCCTTTGCCGAGCAAAAGTTCGGTCAGATAGGCTCCATCTTGGCCAGTGATGCCGGTAATTATTGCTGTTCTAGTCATTTTGACAGTCTCCATAAAATAAAAATAAAAGTAAAAAATCAGCTAATAAATTACTGGATCTGAGTTGGGGAAATAAGAATTTTTGAAACGGTAAAGTCCGGGTTTGAGTCGACAATTACACGAGTTTCCAAGTCGAAGCAACCGTCCTCCGGGATAATAAAAGAAAATTCGGACAAAATGCCATTCTCAGCGGGTGCGATCAGGCTTTCGCCTAAAATGGAAGCGCCGCATTTGATGGTGACATCAAATTTGGCAGATCCGACGGGAATATGATTTGCTGAGCCTATAACCTGTACATGGTAGGTGCCCGGTGCAACACTGATAAATGGGCCAAAGATAAGTGCGCCCGAGTGTCCCGATGTTTTCAGGCCCGCTTCCGATACAACTCCGACCTGAGTCTTAAGTGGTGATTTGATTGCATCAAGAATCAAAGGCTCGGATGACGGTTTAAAGCTAAATGAAGGAGGGAGGACATATTCAACCCGTTGCAAGTCAGGTTCAGCAACAGTCCAGAACATATGGTTCGCGATACTCTTGTAGGCATGGGCCAAGCGCCAGAGTTTTGCTCCCGCTTCCTTGGCTTCGGCAACCTGATCATGAGTTTCAAGGTGCGTGAATATCTGTTTGACGCCATTGGCTATGGATCTTGGATCGCAACCGGGCAGGGAGTAGACCACAGCTGCCACATCATCAAAAATTGGAATAGGTGTAACGGCTACTGGCTTGCTTGCTGCCAGTCCCATTCGTACGGCGGCACTGGATGATTCACCGGTTTTTTGATAGGCATAAATTATTAAGTCTGCAGACTGTAAATATCCAAGGCTTACTTCGTCTGGTAGATAATCTGAAATAATGGTGACATTTTCATTAATGTTCAGTTCTGATATTCTGCTGCGCAGATGTGATAACAATTCTGGAGATTGAGGGTCTGGGTATTCTGAGTTAATCATTAAAAGGTGGGTGTCTAAATTCAGTTCATGCACAAGTATAGATAGAGCCTCAACGACCTCTGAAAGTCCTTTATGATTTAGTGCAAATCCATAGGTTGCAATTATGTATTTTTGCTTGATGTCTGGAGCCTTGATAAGGTCAGGTTTTGTCTCGATAATTCCTTGAGGAAGGAATTTTACATTATCCCGCAAGTTAATTTTTTTCAGTACATCAATGTCGTTCATGTTGTGCACAAAGAGACCGGCGCAATCCGATAAGTCCATGGCTATTGAAGCCAGTCGCTTGTTATCCGCCGGGTCATTGGTCGAATGGAAGGTAATGAATATTCGCACTTTACTTGCGTTAAGGTCGCGAACCAATTGCGCAAAATATTTGAATTCAAAAAAGCCATAATTAAACTGAATGATTAGTATTTCAATACCGGCGCGTTTGATTTCGGCATATAGCTGATTAAGGTCATCAGGATGACCGGCTTTCCAGCAACGTTTAACATTATCGGTATCAGTAAAAATTGTCGAGTCTGCCTCAGGTGCGAAAATCGTATTCTTTGCGGGGAAATGATCAATGATGAATTTGGAATAGGCTGCAATTCCACATCGTGTATTCCAGGTGGTGACCCACCCTACGCGCAAATCAGAGCTAATCTCTTTAGAGATCGAGTCGATGACTTCTGCCTGATACCGATTCAGGGCAATGCAGCTTGAAATTTCATGTAGTAAACCGTCAGGGAGGGCCTGAATCTCGTCTAATTGGGCAATTGACTGGATTGCATCTGCGTGGCTGATGGATGACGATCTTGACAGCTCTTCATGCAGTTTTTCAAATGCTTTGATGGCGGTGATTGCCGATGCATCCCAGGAAAACTCCTTGGATCGAATCAGACCATCTTCTTTGAGAGATTTTCTGAATGCCTCATCCGTTAGCGCCCGTTTCATGATCTCAGCAATGCTTTTAGGGTCTGTTGGGTCGAATTGGGCATCTGCCCGTCCTATCACCTCCGGCAAACTAGTGCAGTTTGAGCAAATCGTAGGTGTGCCACAAGACATGGCTTCCAGCACGGGCAGGCCAAAACCTTCGGCCAGCGAGGGAAAGACGAAAAGATCACATAGCGCGTACAGTGGCAGCAGGTCTGCATCGGCGACGTGGCCGGCAAAAATGATGGAGTCGTAAGCCAAACCGGTCTGTTTTGCCACGTGCTTGAGGTTCTGGTAGATGGCGTCCCAGCCATTGCCGACGATGAGTAGCTGGTGTGTGGCAAGTACGTGCTTCGGGAGCATGCCAAATGCTCGAATCAGGTTTGCGTGATTCTTCCTTTGATCGAAGCTTCCCGTATACATTAGGAATTTGTTTTTGATGCCATACTTGTGTTTCAGACGGGTGGCATGTTCATCTGTTACTTCAATAGGTTGAAATCTTGCATCCGCAGCTGAAGAAATATTAACCACATGATTCGGGTGAAGATCTAATAAATTAATGGCTTCAGTTCTTGAGAATTCCGAAATAGATAGTAGCAAACCGGATTTTTTAAGGTGCTCTACTTTTCCGAGATAATGTGCTAATGCTTCTTGATTTGATAGGTATTTGTCTTTTTGAACGAGTGGGATTAAATCATAAAGTGTTACAGCCGTGCGCTCACTGGCAAAGACGTGACCAACCGAAGTAATTATTTGTTCCTGAAGCCCTTCAAATAAGCTCGTAATGTGAACAAAATCCGGGTTTAATGACTTAATAAAGTCTTCGCGTATGATTTCAGCAGAACGAACTTTTGTTTTGTTGTTGTTTATTTCTGCTATATCGTGCGGAACATTAAAAACGCGAATTCTGTCTTGAGGGATTAGGTCTGAGAATTCATTACGTATAATAGGTTCGGAGCTAGGGAGTAAATTGTTTAAGACGATCCATAGCTCATGTCCGTTTGAATTCCTGGCCATGGCTTTGGCCAGCTCGAGAGAATATCGACCAATTCCGCCCAAGCGGCTACCGGATTGGCAACTTTGTAAATCAATTACGATGCGCATAACTATCAACCTTAATTACGGGGATTGTTCAGGGATATTTCATTTTTCAGGAGCAGGAAGATGTCTGCCTCATGAGGTATTTGTCTATGAAATCCCATGTAATTGTTTTCCGGTTGGTCGCCTGCTGTGACGGAGCTGGTAGGGTATAGGCCATTGGTTGCAGTGAGCGCCGCTTGCCGGGAAACAATCCCAGCCAATGAAGAGACAGATCGTTCGAGTTGTTCGAAGTCACCCTTGCTCTGCATTTTAAGCAGATTTAGTTGGTTTTCTATGGCGCGTAATTTTCGGTGGGAAAATCCATTACCTTCGAGTCCGTTAACTACCCTATATATCCAACCTATCAGCGAAAATCGACCAATACTAAAAGAGCGAATTTCTTTCTTCAGCCCAACGATTTTTGGTCGATAAGTACCAGCTTCACCTGATTTGATCAGTTGTGCTGCGATTTCAACTTTTGATATGCCAGAGCGGATTCGATTCAGGTAATAATTCATGCCCTCGGGGTCGGGTTCTCGGCCCAGAATACTCATATAGGCACATTCAACGAAATCAATATCGTTATGCGCGAACAGTTCAGGTGCTGTTTTTGCGGCGACGGGGGGCGAGTAATATGTTGTTTTCCTATTGCTGCTCATTTCAGTTTCCATTGTATTTATCGTTGGTTTTTGGCCGGTTTTGAATTGTTCTTTGTTGTCAGAAGCTGCATCGAAGGAGGTTATGGCTTCGTGCAATTTTGTTCTTATATTCAGCAATCTTTGTGGGTTTTGCCGTGCAAATAATTTTTTAATAAAACTTTTTGAATGAGCAGATATTTCTGTAATTGTGTTGTTTATTTCAAGCTCGATTTCCAGTAGATATTTATTTGTTGACTCAAGTCGGTCTTTTTCCGTGATCAACTGTTGTTCAATTTTATCTTTAAGAATTCTATTTTTCGAAGTTTCCAGGTTGAGGGCGCTGCGAAGAGTCGATGATATTTTTTCATGCTCTTTCATCTTCAGAGCTAGTTGAAGTTCAAGTTCCTGCTGTTTCACAAGAAGCTGATGGGCCGCATTTCTTTCGCTGATTAATACTTCAGATTGTTCGCGAATTACTTTTGTTAATTCGTTTGTTTTTTCTAGTGCAGCCTGTTGTATCAAGGTCAGTTGCTCTGAATGAGCCTTTTCCCGTTGAGTCTGAATTGTTAACTGGGATATTAGTGCCTCATGTGCCGTATTTACTGCCTCGGTATTAGCCAATTCTCGCTTTGTGTTTTCGCCATGAAGGAGTGTCAATGACTCATTGAGTTTGTGTATGCGCGCGGATGTTAGCCATTCGTGTTCAGCCTGTTCACGTTGTATCTCAGTCATTCTCGTCTGGTAGTGCTGGCGAAGTGCCGATTTGTCTTCTTCGGCCTGGTGTCTGGCTGACAATAACTGTTCATTGTGAGCCTGCTCCCGCTGCGTCAACTCTATCCGCAATTGCTGCACGGTTTCGTTCAGACTCTGAATGCGCTCTTCGGTGAGCCAGCGATGCTCATTTTGCTCGTGCTCGATCTGTTCCAACTGAGCCTGATAATGTTGGTGAATCGCTGCCTTCTCTTCATCAGCCCGCTGTTGTGTATTGAGTATCTGCTCAAAGAGCTCCTGCTCTCGCTGAGTCTTTGCTGCTTGCAGTTGATGAAGCGCCTCATTCAGCGCGTAAATTCGTTCACTAGACAGCCACTCATTCTCAGCTTGCTCAGCCTGAACCCTATCTAGTTGTGCTTGATAGTGCTCATGGATCGCCGCTTTGTCGGCATCTGTCTGAGGGAGAACATTCAAGAGATGTTCTGTGTGTTCCTTCTCACGCTGAATTTTTGCCTCGTGAAGTTGTCGTATAGCCTCATTAAGGGCTTCAATCCGTTCCGATGTCAGGCTCTCGAGTTCAGCACGTTCTTTCTGAATGGTTTCTATCTGAGCCTGATAATGATTTCGAAGGGCTGTTTTTTCTGTTTCCGCCTGTTGCTGGACACTCAATAACTGTTCAGATAATTCCTGCTCACGCAGTATTTGTGCGCGGAGAATATCCTCTAGTTCCTGCTTTAATTCATAAATCTGCCCACTGTGTTCATTTTGTCTCTGAGCCCAGTTCCGGGACCAGGTTTCATCCTTTTTGGTTAAAGCCTTGAGCTGTTCCTTCAATTCTTCTTCACGATGAGTTGCCGTTTTGTTCAGCTCTTCATGTACGCGCATAAGATGCTCTATCTCTGCTTGCGTCCATTGTTGCTGTTTTTCGATTTGCGCCTCAATTTCAACAATCTTGGACTGGTAACGCATTTCGATCAGACGATGGAATGGCGCATGCGCTGTTCTATTCAGGGTGAAGTCATCAAAGACATTGGGCGGCGCGGAAAAATGTTTTTCCAACTCCGGGTGCTCTTCTGAGAGGTAATATCGATTCAGTCCGTCAAAATAAACGAGGCTGTATCCATACCCCACGAGCGTGGATTCCCACTCCTCATAGCTTGGGATTTGGGTCATGGGGAGGGTGCTTTCCACCACCACAACCCATGGGCGAGCTTTGGAAGGAGCCCAGCTTGAGATGACCTTCTTTTCAAAACCCTCAACATCGATTTTCATCCAATGGATTTCTGTGACGTCACATGATTCCAGAATCGAGTTGAGTGTAATCGCAGGTACGCGGATTTCATTGACCTGAAAACCCCGATCCCGATGTTGCTGCGCAATATCTGGATCACCCGTTGATATACCTTCGCCGAGAATTTCATAGAAGCGGATTATTGCGGCTTCGGTTCCAACGGCGGCCTGAATGATTTGATCTCCTGGACGCTGCTGTCGCAGGAGATCGGCATAGGAAGTCATCGGCTCAATGTGAATGCCGCTCCATCCACGTTCGTGAAAGATGAGGCTAACCGAGTCGACGACCGGATCATTTGCACCGACATCAATATAGAAACCCTTGTCCACATGCCCCAGGGCGCGCCAGAGCATGACGTCTTCAAAGTTTTGTGCGTAGGACACGATTCCCATGGTTAACTGGCTACCTGTAATTCGTGCGTGTTGGGCATTGGTACTGAAGTTTTATCGGTATGTTTGCGTAAGGCTTCCCAGAGCGCCTTTGATGAATCTGTCCACGCTTTTTGCGAGGTCGAGTCAACAGAGGGGGGCATCCTGTTTTGTTCGCTGATCTTAGTGATCCAGTCTTGAACGACATGCGCTAGATGTATTGGTTTTTCTGTTTTGAAAAAAGTGATATTCGGATTCTGTTGTTCATGGAACACGGGTAAATCTCTGGCTAGTACTGGCCTTCCATACCCTAGAGCCTCAATCAGCGGCAATCCAAATCCTTCGGCCCAAGATGCGATCAGAACCCCTGCACAGGCGTGATAGATGAGGTCCAGGGCTTCATCACTGGCGTCGTCAAGCCAGAATAATCGTTGATCCAATTCTGCATGGGTTTTCAATCGTTCTTGCAGTGCCTCGGTTTTCCAACCTGGTCGGCCCACGATGACCAGTCTGTAATCCTTATCCGATTGCCAAAGGTGATCAAATGCGCTCAACACCTGCTCGTGACCCTTGCGCGGTTCAAGGGTGCCCACCATGAGAATGGTGTTTGGCTGTCTAATTTTCTCTAGTGTTTGCTCGAAGTCTTGGGGTAGCCCGAAACTCGGTTGTGATGAGGCAATGTCATGCCCCATGGGGATGGTCTGTATAGGAATCCAGTGATCGGGAAACCGATAGCGATCAATAGTGTAATCGTTGAAGTCCCGGGCAACCTGGGGCGAGATACAGATGATCTGGTCTGCAAGCACAGCCAGAGACCTGAGCCAGCGCTGGAAGTAGGCGACCGTCTTTTCTGTGAACCACTGGGGATGCTGTAGGGGAAGCAGATCGTAAACCATAAAATTCAGACTTGCCCCGCTACGTTGCCATTGCGCAAGTTGTTTTTGTTGTGCGGGAACAATGCGGGTACATAGATCCAGTCCAAGGAAAATATCACCGGGTCGAATACTGATTTTTCGAGCTGCTGTAACGGTGGCCTGTTGCCCAGGCCAGTCAATGATGCGATAGGGGGATTTACGGCTTGCGGCCACGGTTCGAACGATATAGCCATCGGGTGCTTGATTGCCAAGTAATTGGCTGACGAGTGCCCGGACTACCCGCTGAATCCCTGTCTGTGCATCATTTTGGCAGATGATCGACACATCAACCAGGAGCTGTTTTTGTGCGGTGTTAATGAATGCTTTATCGTTATTGTTATTTTTTTTGATATTTTGGAGTTTGCGCCGAGTTTTGGCAATACATCGCGCATCAAAGATGGCGTGGGCTGATGCAAGCCCACGCTGAAACAAATAATATGGTGTAATTTTTTCTAGCCACATTATCCTAATCATTCCTTTCACAATTTGCTTTTAAGGTCATAGCGCTTCATAGGCGGCAATGGCGGAGTCTACTGTATCGTGAACGACTAAGTTTCCGTTTTCTAAAACCGCAGCATGGTCACAATGCTGGCGAATAATATCTGTTTGATGGGCAACGATGATCATCGCTCGATCAGCTCTTTTTTCAAATAACTCAACATTGCATTTTTGATGAAAACGATGATCCCCCACCGACATACCTTCATCGATTAAAAAACAATCAAATTCAATCGACATCGAGATGGCAAAGGCTAAGCGTGAACTCATTCCAGAGGAATAACTTTTAACGGGTTCGTTGAGATAGGGACCTAATTCTGCGAAATCTTCGACCATAGCAATAGTCTTATCAAAATCGACATTATAGATTCGCGAAATAAGCTTAACGTTATCCTTGCCCGTTAAACTCCCCTGAAAAGCTCCGCCGAAGGCGAGGGGCCAGGAAATGGACATATCTCTTGTCACGGTTCCTGATCCCGGAATGTCTGAGCCACTAATCACACGAATCAGCGTTGATTTTCCAGCGCCATTGCGACCGAGAATCCCCCATTTCTCTCCTTGGTTAACCTGGAAATTGATGTTATCAAGAATAACGCGCTGTGATCGCCCATGGTGTATTGGGTAAGATTTGCAAATATTATTTAGTTTAAGCATATTTAAAACTATTAGGTTCTTTGAACGCGTTTATTGGCAATGTTTATTAGTGCGTAGCTAAAAAATGTCATGACAAGCAAAGATACAATTGTGTATTGAGGGTCGTAGAATGTCTGCATGCGATCACCATAATATCCGTGATGGAACCATTCGACGCAATTTACAAGAGGAAATAGTAAGAGATAATCTCGATAGGGTTGTGGAACGGCTGCAGCGGTAATGAATACCCCTGAAAATGGAAGGTTTAAGTAGAGAATAATGTGTGACACTCGTTCAATTGCTTCACTTAACTCTGATAGCGCCGCCATGATCATAACAAATGCAAATGAAAACCAGACGACCATGAAGTAGCCGACAATCATAGTAAGTAAATCGCCGGGCCATTGACAAATACCGAGCGCAATGAAAATCAAATAGAGGAAGATAAATGCGGCTGTAGCACTCGCAAACTCCAACAGAATGCGAGAGTAGATAATATCCATTGGGCGTACCGGGCGGTGATGAAGTAGTGCGCGATTGATATCTACAGCCTTCATAACGCGCCCTGTTCCATTGCGCCACAGCAGCATGGTGGGGTAGCTGACCGCCAGGTATTCGGCCACGCTAGTTCCGGTAAACTCAGTGTGGCCCACGGCTGAGAAGATCACCATGACACCGACGATAAACATCGCAGGCTCGGCGATGATCCAGATTACACCGATGCCCTCCCGACCATATCGCGTGATCATTTCCCGCAGGGTGAGTGCCCAGATGACCCGAAGTTGGATGCGAAGCTGCTCGAGGTATGTGGGCTGATACTGGCTTTTAGCGGTCATAATGTTCCCGCACGCCCGCATTAAGAATGCTCACAATGCCCCAGATAATAAGTGTCAGCAGTAACGTTGCCAAGATGTCCTGAAATCGTTTGGGCTCGGTTGAGGCATCTGGCAAATTTGGTTCGCTGATTCGTTCGATGTAAATGTGCTGCCGCTGTGCCTGGGTGCGTGCTTGCTGGAGTGATGCCATGGCACTGACCAGTTCTCGGTCTGCAAATTCGCTATCCAGAGAGAGGCGCTGGAATTCGACCGCCTTGCTGGCCAGGGATTTGTTGTTGGCACCCGCGCCGGCCACATGGGCTGTTTCTTTCGCGATTTCGTTTTTGAGTAGAGTTGCACGTTGCCGGAGCGATGGCAATTGTGGATTGCCTTTACTGATGGTTTCGATCTGCATGATCTGCACTTGGGTGGCAATGAGCTGATCCTGAAGTTTGGCGATTTGCTGCAAGGGAATGGTCGATTGTTTTTCCGGATTGATGACCCCGAACTCATTACGATATTTGCCAACGGCCAGGGCGGCTTCCTTGGCCTTCATTTCTGCCTTGTCCAGATTTTCCTGTGCAAATCATTCAGCTTGTTGACCAGATCTTCACTTTGCGCCAGAAGCAGTGAATTCATCTCTTGGGCGTCTTTGGCCGTATATGCGCGGGTTTTAAGTGTGAGGATCGTCGATAGTGGATCGAGCGATGTAAGGACCATGTGTTGGTAATACTTGTAGAATTCTTCCAGATTGTTTTTCCAATAGATGAATCCACCGAATCGATTGAATGGATCAATGCTGTTCTTTTCGAATTGTTGCTTGAGATCCATTTTCTTGATCAGTGTTTCCATCGCATCCCGAGAGGTGATGTAATCCTTGACGGTATAGGCGTCATTCTGTGAGGTGCTGAAGCCAACCCCCTGAAGGATTTGGCCGAGCATGGATGGCGATGATTTCTCTGGTGTGCGAATTACCAGCGTTGATTCGGATATGTATACCTTGGATGCGATCAGGCCAAAATAAATGATTGAAATCAATGTCGGGATGACAACGATGATTAAGAATAATCTATTTTTTTTAATCTTATTTATAATTTTCAATTTCAATCTCAAGCGTTAAATATTTTGGTTTCTGCTCGGCCGTAAACATCTTCAATTCGGACGATGTCATCCTCACCCAGGTATTGGCCGGTTTGAACTTCGATCAAAACCACGTCGATCATGCCGGGGTTGGCGAGTCGATGATTTTGTCCCGCCGGGATATAGGTCGACTCATTGGCTGCCAGCAGGATTTCTTTCTCGCCATTGGTGACTTTAGCCATGCCACTGACCACGACCCAGTGCTCGCTCCGGTGGTGGTGCATTTGCAAGGAAAGAGTTGCGCCGGGCTTGACCACAATGCGTTTGATTTTGAAATCGGCATGTTCTTCCAGAACGGTATAGGTTCCCCAGGGGCGATGAACGGTTCTATGCAGACGATGGGCTTCATGCCCGCTGCTTTTGAGCTGTTTGAAGAGGTGTTTTACCTCCTGGCTGCGATCTTTATGAGCAACCAGCAGGGCATCGGGTGTGTCAATGATGACCAGATTCTCCACGCCGACGGCACCGACGAGACGGCTGTCACTGTGGATGTAGCAACCCTGAACGTCGTGCAGGATCACTTCACCATCCAGTCTGTTTCCGTGGACGTCATGTTTGCCAATGGCACCCAGCGCCTGCCAGGAGCCGATATCACTCCAGCCAATATCGCTGGGAACGACGGCGGCGTTTTTTGTCTGCTCCATGACGGCATAGTCGAACGACTCTTCCGGTACATGGGCAAAATGGGCCGCGTCCAGTTCGCAGTGGAAAAACTCATGCCCATGGGTTTTGCCCTGGGCAATTTTCGAGTGCTCGATAGTGCTTTTAACGGTAGCCAGAATCTCCGGCGCGTACTTGTTCAATTCATCCAGTACGGTTTTTGCCTTGAAGCAGAACATGCCGGAATTCCACAAAAAACGGCCACTTTCAACGAAAGTAATCGCATCGGCAAGGTTTGGTTTTTCGACAAAGCGAATGACTTCATTCCCTTTATATTCGATATACCCGTACCCGGTTTCCGGTTGATCCGGCTTGATCCCGAATGTGACCAGCCGATCTTGCTCAGCCAATTTTTTGGCCTGACCAACGGCTTCTTCGAAGGCTTCCTTGTTTTCGATCAGATGATCGGCTGCCAGCACGAGCAGGAGCGCTTGAGGGTCGGTTTTGGCGACCAGTAGCGCGGCGGAGGCAACGGCCGCGGCCGTATTGCGCGCAATGGGTTCGAGAATTAACGAGATTGCCCGTTTTTCATCGTTGACTTCATTGAGTTCGTCTTCGATTTTAAATACGAGATCACGGTTGGTGACGGTGATGACTTGCTCGATGCCATTCAGCCCCGATGCGCGTAGAAAGGCTTTCTGAAGCAGGCTCTGTCCATCCGGCATGCGAATAAATGGCTTGGGGTGCAATTCGCGCGACAAAGGCCACAGCCGGGAGCCCGCACCGCCGCAAAGAATCACGGGTATTAATGTTGAATTCATATTTTTTCCTATCCTATATTTGAGATTTTAACGTACTAAGAGTTTGGTCAATGTGTATTTCGGTATGCGTGCAGGAGATAAAAAATCGCAAACGCGCCGCGCGCTCTTCTACCGCCGGATGGATGATGGGCTGTACATTGATGTTGTGTTGGCGTAGGCGGTGCGAGAGCTTAACCGCCGATAATGACTTGCCAATGACAACCGGAATAACGCAGTAGCCTTGGCTTAAGCCCACATCCAGCCCCACGGCCCTGGCTTGCGCCAAAAAGTACTGGCCGTTTTTTTGAAGTTTTGTGACGCGCCAGGGTTCTTCTTGCAAGATCGTGATTGCGGCCAGTGATGCCCCCGCAACCGCAGGCGCCATGCCCACACTGTACACAAAACCTGGCGCATTATATTTGAGCTGTTCGATCAATGCGGATTCCCCGGCGATATAGCCGCCGCATCCGGCAAGCGCCTTGCTGAGTGTCCCCATCCAGATATCCACCTCTTTGGCGGCGATGGCGGCGTGCTCACGAATACCGAAACCGTTTGCGCCCAGTACACCGAATGAATGGGCTTCATCCACCATCAAAAACGCGCCATGGCGCTGCTTGAGTGTGACCAGGGTCGCTAAATCGGGGATGTCGCCATCCATGCTGTACAGGCCTTCAACCACGATGAGCACGCGCTCGAATCGGTCGCGCAATTCGATCAGCAGGTGTTCCAGGGCGTCCAGATCGTTATGCGGAAAACTGCGCCGGGTTGCGCCTGAAAGTTGCGCCCCAACAAGGGCGCTGTTATGGACCAATGAATCGTGCAGGATGAGGTCCTTGGCGCCAAATAAATGCCCGATGACGGCCACATTGGTGGCATGGCCACTTACGAATACGATGGCATCATCCACGCCGTAGGCATCGGCAATGGCACGCTCCAATGCCCGATGAATCGGCCGCTCACCCGAGACAATGCGACTGGCCGACACCGATGTGCCATAGGTGTTGATGGCATCAATGGCGGCTTGCTGCACGCGCACATCGCCACTTAACCCGAGATAATCGTAATTGGAAAAGTTGATGCATTCCTTGCCGCCAATCACGGTAGTCGCGCCCGCTATGCCCTCATGCATGCCAAAAAATGGGTTGGACGCACCGAGCAGTTTGGCGGCATCGGCCATCATTTTTTGCTGTTTGTAGCCGGGGAACTGATCAAACCGGGTGAATTCAGTGGGAATCCTGCGGGCTGATTTCGGCTGATTCTCCGGATTCATCACTGCCTTGGGTACCTGCCCGGATGCTGGCTTGGGTGCGAGGAACCGTTTGATCAGGTCGGCCTTACTGGCCGCCTTGCCTGATTTTTCGGGGCAGAGCTGTTCATTGCCGGGGGTTTCAAGGGCACTCATGGTTTGGACAGATCCTTGAGTACTTCCTGCTCTTCGGCCGTTAAGCCATCGGCATGTTGTTGCGCGAGTTGATCAAGCAAGGACGTCTCTTCCTGAGGGTTGGTTTGTATCGTGTGTTGAGACTGTACCATACCCAGGATGCGCTCAGCCAGACGGAATACGGTGGGCCCTTCGTTCAAGGCCATGGCTGAAAGCCGCACGCCGGTGCGTTTTTCAATACCTAAAGCCAATTCAACCGCCATGAGGGAATCGAGCCCCATGTCGTACAGGGATTGGTTTTGATCAATTTTCGCGGCAGGCAGGCCGAGCACTTGAGCCACTTCTTCACGGATGAGGGTGATCAGCATGGCCCGCGCTTCTTCAGGCGCAAGCGTTTGCAGCGCTTCCTTGAGGTTGTCTTCATTGAGGTTTTCGGTGCTGTTCGCTCCCGTGTGCAAATAGGCGAATCTCGATAGGCTGTGCTCAGGCAAAATCCGCTGCAGGGCTGCACCATTCAGGCTCATCGCCGAAATCCCATTCAGGTTGGATTGCAAGCTGAGCTCAAGCACGTTCAATGCCTGGCTGCTGGTAATGGCAGCACCGCCCGTTCGCGATTCCAAGCCACTTAATACGGCTTGATGCGCGGTTAAATACCCCACATCGCTAATGGGACCCCAACATAACGCGGTAGCGGGCAAGCCCTGCCCGCGCCGTTGCCGCGCCAGGGCTTCAAGGGCGGCATTGGCAGCCACATAGTTGGCTTGCCCCGCGTTGCCCATGAGCGTGGTGACTGAGGAATACACCACAAAGAAATCCAGTGGCATCATTTGGGTGGCTTGGTGCAGATGCCATGCGCCCGCGACTTTGGGGGTGATGACATCGCTCATGCGCTGCGCATCCAAATTCTGAATCAGCGCATCATCAATCACCATGGCCGCATGGATAATGCCGCGCAGGGGATAGCTGGCCTGCGATTTCCCCGGCTGCTTTTGGCATAACTCGGTGACCGCCCTGGCATTGCTTACATCCAAGGCGACAACTTCGACCCGCGATTTCAGCGTACCCAGGCGGGCGAGTTTTTCGGCTAAACCTGGTGTTTTTTTGCCGCGCCGTGACGCTAAAATCACGCGCCCTGCCCCACGTTCAAGCAACCAACGGGCGGTCTCAAACCCAAAGCCCGTCAACCCGCCGGTAATCAGGTAACTCGCCTGGGGGTTTGCCTGCCAAGCGGGTTTGGGGGTAGGTTTAATGGCCGCAGGGGGTTCGGTCAGGTCTACCACCAATTTACCAATGTGCCGCGCTTGCTGCATGGTACGGAAGGCATCAATCGCGGTATCGGCGGTGAAGTGCTGATAGGGCAAGGGATGCAATGCCCCTTCGGCAAACAGCGCCATCACGGCTCGGAAGACATCAGCAGTTAATTCGGGCCGTGCGGACATGAGCTGATCGGCATCAATACCAAAATAGCTGATGTTGTCCTTGAACGGGCGCAAACCCATCGGCGTATTGGCATAAAAATCCCGTTTGCCCAATTCCAGGAATCGACCGAACGGGCGAAGTACATCCAAATTACGCTCAATCGCTTCTCCTGCCAGCGAGTTGAGCACCACGTCGATGCCCGCGCCTTGTGTATCGGCCAGAATTTGCTCGGCAAAATGCAGATCCCGCGAACTGTAAATATGCCGCACACCCATCAGCCGCAAAAACTCGCGTTTTTCATCGCTGCCTGCAGTGGCGAAGATTTCCGCACCCAAATGCTGTGCGAGCTGGATGGCGGCGATGCCCACGCCCCCTGCACCACCATGAATGAGTACCCGTTCACCCGCACGCAGCCGCGCCATTTCGACCAGCGCGTAATACACGGTAAAAAATACCGTAGGGATGGTCGCCGCTTCGGTGAATTGCCACTGCTCGGGCATTTTGGCCACGGCATTGCCGCGCGTCACCACATGGCTGGCAAAACATTGCGGGCCAAACCCCAGAACCGCATCGCCCACCGCCACATGCGTGACCTTTGCCCCAACCCGGGTGATGATGCCTGCGCATTCCAGGCCCAGACTCGCGCCCGAAAAGCCGTTTTCAACCGCTTCATCACCGAGTAAGCCCATGGCAAACATGACATCGCGGAAATTCAAGCCGACCGCATGCACACGCAGCTCGACTTCATCGTCTGCCAGCGCCCGTTCGCTCATCGCCTGCCAATGCAAATGACGCAGTTGTCCCGGCACGGTAAAGCCCAATTGGTAACGTGGTTCCCCTCGATCAACACGGGGTGTAACCCTGGGTGCAGATGGCTCTGTGCTGGCAGTTACCGCACGAAGCGTATGGGTTGCAGTGGCCGTGAGAATCAGCTCACGCTCGGGCGACTCTGTACTGAGCGCCGCCAATAATCGAGTGTGGAAAGCGGCATCAGTCCAATCACCGCGCGGGTCGATTAAATAGAGATTTAACGACGGTTGTTCATTCATCGCCACCCGTGCCATACCCCAGAGCGCCGCGTTCACCGGGCAACTCTGCGCATCGTCGGTATTGTCGAGCGCACCAAAGGGCAGAACCAAATAGATGGGCTGCGAAGATTCGTGGGCGCCCCACTGCTGCAACAGGCTTAAGAATTGCGTGGCTGAGTGAACGGTCTCGGTATTCAAGTCTCCGCTACCCGTCCATGCACCGTGAATAAACACTGTGGCAGTGGGTTCAGTTGATTTGATCGTTGCCATTTCCAGCCGGTGTGCCAGATCTTGCCCGGCCGCATTTAAGGCCACGACAGTGTCGCTTTGTGGGGGGGCGTTATTGGCATTTGTGTCGGTCGCTTGCCCGACAGTTGAATCGCCCAACGGCGTTATCGCCAGCGACATGCCCATGCGCTGCACATCACCTGACTCAAATTGAACCTCGGTATCGTTGGCAAGCAGTGAGCCCAGGCGCTGCGCCCTGACGGACGATTCAAACATCGACTCATCCTGAGCCGAATCTTCGCGGTGTGCGGCCAGGCCCGAAATAAAATCCAGATACAGCGCATGGGCGGGCTGTTGGATGACAGCCAGGCCGCCCGCTGCCGCACGGCCAAGGTCAGCAACCTCGGGCCATTCCTCTGCCGACAGGGCCCCATCGATCCACACCACATCAAAATCGGCCAACTCAGCCTGCGCAAGTTTTTGTACGCACTGTGTCCAAGGGATCAACGTGAGGTGCTGGGGATCATCGGTTGGCCATGAGGCAAACGCTTCCTGATTGGGCGTGGTCGCCACTACGGATAACCCAAGCGACGGCAAATGGATGCGGAGCTGCGCCACGGTATGGATCGGATTGCCGCCGATTTGTAGCACGCGTAACAGTGAATTATCCGATTGCTGCGCCCAATACCCCAAACCACGCCAAAAATTCGTGGCAAGCAATCCGCCGCCCACCTGAACCAGGCCTTCCGTTTGCCATTGGTTAAACAAGGCACTTTGCGCCATTTCGCGGGCGAAAATGCTCATCTCGGACTGCCCCATCAACACGCGGGTTAACCGCGCGCCCAGCCGGGCGATTAAGGTCGCTTCGGCATTGGCTTCGGGATAATCGTGATTCAGTAACGTCCAGATATCGGTACCTGATGGTGGCGCAGCAGCGAGACGAATCTCGGACCCGATCACATCGGCTTGGGTATGACCCTGGATGTAACCCTGAATATAACCCTGGGTCGATAATTGCGCCAACAACCCGATGTATAACGACTGCGCGGCTGGGCTCGTTGGGGGCAAAACGCCCTGCTCATCGGCCAGGGTGCGCACAGATTCATACGCATAGGCGATGACTAACGCATCCAGAAGAGGACGAATTTCTTCATGATAGCGCTGGCGCAGGATGGTGCCTTGACTGGGTGCGGTTTGCGCCCTGATGGACGGTAAGCAGGCACTTAATCGGGAACTCACGCCGTGTGGACGCAAGGGTAAACGTTCGGTTACCCACAAAGGCGGCCGGGCGCGGCCGGTTGAAAAATGTGCCGCGCGGAAACGACAATCGGATAACTGGGTAATCACGCGGCCATCCGCCGCCAGCAGCGAGAAATCCGCCACGACCGAGTGGGCGCTGAGGCGTTTGATTTCCCCATGCAAATGGCTGGGCTTCAGGGTGCCATGCGGAGAAATCAATCGGCCAATTTGCACCGGCAGATAGGTTGCCCCCGCTTGCTGTGGCTCTTGGGCAACCAGGGCCAACAGGGATTGGAAGCACAAATCCAGTAGCGCAGGATGCAGGATATGAGCCTCGTCCGTCTGCACCGACTGCGGCAGGTTCAGTGAGGCCAATACAGTATGACCGAATAAAGTCAGTGCACTGATCCCCTGAAAACTCGCGCCATAATTCAAGCCCAAGGCTGAGGCTTGACGATAATGGGTGGCAGCGTCTACCACCACCGCATCGCTGAGCTGCGGTAAATCAATCAGCCGATGCAGGCCAGGATCGCCCGCCTCACGCACCTGCCCTACCGCATGCTCAATCCATTCATCCTCACTTAAGCGTCGGCGACTTTGAATCGAAAAACGATGATCAAGGCCAAAAATACGGGTGCGTACCGTGCGGCTCTGCCCTGCCTCAAACACCAGCGGATGACGAATTTCCAGCGCGCGCAATTCTGTGTCTTCCCAGCCCAAGCCGAGTTTGGCAGCCGCCAGGGCCATTTCAACATACGCCGCGCCAGGCAGGACGACGGCGCCATCGACTTGATGATCCGCCAAATACGGCAGGACTTCCGGATCGAGAATGTTTTCCCAACCGAGCGGGGCTTCTGTGAGCGGGTAACCCAACAGGGGGTGGATTCGATCACGCAGAATCAGGTTGTACCCTTCGCTGGTCTCGGTCGCCCAATAGCGTTGGCGCTGCCAGGGATACTTGGGCAGGTCGATAAATGGAATTTTTTTACCCGTAGCGAAATCAGTCGGCCCAAGGTGCAGCTTGATGCGCAAGACGGCCTCGCAAATATCCAGCAAACCATCGGCATTTTGCCGCGCCAGGGGCACTGCCCGTATGGGGACATTCTTGTGCTCGGCGCCTTGTATGAGGTATCGCTGCAAGATGGCATGCGGGCTGATTTCGACAAATACGGTAAAACCATCATCAATCAGCGTGGATAGGGCAGATGCGAACTGTACCGGCTCACGCACGTTGTGCCACCAGTAATCTGCGCCCAGGTTTTCGCCTGAATGCTGATTGCCGGTCACGGTCGACACGAAACAACCTGTGCCTGATTGGGGGGTTAAATCGGCCAGATTGGTGGTGATCTCTTCGGCAATCGGCGCCATGGCCGAGCTGTGAAAGGCATAATCCAAATCCAGCAATCGCGCGAATACCCCGGCTTGCGCCCAGTAGTCATTCAAGACGACCAATACAGGTTCAGCGCCCACCAACGTCAGCGATTTGGGCGCATTAAATCCGGCAATCACACAAGCGTGCGTTTCAATTTCAAGCAATTCAAGCGTTTGAGCCAGCTCATCGGGGAGAACTGCGGCGGCCATCATCCGCCCACTGCCCGCCGTTTTCGCCTGGGCACGACTGCGAACAGCCACCACTTTGGCCGCATCTTCGAGCGTTAGACAACCGGCTGCCCACGCAGCCGCAATCTCGCCCACGCTGTGGCCGGTATAGGCCTCGGCCGTGATGCCTTCTGCGCGAAGTAATTCAGTCAGCGCCACCTGAATGGCAAACAATAACGGTTGAGCCACTGCCGTTTCATTCATGCGGCCTGACGCGGGACTGGCACGAAGTTCCTTAATGAGTGAAAAGCCAATCAGCGGTTTCATCAGGCGATCAAGTGCGCGAATTTTTCGAGCAAAAAGCGGAGATTCCTGCATTAACGCAAGCCCCATGCCCTGCCACTGCGCCCCGTTACCGGCATACACAAACGCGCAACGATTTTTCAGGTTTGAATGAGGCAATGCCGTCTCAAGCACGATACCCCGCGGCGGATTGATGGCATCGACTTGCATCGCAAAATCGCGTAACCGCTGCACGATCACAGCAGGCGTTTCACCCATGACCGCCAAACGACTGGGCAACCATTGACGATGGCCTGCCGCATTGTTGGCGATCACGGCATAGTTTTCCGGTTGCGCTTCGATCAAATCCGCATAAGCATTCGCCATATCCGGAAATATGGCCGCATCTTTGGCACTCAACACCAATGAGGGGCAGTGGCGCGACTGGGGCGTTTTCGTCGAAGAAACCACGAGCGATGAAGGCGCAGCCTCGATAATAACGTGTGCATTGGTACCGCCAAAACCGAATGAATTCACCGCAGCACGTAAAGGGCGGTTTTGGGCAGGGAATAAAAGCGGGCTGCGCACGATATGAATGTGCTGCTCATCCAACGCCAACTGCGGATTCAAAATATCGGCATGAATGGACGGCGGAATCTGCTGATGCTTGAGCGTCAATATCGCCTTGACCAGCCCCGCCATGCCGGACGCAGGCTCCATATGACCCAGGTTCGATTTGATCGAACCGACAGGCAAGGGGTTGTCCGGCAGTCGTGCGGCACCATAAACCGAACCAATCGCCTGAATTTCGATCGGGTCACCAACCGCCGTCCCCGTACCGTGCGGCAACAAACGCATTTGCCCTTCGGCACTCGGCATCGTAATTCCGGTTTTTTGCCCACCATCCGCGTTGGTACCCGTAGCCCGGATCACCGTATGAATACGATTTCCATCCCGCTGCGCTGCCCGAAGGGGCTTGATCAACAACACGGCACCGCCTTCGGCGCGCACATAACCATTGGCATCGGCCGCAAAGGATTTAGAACGTCCATCTTTCGACAACATCGACGCATGGGAAAACCCAACAAACGGATAGGGATGCGCCAGTAAATTCACCCCACCCACCAGTGCGGTCTCACATTCCCCCCGCTTAAGCGATTCACAGGCGGTATGCAAAGCCACCAGGGAGGACGAACAGGCCGTATCAATCGACAAGCTGGGGCCATGCAAATCATAAATAAAGGAAATTCGATTCGCCGCGATACTCAACGTGCTGCCCAGCATGGAATAGGCGTTCATTGCCGCCAGATCATCGAGCGTGCGCGTGCCGTAATCCAATGCCGAAACACCCACAAACACACCGCATTGGGTGCTCGCTATCCGCTCTGGCAAGACACCCGCATCCTCCAGCGCATGCCAGGTGAGTTCCAGGAGGATCCGCTGCTGCGGATCCATTTTGAGTGCTTCACGAGGTGAAATGCCAAAAAAAGCAGGATCAAAATCAGTGATTTTTTCAACCACACCGGCTTTAAACGTTACGCTACGGCCCTGCTCATCTCGCCGATCATGCTGATAAAACCGGGTACCAAACCGCTCAGCGGGTACCTCAGTCACCAAATCCTGACCCGCCATCAAGGCATCCCAAAGCACATCAACATCAGTTATGTCGCCTGGGAAACGAAATGCCATACCAATAACAGCAAGGTCATCATCTGTGAATCGATTGCGAATTTTTTTCTTATAATTCATTTAAAACAATTAGTTAATTTTAAAAAACCCATACACACTCAATGAGCAACTGGGGAATATTACTCAGTACCGGGTTCATTATAATCTGAATAGATTCGATTAAACGCTTGAAGCTTCCTGGATTTGATATTTCGCGCAAGGGAATCCTGCCCATCCAGGATGATTCTGGATGGGATCCCGCGCGAAGAGGTTAAAAGGGACGCGGGTACAAAACGATTTTCTGTGCTGCAGTGCGGATATTTACAGGAGGAGAGCCATCCCCGACAAGGTCGGCACCGAACTCGGCCGCAGCATCCCGAACCGCCCTGTCAAAGCCTGAGTAAAAGCCCTGAACCGTGCTCGCCTCATCGGGCACCGTGTCGGGGATGAATCCCCTCCTACAAAATACCGCCCCGACTATGGGTGCGTCGATTGGGGATGCCCGGCTGCAGGAGGGGTTTCAACCCCGACGCGGTGAACGCGGCCTAACGCCGTATCGTAGGTTCGGAGGACTTCGGTGGGCACGTTTGGCTGTGCTGTCGGGGATGAATCCCCTCCTACAGTATCGGGGTCAACCCTAGGTGAGTGCGCCGTATCACTTGATCGAAATCTGAGCCATTACAGTCGTCTTTGAATCAATGTTTTTACGCAGAAATCGATGGAAATGTCGCATACCATCTTCAAGCGGGCTTTGGTAGGGGCCGGTTTCGTTTTTGCCGTCCCGGTATAGGGCGCGTCGACCTTGCTGCATTTTGATGCAGATCACTTCATCCTCAACGGCAGTTTCGTGGTACGCACTTTGTTGTGCTTCTATCAGTCCGCGCTGGTGGGCGACAATATCGGCAGGATAGTAATATTCAACCATGTTGCGGCACTGCCCAATACCCGTGGGTTGAATGGTCGAAATCACCAATACATCGGGATACCATTCAATCATTAATCCGGGATAGTAGGTGAACCAGATCGCGCCAAACGGGTAAGCACTTGAGTCTTCGGCATGCCGCCGGTTGAGTTCATCTTGCCACTGGCGATAAGGTGCTGAGCGCGAATTACCCCACTGTGGGTTGAGCCCCACGGTTTGCATCGACCAGCGCGCTCCATAGGACCATTCCAAATTGTGGCAGGAAACAAATTTTTTAAGCCCCGGATGGATCACGCCCACGTGATAGTCCTCCAGATAAACCTCAATAAAGGTTTTCCAGTTGAAGGGGTAATCCGTCATTTCGACGCGATCCAACGAATAACCGCTGAAGTCAAAATATTCCGCGAGGGGAATATCGTCAAAATGCGGTGTATCCTCCATATCGCCCTGGAACAGTAATCCGCGCCAATTGTGTAGCTCGGTGCGTGCCAGGTGCAAGCACGGGTTTTGAGCGAACTGCGGTGCGGCCAGCAGTTGTCCGTCGGCGCCATAAACCCAACGATGCAGCGGGCAAGATATCCGTTGATGCGGCAATGCGCCTGCGCCTTCCAGCATCAACGCTTGACGATGGCGGCAAATATTGCTGATCAGACTGACGCCACCATCAGCCTGCCTGACCAGCATTTGCGCATGTTCAAACCGTTCCAGGGTTTTGAAATCGCCGACCTTCGGTACCATCAGCTCATGACCGACATACTGCAGCCCCGATTCAAACAGTACTTTGATTTCCCGGGCATAAATATCCGGGTCAAAATACCAATCAATCGGCAGGACGATAGCATGGTCGACTTGATCCGTGGGGGACACCCGCGTATCGACGGACAGGTTCGTCATTTCAGTCACCGACGACATTATTGATCCTGCATTCTTCGTGCAATTAACACGGCATTGCTGCCGCCAAACGCAAATGAGTTGGACATCACGGCATTCATACGCGCCGGCCGCGCGCCTTCGGCGACCATATCGATGCCCAAGGTGGCATCCGGTATTCGGCAATTTGCGGTGGGCGGAATAATGTGCTGATTCATGGCCAAAACGCTGATGATGAGTTCGATCGCGCCACCCGCCCCCATCAAATGGCCATGGACAGCCTTGGTCGAGCTGACGGGAATACGGGCCATGTGCGCTCCAAAAACCGCATTCAGGCTTGCCGCTTCAACCGTATCGCCCGCTAAGGTACCCGTGCCGTGCGCATTAATGTAATCAATCGCTGCAGGCGGGATGCCGGCTTCATTCAACGCCATCCCAATCGCCGCGATTTGACCAGAGGAGTCTGGATGTGTGATGTGACTGGCGTCGCAACTGGTGCCGTATCCGACCAATTCCGCCCAGATGGTTGCACCCCGCGCCTGGGCGGAATCCAAACTTTCCAGCACTAAAAAACCGCTGCCCTCGCCCATCACCAAGCCATCACGATCCGCCGAAAACGGACGACAGGAGGCCGACAGGGGATCCGCCATGACCGCGTGCGCCCGCAACGCGTGCCACGCATGCAGGACGCCGTAGTTGAGCAGCGACTCGGTGCCTCCTGCTAAAATTCGGGCGCTGTAACCATGTCGAATCGCCCGCATCGCCTCACCAATGGCCGTTGCCGACGAGGCGCAGGCGATGGAATAGGTGTTGTTTGCATCGCGCAGTCCATACCGTATGGCTAATTCCGAGGCGGGCGCATTATGAATACCGCGCGGCAGGGTCATGGGCGCCACCCGATCACGCTGCTCGGCATAGAGCCGACGATAGGTTTGATCCATGGTACCGCTCGGCCCCGCGCCCGTACCGACATAAACCCCCGTTTTACTCCGCAAGACGCCATCTTCCAGCAACCCGGCATCTTCCAGCGCTAACCGCCCTGCGGTTAAAGCCAGTTGCGTCGCACGATCATGCGCGGCTGTTTTCGGGTCGCTATCGATGCCCGACTCAATCCATGCGGCCATGGGGATGGGCGGCATGGGCGTTTGCTCGGGCAATAGGCGAATGCCCGAAGATCCCGCACACACCTGCTCGAACAAGGCGCCAGGCCAGGTCCCTATTGCCGTTACGGCGCCCAGGCCGGTTACAACCACGCGGTGTAATTTAGGCATGTTCGAGCTTCGCATGAACCTCATCGAACACATCGCCCAAGGTTTTCGGCGGCGTGCCGGTTTGCTCAAAGCGAATCCCAAAATGATCTTCAATCTGGAACATGAACTCGATGGTTGACAACGAATCCAATCCAATGGATTCAAGGGTGCTCTCACGGGTAAGCCCCTCGCGGGCGACGGGCAGTTCTTTCATTAACAACTGGTAGAGTTGCTCTTCGATATCACTCATTGCACGCACCATTGGTATTGGATTCAGGGGATGAAATATAAAAATTCAGGAAATCGGCCACCATCTTAGCAACGGCCACTTTTTCAAAATCCAGGGTTAACATATGGTAACTATTAGCCAGTTTAAGTAAGCGCACATCCAGACTTCGCACCATGCGTTGCACCGTGTACGCGCTGCGGATATGCGCAATATCATCTTCAATTGCATGTACCAGTTGTACCGGCGCAGTGACCCGCACCAACGCGCGACGCGTGTGCTTCATCAATCGAGCGGCCTCATGCAGTGCCGGCAAGGACAAGGCCGAGGCGCCTACCGCCGTAATCGGTTCTGCGGCGACTTGTCGTTCAATCCATGCGCGCAACCGCTCATCTTTCAGTCCAAAAGGCGAGGATTCGCGAATCAGCATGCGATGGCGCAAGGGGGTGAAATAACCGAGTGGACTTAAAAACCGATACCAGGGCGTATTCCAACCATCGTAATGAAGCGTGGTGGACAAGGGCACCACCGCCGTAACCCGATTGCCCCGCTCCGCCGCCACGGCCAGAGCCAGGGTTGCGCCCATACTCAAACCACACACCACCACCTGCGCATAACGCGCGGCCAAATCATCAAAATGCGCCACCGCCTCTGCCAACCATTCCGTCCAGGTGCCGGTAGACGGATCCTGCGAAAACCCATACCCGCGCAGGTGAGGTGCAAACACCGTATACCCCTCTGCATTCAACCGTTTTAACAAGGGCTGCAGTTCCAGATAGGTGCTGCGAAGGCCGGAAAAAGCCAAAACAACACAGTGATTTCCGGGCATCAATTTGTGCCCGGTTAACGCATCCATCATCGAAAAAACTCAACCGTCAAAAAATCCGCAAAACTTAAAAAAATCATTAAATCGAAAAACCCACCAAACTGTTAGTCAATAATTTCATTGACGTCGTAAATTATACATGAAGGCAGGAAAATAACGGCCATCCGAGCCCTTGATATCAAGGGCAATCCGCGCAATCTTTGAGTTAATCAGGTTCCCTAACTCACCTTTTGATTAATCGCAAACTTGCTCAAGATCGTGGTCTGCTTGGCCAGGGCTTTATCGACCAAACCGGGCAGCAACGCATTAATCCGCGCGAATAAACTTTCCGGAAACCCTAAATAAACCTCCTTACGTTCTTTTTCGATGGACCGCACAATGGCTTGAGCAATCGGTTCCGGCTCATCCATGTTCATCATGCCGATGGCAGCCATTTCATGAACGACAGGGGGATTGAACGGGGTACGTACAGCGCGCGGAGAAACATAGGTGACGCCGACACCCGTACCGACAAGTTCTCGGCGCAAGGCCTGTGAGTAACCGCGAAGGGCGAACTTGGTAGCCGAATAGGTTGAAAAATACGGGAAGCCAATGCTGCCGAACATGGAACCCACATTCACGATCCGGCCACTGCGTTGCGCCAGCATGGAGGGCAGTAGCGCGCGAGCAAGCTGCATGGGCGCCTCGATGTTCACCTCGATCATGCGGTGCAGGAGATCGGGGTTTTGCTCCTGAAATGGGGTAAAATCCAGCACGCCCGCCAAATTGATCAAGAGATCAACGCCGCCCCACTGCTCATGAATGCGATGTACCATGTCTTCACGATTTTCACGGTTCGTAATGTCACAGGCCAAGGTCATGCACGGCTTGCCTTGCGCCGTGTTTCCCCCCAAAAACGGGTCATAGTCCAGGTTCCGCACCAGTCGGCACACGCGGGCACCTTTATTGATCAGTAATTCACTGAGAATCAACCCCATTCCGCCCGCAGCCCCCGTGAGCACAATCCGTTTATCGTGCAAATCCAGCATAATCAGTGCCCCAAAGATGCAATGGCATCAGGATGGTTGGTGCGGATTTTTTCCATCAACGCCAACACTTCCTTGCGGCGCCCCTGATCGGCCAAGGGGCGATCGGGGCGCGGTGGGGCGGCCAGGGCTTTTTGCAGGGCTTGCATGGCGGCTCCATAGTTGTGTTTGCCATACAGAAAATCGGCATAGAAATAATTCGGGTCGATACCATTCGGGTTAATTTGCAGAGCTTTTTTGAGATAGGCCTCCGCCTTGCCATCGTCACCAAAACTGAGTGGCCAGCCGGGCACTTTGTAATAAAGTGTGCCGAGTGAGGCCTCAATCGATCCATTCATCGCAGTTGGATCAATTTTTTCCGCCGCCAGTAGTTGATTTCTTGCTTCCTTCACCTTGCCCAACGCGCCCAGGCCACCTTCGGTACCCGCCAGTGAACTTAAAATAATGGCATGCCAGATTAAAGGCTCCGCCCGATTGGGATAGGTGTGAATTAACGCTGCCTCGTGCGTTGCCAACGCAGAGAATGCCGCCTCCTTTTGATTATCTGGCAGCTCATAATTAATATGCGCCCATTGTGTTTGATCATTCAGAATATCCTGCTGCAATGGGGATGCGTTATCTGCATAAGCCACAGCGGTCAATAAACTGCCACTCAATAAAATGGAATGGATTATTTTTTTCATCAACTGATTACCCCAGTACGTTAAATCGCGATGGCACGAAAAATATCGCCATAGAGCCGATACATCATATTGGCGGTATGCACGACGGCTGCCTGATCTTCGGGAATCGCAATGCGGTTCATTAAACCGCTCAGAAAAACGATATGTTCCTGATCGATACTGCCGTGTGAAGTCAGGTAATGAAATGCCGAATCCGGCAACCCCAAACTGGTTTGGATGGTATCGGCCGCATGTTGCGCAAGGCTCACGCTGGTGCCCTCGAGTACATGCACCATACCAAAAAATCCCGCCGGATTGCCCCGATCAATCGTGTGGTAGGCATAAGCCACCATGAGCTCGGTGGCTGGCATGGGACCTTGACGCAGCACGAGGTCCGGATCGCCCCCTGTCGCTGCGATATCCTCGAGAATCCATTGCTCATGGCCTAATTCTTCCTCAATATATTCGGCTACAGCCTCCCTGAGCCAGCCCAATCGATCGGGCAACCGACTGCCGCAGGCCATGAGTAACGGCACTGTGTGCTTGACATGGTGATAGGCTTGCGCCAAAAAGGTTTGATATTCCAATAAGCCCACGTTACCGATCAAGGCGCGTTGAATAATGGGTGTTGAAAATAGCTGTTCTTTTTCGGTGGCGGTTTTTGATATCAGTTGCTCATAAAACGACATGCGGGCTCTCCTGCGGTGATTCATAAAATTCGTCAATCATGGGCTGATAATCGGCATGGATTTTTTGGCGTTGAATGCAGCCTGCGGCATTCATTCGCTGATTTGCGGTGGTGAATGCCTGGCTGGATATGATCCACCGGCCAATACGGGCATAATCGGGCAGGTGTTGATTCACCGTGTGAACCGCCTGCGCCAATTCGGCTGGGGTTACCTCAGGTCGAGGGACCAGGACGGCGATATTAAAAGGGCGCCCCTCGCCGAATAATGCCGCTTGCGCAATGCAAGGCTGTCCCGTTAAGGCCGCCTCTACCCATTCGGGCGATACATTTCGACCAAATGCGGTCGAAAATGCGGTTTTTTTGCGCCCGGTCAGGAATAAATAACCGTCATCATCCACATATCCCACATCACCGGTATGCCATTCACCCTGACTTTGGGCATGATGTCCGGCATCGAGATAACCCAAATGTATCGGCCCCCGAACCACCACCTCACCATCGTGCGCAATCTGCAGGCGCAGATGCGACAAGGGCTTGCCGACGCTACCCATCCGACTGTCATCCGGCAAATTCAGGCACACGACGGAGCCCGCTTCAGAAAGGCCGTAACCTTGAAATACGGGCAAACCCAAATGGGTTGCCGCGTGCAATAGGGATTCGGCAATGGGCGCACCGCCCACGGCGATCAATCGCAGGGAGCGGGGTGCCGATAACCCGGCATGAATGCCACCGACCAGCGCCTTCAGTAGCTGCGGCACCAAAACGATACTGGTTGGCTGCGCCCAGGCCAACGCGGTAAATAATCCGCCGATCTGCAATCCCGATGATCCAGAAAATCCGCAGCTCGCCAGACTCGGCACCTGCACCAGCGCCCCCGACCAGAGCGGGGCATATAACCCGGCGATGTTTTCCAGTAACGTTGAGAGCGGCAATAGGGACAAACTGCGATCAGATGCTTTCGCCGCCACGGCATGACACAGGGATTGCGTCACCGTAGCCAACACTTCTGCCGATAAGCACACGCCCCTGGGGTTACCGGTGGTGCCTGAGGTGTACGTCACCTTCACCGTGCCGGCGGGTAAAATTAAACCGGATTTTTGAGGGGTACGACGAAAAGCCCACACCGTATGACCTGCTACTTTGATCTCTGCGCCAAAATCATTGATAAGGGCGGCGACACGGGCCGGTTGGTCCGTCATGATTTCATCGAGATCCGCATCGGCAATCAAGTGCCTCAACTGGGCTTCAGAAAAGAAATTCGGCAGGGGCACGCCAACCGCCGCACGGGCAATGATAGCTAAATCAAGACACGCCCAGGCAGTGCTGTTATCCATCAACAGGCCGATGCGTTTACCCTTGAGCACGCCGGATGCCGAATCCATCGCTTCAACCAATTGCCCATAATCCATGGCAGTCAACTCATCCCGCATCGCCAACTGATGCGGGTTTTGGCTGGCTTGATGACGAATGCGCGCCAGTAATTGCTGCATGATTACCCCCCTGCGGCCACAGGGGGGAATCCGTGTTTTCGGACTTTTTCGGCACCCATGCGTTGGGCGGCACCCAGTAAATGGTGCAAATGGGGTCGGCGGCTGCCCAGCCCCTGTAGTTTTTGCAGCCCCGCGTGGATGTCACCCAAGTACAGTTGGGGGTGGCCGGCATAATAGGAACCCCAGGAATCGCCGTGATCGGGCAATCGGGCAGGATCAGCGGCGGCCAGCGCCAGCGGTTTTAACCCCAGGCGCTTAAACGCATTCGCCAACGGGGTGCTTGCGGTAAATAAAACCCATCGATACCCCGCCGCCGCCAAAAACACCGTGGTTGCGGCGATAACCCAACGCGACTGGCCGGGGTCTGAAATAGCCAGGTTACCGACTTCCACCATCTCACTGGGCGCAATCGAATGCCCCAAACATTCGGCTGCCCGCTCATGCAGCGGCCGGTCGACATATTGAGCCGAGAACAGCCCGTCCGAACAACCATCCCGGTACCCCACGGCGGCACGGATGTGCGCATCGTTACTAAATTTCAGGATATTGGGATAAAACGCGGCGAGCTCCGCGCCGTGGGCATGATGAAAAACATGTCGAATAAAATCTTGCGTTTCGGGGCGATTCGGGTGAGCAACCCCCACATCCTGCAGGTGCATCGAATCGGTGAGGTCCGATAACAACGGGTTGATGTTGTCTTCAATAAATATCGAATTTTTCGGAATCATAAAGAAGCACCTTGATGAGATGCTCTCTTCCATAGCTCAAATCATGCCAATAGATAACATTTTGTTTTAGTTAATTTTTATTAAATAAAACCCCTTTGAATAGCCCGCAAATACCGGTAGTGCGCAAAAATTGCAGACAACTTCTGCAGACTATTGCGGGCACAGTTGATTGATCGATTCTTTAAAAGCGGCCGGCACGGGCAGCAACATAACCACCGCCACCCGATCATCCACCCGGCAAGAGGCCACATAACCCACGGCACCCGCCGTGCTGGTCACAAATCGCAGCATGGACTCCTGAGAGTGCACGGTATACGGTGGTGAAATCCCGTGGAAGTAGCGCTCAGTCCAATATCGTTGCAGGTCGTCGGGTTGCTCACCGAATAAAGACACCGAAAACGCCCTTCGCAGTGGATTTGTCGAGGATAAATTCAAGGGCACCAACGCAGCCTGATTGTCATCCACCAGAATGTGTTTCAGAAAAATATCGGCCAGATTGGTTCGGGTAAACAAGATTTTCGGCGGGCCTTTACCGACGATCACCGCGATGCTGGCATCGGCGATGGCCTCATGCGCACCTAATCCCAGCAGCAATACACCGGCGAGGACGCGTCGCCGCAGGCCAATTACCCCGCTCCGCCCGAGTTTACTCAAAACAACAAAGCCATCGAAACAAACCAGCCACTCGGCGCGAGCTGCACCGCCCCGGTCGATTGTCGATGCTCCAATTTGATTGAGAATGGCGGCGTGGGCCGATAGGTGATATCCACAATATTGCTATTCACCGGCTCATCGAACAGTTCCGCCTTATAACGCTCATGCGCGAGCACCCCGTAAAAATGCTCGAGCAGCGGCACAACGGCCTGAACATAACCGCCCCATTCGGTTTTATGGGCGAAATTCTCATCTTTGCGATAAACCAGTTCACTCTGAATCTCGACGCGGTTGTGCGTATAAAACACGTCCGCCCCCACCAGATTTTTGTAACCCGGCTGATTTTTCATCTCGAAATGGTCGACCGAGAGCCCGATTTGCAGATCATCATTCAGCGAGCGATATTTCAGCCGCGCGCCTGCCCCCTGACGAAAGGCATTGGGCGGATTGGGCTGAGTTTCTGGGTCGGCATACACCGATTCATGACCATCGGTGGGATCGAGATCATTCGAATTATCCAAAAATACCTGATAATCGATGGAGGAATCGGCCAGCGGCCATGTACCGTAAATTTGCAGCCCGGTCGCATTTTTGGCAAACGCGGTCGCGGTGGTGAGCGGACGGGAAACCGTCCAAACCAGGGGATCGGCATGAATCTGATTCCAGCGGCCGATGGGGGTTAAAAACTTGCCGATCCGCAGCGTGGTGCGCGCACTGAGGTTGTGATCCACATAAAGCCGCTCAATGTCAAAATCCGTAGAGGATGCGCTCAATCCAGCGGGTGAAAAAACGAGCGGTTGCCCCAGTTCAATCTCCGTAAAAAAATGCCAGTCCGGTGTGAAATCTTTGCGCAAGAAAAGGCTTAAATCCTGAAGCGACAGCTTGCTGGGCACCCCGTTGATGTCGCTCCCCTGAACGCTCGAATACCCGCCCGCATTCAAGCCCAAAAAGGGCAAATCGTACCCGTGACCCAATTGATACGGTTCGGCATACGCCAATTTCGATAACCCGAGAAGACAAACAAGGCTGACACCCCGGATCGCAGCCTTCAGTCGCCACGGATTCACCACACGGCGGCACGCACACCATTCACGCCGCATACGGGCAAGCCAGCTCAGATACGAACGAACACATTTGCAGGCGATTCATGGCTGACCTTTGAACGGTGATGGAATCAATTGACTCATTTCACAAATAAATAGATAAGCTACCATTTATCCCCGCCGGGGTCGATCCTCGATCGCCATGCACTATCATTCAAACGTGAGAAAGAGATTGAACCGATGATCCAGGCAAAAAACCGAACCATCACCATTCGTAGCGCCATCTTGCGCGGCTCGCTGATGTTGGTTTTAGTGGCGATCATCCTCAGTGGCAGCCTCTCGTTCATTGAGTTTCGCCAGGCATTGCAATCTGAAATTGCCCGCAACCTGGGGAGCAGCGCGTCCAGTCTGCTGGAACGGGTCGATGTATTCTTTTTTGAGCGGATTGAGGATCTGCGCGAATGGCGACGGGTAGAGCTCATGCAGGACATCAAAGTCGGCGATATCGACAAGCGCGTTGCCCGCTTGCTCGGCGATTTGAAAAAAGGCTACGGCAATGTGTATCGCACCCTGTATTGCACCGACGAACACGGAAAAATCGTGGCCGCAAGCGATCCGCACTGGATCGGCCTTTCCCGATTGCCGGGCGTGGCCATGCCTCAGGCCGATCATAATCAGCAGGATCACGTCGTTTTGGAGCACACCACGGCCAATACTCCCGAAGGTGCGGAACAATTCACGCTCAGAACGCCCATTCCCAATGCCTTCGGGGCGGGAACCATCGGTTATCTCTATGCGGTTTTGAACTGGCGCACGGTTCAGGGTTTTTTGGCAGATGATGTGCACGATGGTGCCGAGACCGCACTGCTACTGGATACCGACAACCGGATTATCGCCTCTTCGGGCAGTCTGTCTGCCCCGCTCCAGGGGCGACCGTTCAAATTACCCGACAAAATCTGGACGGATGACTTTCCCCAAATCAAAATCCGCTCGGGGGACATCGCCAGCACGGGCGATTTGCTGATTGGCGCCGCCGCATCCAAGGGCTATCAGCATTTCGCCGGTTTCGGCTGGCACATGCTGGTGGTGGAACCCACTTCAATTGCCTTTGCCCCCGTCTGGCAACTGGCCTGGGTGATTTCTGCGGGTTTATTGTTTAGTTTGGCGGTGGCTGGTTGGCTGTCGATTCGGATTTCAACACGTCTGGCTTCGCCTATTGGGCGACTCACGCAGTTTGCCAAAAATTTCCGCCAAGGGCACACTGAAAACCCGCCCGAACTGGCCAGCAGCATTCGGGAGGTGGGTGAATTGAATCGCGCCTTCCGCGACATGATCGAGGCGCTGGAGCAATCCCGCGAGCACGTGGTGCGCGCCGGAAAACTCGCCGTTGTGGGCGAAATGGCAGCCATCATGGCGCACGAGGTACGAACCCCGCTCGGCATCCTCAAATCCTCTGCGCAGATGCTGGAGCGGCGCACCCCGTTATCCCCGCAGGATCGGGAGTTGACCGGCTTTATCGTGAGTGAAACCGATCGGTTGAATCGACTGGTCACGTCCTTGCTCGAGTGCGCCGCGCCGCGCGCCCCCCAATTTGACCTGTATGATCTCCACGCACTGATTCACCATGCACTGGCCTTGGTAGCCAGTAAAACCGAACACAAAAGCATTCAGCTCGAAACCCGATTGAATGCGGCGCAGCCGCTCGTTTTCTGCGACCGGGAACAGATGATCCAGGTCATGCTGAACCTGATGATTAACGCCATTGCACACCTGCCTTTGGCCGGCAGGATTCAAATCAGCAGCGCCTGTCAAAACGACCACTTTATTCTAACTGTCGAAGACAATGGCCCGGGCATTCCCGCCCGGGATATCCCGAAAATTTTCGACCCCTTTTTCACGCGAAGGGAAGGTGGCATTGGCTTGGGGCTGGCAATTGTCCAGCAAATTGTGCAATCCCATCACGCCGAAATCAAAGTCTCGAAATCGATTTATGGCGGTGCCAAATTCACCTTGTCTTTTATACGCAATTCCAGTGGAGCTGAACAATGACCAAACGCGTTTTGGTGGTGGACGATGAAGACAAAATGCGGCGTTTGCTGGAAATGGCACTGCTTGCCATGGGGCACCACGTCGAGCAAGCCGCAGATGGCCAGAAAGCACTGGCACTGTGCGCACAAGGTGCGTTTGATTTGATCCTCACCGATCTCCGCATGCCGAACTTAGATGGCATGGGATTGCTGTCCCAGCTGCGCGAACAAGGAAATGAGGTACCCGTCATCGTCCTTACGGCACACGGCAGTGTTCAAAGCGCGGTTGAGGCCATGAAAATGGGTGCCATCGACTACATTATCCGCCCCTT
Organism: Halothiobacillus sp. 35-54-62; assembly: GCA_002281295.1. GTDB lineage: Bacteria > Pseudomonadota > Gammaproteobacteria > Halothiobacillales > Halothiobacillaceae > Halothiobacillus. The sequence goes on along the minus strand of NCFS01000009.1, from coordinate 22,506 downwards.
TGAAATAGCCACCGTGGAGCTGGCCGTTTCCCGTGCCCTGACCATGGAACAAGTCCAGCAGGAAAATCGGTTTCTGCGCGAAGAAGTCAAGCGCGGCTGGGGCGAATTTATTGGTCAAAGTCCGGCCATGCAACATCTCTATCAACTCATTCGTCAGGTTGCCCCCACCCGCACCAGCATTTTTGTGGTGGGGGAAACAGGCACGGGCAAAGAACTCGTGGCGCGTGCGATTCATCAGGAATCGGGGCGCACGGGTCTTTTTGTGCCCATCAATTGTGCCGCCATTCCGGCTGGTCTCCTGGAAAGCGAGTTGTTTGGCTATCGCAAAGGCGCTTTTACCGGCGCCGATAAAGACCGGATGGGCCGGTTTGAGGCCGCGAGTGGCGGTACCTTGTTTTTGGACGAAATCACCGAAATGCCCCTGGCACTGCAGGCCAAATTACTTCGGGTGATTCAGGAGAGTTCCGTGGAGCGGCTGGGCAGTCATACCCCCATCACGATTGATCTCCGGATTGTGGCCGCCACCAACCGCGAGCCCCTGCAAGCCGTGGCCGAAGGCCGGTTGCGCCAGGATCTGTACTTTCGCCTGAATGTCCTGCGCGTGGATGTCCCCGCCCTGCGCGACCGCCCCGATGACATTCCTCTTCTGGCCGACTATTTTCTGGATAAATACAGCAAGGAACTCGGGCGATTCACCCCGAACATCGAGGTCTCGGCGATCCAGCAGTTACAGCGTTATCACTGGCCCGGAAACATCCGCGAACTGGAAAACATGATGGAACGTGCGGCGGTATTAAATCGGGGCAATGCCGTCAGTGAAACCTCATTGGCCATCGACATGCCCGCCGCCGCCCACACGACGCCCATAGCCCCGATCCAATCGGATATCGAAACATCCGGGTGCCTGGTCATGGAACCCCAAGTCATTGGACTGGAAACCCGCCTGATCCAGGAGGCCTTACACAAAGCCGGCGACAACAAATCTGCCGCTGCCCGGATGCTGGAAATCAGTGAGCGCTCACTGTGGTACAAAATCAAAAAATATGGCCTCTGAGTACGGACGGGTGACGGTATAACCTGTATGAGGTAGGTCCTTTTGCCGACGTCAGCACCCTGTACCAACGATAAGCAGTGCAGTTCCAAACGAAATCTCACCGCTAAAAATGAGGGATTACGTTAACCGCCAGACAGCCAGAGATCATGAACCACTTTAGGCGGAAAGGCAGCGCGCAAGGCATTCAATATTGCCAGAACATCGATCACCTCCTGGAGGATGGCACCGCTCACCGGACTTAAATGGCCGGAGGCGGCAAAGACCATGCCAATGATGCTCAACACCATGCCACCCACCGCGCTCTGCAGGGCGATACCCCGCATCCGCCGGCTGATGTGCATGAACTCATCCACTTTCTGCAGGGAATTGTCCATCACCACAACGCCTGCCGCTTCCCCGGTTACATCACTATTCTGCCCAATCGCCACACCAACCGTGGCGGCCATCATCGCCGGGGCGTCATTAATTCCATCACCCACGTAGAGGGTCTTGGCGACGGCAGTTTCCTTACGGACGATGGCCAGTTTTTCCTCAGGGGTCTTTTGGGCGTGGATTTCAGTGATACCGACTTGTTCAGCCAGATAACGCACTTCCGACTCGCGATCCCCAGATAGAATCATCACGCGTTGAAACTGATGTTTTGGCCCCAGATGCGCCACGAAAGGAATACTCTCGGCGCGCGGCGCATCGCGAAAATGCAAAGTCGCAGCATATCGTTGATCGATGACCACGACGCACTCCAATCCGCCAGTCGTCGGGGGAAGTAAATCAAACCCCGGCACTTGTTGCTCGATCAGTTTACTGCGACTGGTGACCTGCAATTGATGCCCTGAGACGGTGCCTCGTAAACCCTGCCCTGCCGATTCGCCGACTTCCGTAGCCTCCGAGAGCGGAATCCCGGCCTCCTTCGCCGCATCCAGAATCGCGCGCGCCAGCGGATGTTTCGAATAACGTTCCAGACTTGCCACGAAGGTCAATACTTCTTTTTCATTGAAGCCTGGCGCAACAAGGTGTTCCGTCAATTTAGGCTCGCCGTATGTCAGTGTCCCGGTCTTATCAAATATGGCGGTTCGACACTCAGCAATCTGTTCAAGCACAACAGGACTCTTGACGATGATCGCCCGACGCGCACAAAGAGAAATTGAACCGATGATGGCAATCGGAATCGCGATAAGCAGTGGGCAAGGTGTGGCGATGACCAGCACCGCCAGGAAGCGCACGGCGTCACCGCTCATGGCCCAGGCAAGCAAGGCGACCGCCAGTGCGATCGGCGTATAAATCGCGCCCAGTTGATCGCCGATTCGACGCAACTTCGGTCGCTGGGCTTCAGATTCTCGCATGACCTCCATAATCTTGGCATAACGCGAATCGGCGGCAAGCTGGGTCGCACGAATGGTCAGCGCCGTCTCACCGTTGATCGCGCCAGAAATGACGGTCGATCCGTGCGTTTTGGTCATCTGAAACGGCTCACCCGTCAGGTAGGACTCATCCATCACGCCATGCCCTTCGATCACAATGCCGTCTACCGGACAGAGATCATGCGGATAAAGTACGAGCAGGTCGCCTACGGCAACCTCATTCAGGGCGACATCGGTAATGTCCAATTCCCGTTTGCGGTGCGCAATCGATGGCATCCGTTTCGCCAGCGTAGCGAGCACGGATGAAGCGCTGCGTAACGCATAGTTTTCCAGGGCTTCGCCGCCAGAAAGCATCAAGACAATAATCGAGCCCGCCAGATATTCACCCAGCAAAAGGGCGGTAATGATGGCGATGCCACCCAACAGATCGGAGCCAAATTCTTGCTTCAGAACCTTCTGCACCAAGTCATGGAGCAGCGGCACCCCCCCCAGAACAAGGGTGGCCAATAAGGGGCCCTGATACAAGCCGGGCGCGGTGTGATAACCGTAACGGAGCAACAGATGCAGAAAAATTGCCAGGATGGAAAATATCGCGATAAAGGCAGTTTTATGCTGCCAGAAACCGGGCGTAGAACGCGCCGACTGCTTTTTTCCGACACTGCCGTCGCCAACACGGGGGTGCTCTGAGGTAATTTTCATGGGAAACACTCGGTAATCTCCCCATGTTCAGTGGATGGCAAAATGTAGAGTCAGGCCGTCATGGCCAATTTTTGTGGCGGGCTTAAACCGCCCAGCGCCATATTGGGTCGCTCATTGTGATATGTCCAGAGCCACTATGTGGCCACTTCCTGTGCCTCGCGACAAGTGGTGCAGCGCAAGGAAAAATGGCGCAAAACAGCGCAGCATACACAGAGTCGATGCGCATGTTGAGTGCACTTTTAACGCAGCAAAGCGCGCTTTGGCGAGATTTATGAACAGGTTCATACATTTGCCCTGCAACCCATAGCGGGGTAACACACGCCTCCGTGTCTTGTTATCCTTCAGTAATCGTGCTTTTATTAGCTCGGTAGGATTTGGGTGTTCCTGGCGACTGCCGTGATTTATTCCCAGGCTCATTTATCAGCGATCACGTGAGAGGATGAAAAGCCATGTGTCTTGCAATCCCGATGCAGATCACTCGTATGAATGGAGACACGGCCAGCGCTGCGGCACGGGGCATCGAGCGGGAGATCAATCTCATGCTGGTGCAGGATCAGGGTATTGCGGTCGGTGACTTTGTGATTGTGCATGTGGGGTATGCCCTGCACAGACTGGAGCCGGACGATGCCCTGGCAACCTGGCAACTGTTGGATGACATGACCGACAACGGGGTGGATGGCGACCATGCATGAATTGAGTCTGTGCCAGTCGCTGGTTCGCCAGGCCAGCCGAGTGGCGGCAGAGCACGGGGCGCGATCCATTCGCCGGATCAGCGTCCGGATCGGACTGCTCTCCGGCGTAGAGGCCGATTTGATGCTGCATGCCTTCCCCTTCGCCAGCCGGGGGACCGCCGCCGAAGGGGCTCAACTGGACATGGAACTTTGCCCGGTGCGTGTATATTGCCCCCAGTGCAATCGGGATTCCGAAGTCCCCTCGAATCATCTGAACTGCCCCCATTGCGGTTACTGGCAAACCCACCTCAGCGGTGGCGAGGAACTGCTGCTGGCCAGTATTGATCTGGGGATCGAGACCGACGCCCAAACCCTGACTTCATCCAAACCCTGGGAGGTTCCTCATGTGTGATACCTGCGGCTGTGCCATTCCCGATCATCTGTACCATGCCACGAATGAACAGACAGTGCGAACGGTCGAAGTGCTCGAAGGGCTCAAGGCCCATAACGACCAGACGGCCCGACATAATCGGCACCATTTTGACGCCGCCGGCGTGCTCGTGATCAACCTGATGTCTTCACCGGGCGCCGGTAAAACCAGTCTGCTGGAAGCGACCATTGAGGCACTGAAATCGCGCTACCGAATCGCGGTGATCGAGGGCGATCTGGACACCGAAAACGACGCGGAACGGATCCGCGCCAAGGGCGTGCCTGCGGTACAAATCACCACGGGCAATGCCTGTCATCTGGATGCGGACATGGTGCATCAAGCCGTCCATGCCTTGCCGATCAAGGATCTGGACATCCTGTTCATCGAAAATGTCGGCAACCTGGTTTGTCCGGCCAGTTTCGATTTGGGGCAGCACGCCAATGTCACGCTGCTCTCGACGCCGGAAGGCGACGACAAGCCGTTGAAATATCCGGTCATGTTCCGCATCAGCGATCTGGTGCTCATCACCAAAACGGATCTGTTGGCCGTGCTGGACGATTTCAGTTGCGCGGCCGTGGCTGCCCATATCCGCCAACTGGCCAATCCTGCCCCCGTGATGGCATTGAGCAGTCGCCAGGGCCGAATCGAACCCTGGTTGAACTGGCTGGAGGAGCAGATGATGAAACGGCGCACACCGCACTTCACGCCGGTTACCGCGAACGCCCGACCATCCGGTGTGATGCGGCCTCATGTCCGCACCCATGCTCATGTCTGAGCGCGCACTCCGCCGCGATCCCCGATATTGGCTGGCGCGCATCCATGCCCTGCCTCGGCCGGAATCCGGTGTTTTGCGCATCATGAATGTGTGCGGCGGCCACGAACGGACCATCACCCACGCCGGGTTGCGTCAGGCATTGCCGGATTACCTGCATATGATTCCGGGGCCGGGCTGTCCCGTTTGCGTGTGCCCGGAAGAGGATATTCATGCCGCAGTAGCGCTCAGCCTCATGGATCATGTGATTGTGGCAACTTTTGGCGACATGGTGCGCGTCCCCTGCAATGCACCGAAACGCGGACCGCGCTCACTGCAGGATGCGCAAGCCCGTGGCGGTCGGGTGGTTCCGGTTGCCTCGCCCGCCGACGTACTGATCCTGGCCCGACAGAATCCCGAAAAAAAAATCGTGTTCTTTGCCGCCGGCTTCGAAACCACGACCGCGCCGATTGCCGCCCTGCTGTCCCAACCGGGGCTGCCGGACAATCTGTTGCTCCTGCTCAGTGCGCGCCAAACCTGGCCGGCAATCGCCCATCTGCTGGACAGTGATGAGGCCGGGTTCGATGCCTTGATCGCGCCCGGTCATGTGGCAACCATCATGGGGGCCGATCAATGGCGTTTTGTCGCCGAAAAACATGCCCTGCCGACTGCCGTGGCCGGATTCACGCCCGAGCTGTTGCTACAGGCCATTCACGCCGTGATGGCCCAGGCCGCCCGCAACAGCCCGCAACTGGAGAACTGCTATCCCCAGTGCGTCACGGCCGAGGGCAACGCGCGCGCGCAATTCCTGATGGATGCCGTCTTCACTATCCAGGATGCGCCCTGGCGCGGTATTGGCATTTTCGCGGAATCGGGCTATGCCTGCCGACCGGCGCTGGCCGGACACGATGCCCGCGTCCATTTCCCCCAGGTGTTCGACGATGCCGAGGCCCGACGCGGCGAGATGCCGGCGGGCTGCGATTGTGCCCGGGTGGTGCTTGGCCGCATCACCCCGCCGCAATGCCGACTGTATGGCAGGGGTTGCCATCCCCAAAACCCGGTCGGCCCCTGCATGGTTTCCGATGAAGGTGCCTGTCGAATCTGGTGGAGTAGTGGCGCAGTCACACCGACTGATCGAGCGATGGCATGACGACACCGGGTCCGATCATGGAGATGATCGCCTCGGTCAATTCCACTGATGACGACCCCATTGACGACCCGGTTCTGGCTCGCCGCTGGGCGTTGGATGGGCGCGTGCAGGGTGTGGGGTTTCGTCCCTTCGTTCAGCGACTGGCAACGCGCTGCAATCTCACGGGTCAGGTGTGGAATTGCGGCGGCCAGGTGATGATTGAAGCGCAGGGGTCGCAAACCCGCCTGACCCGGTTCGAGCACGCGCTGATTCGGGAGGCACCGGAAACCGCTCGCCCCCGCATTGTGTGCGTAGGGTCGATCGCGGCCCTGCCCGGCGCTGCCTTCGAGATCCGGCCCAGCCAGACCCTGGCCGATACACCGCCCCATCTTTCCCCCTCCATTCCCCCGGATACCCCGATCTGCGCCCTGTGTCTGGCAGAGATGAATGACCCGAATAATCGCCGCCACCGCTATCCTTTTACCCATTGCGACCAGTGCGGGCCGCGCTATACGCTGATAGATCGCCTGCCCTACGATCGCGTGCGAACCAGTCTGAAGGATTTCCCCTTGTGCCCGGATTGCGACCGGGAATATCACGATCCGAATAATCGCCGCTTTCATGCCCAGTCGATTGCCTGTCCACACTGCGGCCCGCACTTGACCTATACCGACAAGGGCGATAGGACGATCACCGACAATCAACACGCCCTGGATGCCGCTACGCGCGCGCTGACCTCCGGTGCAATTGTGGCTGTACAGGGCGTTGGAGGGTATTACCTGATGGCCGACGCCACCAATAGCGCGGCTGCATCGCTGTTGCGTCTGCGCAAGCACCGACCGGACAAGCCGCTGGCCGTGATGTTTCCCTGGCGAGGCCCGGACGGCCTGGATGCCGTTCGTCATACCGCCGGGTTCGATACGGCCGAAGCACAGACGTTGCTGGGCGAGGAACGCCCGGTAGTCGTGCTCCCCCTGCATGCCGAACACAGCCTGAGCCCGGCCGTCGCACCCGGACTGAATGAGGTGGGAGCCCTGCTGCCCTGCGCCCCGCTCCACTATCTGCTTCTTGAGGCGTTGGGCCGACCGCTGATTGCCACCTCGGCGAATATCAGCGGTAATCCGACCATGATCGACCCCGCGGTGGCCGAGCAGCAGCTTGCGACCATTGCCGATGCCTTTTTGCATCACAACCGCGCGATTCATCATCGCGTTGATGACAGCGTCTATCGGCGCATCGGGCATCGGCTTCGTCCCCTGCGACTCGGTCGCGGGATCACGCCGCTGGAAATCGATCTGCCCTGGCCTGTATCGCATCCGGTCTTGGCTGTCGGCGCCCAGCAGAAAAACACGGTCTGTCTGGCCTGGGGTACGCGACTGGTGCTCTCGCCACACATCGGCGATCTGGAAAATTTCCGCACGCAGCTGGCCTTCGAGCAACAGATCCGGACGCTCTGCGAACTGTATGGCGTGCAGCCTGAAGAGATGATCCACGATACGCATGCCGATTACCAGGCGACCCGCTGGGCACGCGCCTCGGGACGGGACTGTCATTCGATTCCACATCATTTCGCCCACGCTTCCGCCCTGTGTGGCGAACATGGGCGTTTCAGCGAAGACACGCTGGTATTCACCTGGGATGGTACCGGCCTGGGGACGGACGGCACCCTTTGGGGCGGGGAAGCCCTGATCGGGCGTCCCGGCCAGTGGCGACGCCATGCCACGTTCGAACCTTTCCCGTTACTCGGCGGAGAGGCTGCCATCCGGGCGCCGTGGCGTCTGGCGGCCACACTGAGCTGGGAATGCGGCTCGGACTGGAAGCCAGCCCATATTGCCGCAACGGAATTAACCCTCTTGCGGGCAGTGTGGCAACGGCGGCTCAACTGCCCATCCAGCTCATCCGTCGGTCGGCTGTTCGATGCGGCAGCGGCCCTGTTGAATCTGGTCGATACCGTCAGTCATGAGGCCCAGGCGCCCACGCGGCTGGAAGCGTTCGCGCGGGGCGCGGGTAACCCGGTCGAGCTGTTTCATCACAGCGATTTTGATGGGGTGTTACGCTGTCGCTGGCCCCCCTTGATCCGGCATCTCCTGGATCACCGTTTGAGCGCCATTCAGCGTGCGGCGGATTTTCACGCCACCCTGGTTCAGATATTGTTGACACAGGCTCAGGCCGCACGTTCCTCGGCATCGATCCGCAGTATTGGCCTGACTGGCGGGGTCTTCCAGAACCGGCGACTGACTGAAGCCGCAGTCGCTGCGCTTGCGGCCAATGGATTCGACGTCTTGCTCCATGAGCGCATACCCTGCAATGATGCAGGCATCAGTTTTGGCCAGGTGATGGACAGGCTGCCCGCGTTGCGTTACAGGGAGGAGACTTGAGTGACCAATCCAGTCATCGGCACGGCGACCGGACACGACGAATTCATTACACTGGCCCACGGCAACGGCGGTCGCGTCATGCGGCGGTTGATCGAAACCGTCTTTGTCCGCCACCTGGGTAATCCCTGGCTATCCCCCCTGTCCGATGCCGCGATTCTGCCCAACCGGCTGGAGCCCGACCACGACCTGGTCTTCACCAGCGATGGCGTCACGGTTCAGCCGCTGTTTTTCCCCGGCGGCAATATCGGCAGTCTGGCCGTGCATGGCACCATCAACGATCTGGCGGTGTCCGGCGCCAAACCCCTCTATCTCAGCGTGAACACCTTTCTCGAGGAAGGATTGCCGCTGGCACAGCTCCAGCAAATTATTGCCAGCATGGCCGAAGCGGCGCGGGCCTGCGACGTCCACGTCGTGACCGGCGATACCAAGGTGCTGCCGCGCGGATTGTGTGGGGGCATCTACTTCGGGATATCGGGCATCGGCGTGCGGCCCCGCGGATTGACGCTGGGCAGCGATCAAATTCAGGCGGGCGATGCGGTTCTGGTCAGCGGGCCGGTCGGTGATCATGGCATCGCCGTGCTGCTGGCCCGAGAGCAGTTTGGACTGAGCGGAACCCTGGAATCCGACAGCGCCAGCGTATTGCCCTTGACTCAAGCCGTGCTCGATCTGCCCGGCCTGCGCTCCATGCGCGATCCCACACGCGGCGGCCTGGCCACCGTGCTGCATGAAATCGCCCTGGCTACCGGGCTGGGGATTCAGCTGATGGCAGAACAAATCCCCATTCGCGGCAGCGTGCAAAGTGTCTGCGATATGCTGGGCTACGATCCGCTGTATCTGGCCTGTGAAGGCCGTGTGGTGGCCATTGTGGCCGCCAGGGAAGCCGATGAAGCGCTCCGACTTTGGCAGGACTTGCCCCAGGGCCGGGAAGCACGCCGGATCGGGACTGTGGTGCCGGATCATCGTCGCGTACTCATCAAGAACGAGTGGGGCGGCGAACGAACGCTACAGGAACTGGAAGACGACCCCCTGCCCCGAATCTGTTAATGCTTGAACCGACATTCAGAGTGAACCGACATGAACATACAACGCTTTCTGCCCAGAGACCGCTTGCAGACGCTCATCGATCAGTTGATGTCCGCAGGCTACGACGTGATTGGGCCGCAGGTTCGGGATCATGCCATCATCTTCGACCATCTGGCCGGGGTGGATCAACTTCCCATCGGAATTACAGATGAGCAGGCGCCGGGCCGTTACCGACTCGAAAAATCCGATAGCGTGCGCTGCTTCGACTGGGCTACCGGCCCCCAGGCGCTGAAGCCGATGACGTTCGTATCGCGCGAAACCCTATGGCGCAGTGATCGTCGGCCCGATGGCAGCCTCGCTTTTCGCGAGGAACCGATGGCAACGCGCCCGACCGCAATTATCGGCATACGTGCCTGCGATCTGGCTGCCCTGTCGATTCACGACCGCCACTTCATGCATGGTGCACATCCCGATCCCCAGTACAGCCAAAGACGCCAAAGCCTGTTTCTCGTCGCCGTCAACTGCATGCGATCAGCGGCTACCTGCTTCTGTACGGCCACCGGCGACGGGCCACGGGCGCGCTCCGGCTACGATCTGTCCCTGTCCGAACTCGATGAGGGTTTCATTCTTGAGGTCCATACCGAACGCGGTCGGGATGTCGTCGTTCGGCTGGATGTGACGGAAGCCACATCCGCTCAGATCGAACGCGCCAACGCGGGTATTGAACAGGCGGCGAAACAGCAGCAGCGTACCCTGCCGGCCGGTCCGCTACAGGACAAACTGGTTACAGCGGTCGAGCATCCGCACTGGAAAACACTCGATGACCGTTGCCTCAGTTGCGGTAACTGCACGGCGGTCTGCCCGACCTGTTTCTGCCAGACACATGGGGATGAAATCTCGCTGGATGGGCGTCAAACCAGCCATGTGCGTCAGTGGGAGAGTTGTTTCAACCCCGATCACAGCTACATCCACGGCATTGTGATTCGGGCCGAACGGCCTCAGCGCTATCGCCAATGGCTGACTCACAAGTTCGGCACCTGGGAAGAGCAGTTCGGCCGGAGTGGATGCGTGGGTTGCGGCCGGTGCATAGCCTGGTGTCCGGTCGGTATCGACGTGACCGAGGAACTGGCGGCCCTCTTGATCGAACCGGGCATCGAACCGGGCATTGAGCCGCCCGCAGAACAACCCAAGGGTAAATCGGACGGCCAATCGGGCGGAGTGGCGCATCATGAATAATGCCTTGATGCCGCATGAGGCAGAAGTGGTCGAACGGCACGACGAGACCCCTGACCTGTTCAGCCTGCAACTGCGTTTTACCGATCCGGTGATTCAATCCCAATTCGAATTTGCACCGGGTCAGTTCAATATGCTGTATCTGCCGGGGGTCGGCGAGGTACCCATTTCCATTGTCTCCGACCCCGAAGACAGCCATGTCATCAACCACACCATTCGCAGGGTCGGTTCGGTGACCGATAATCTAGGGAAACTTCAGGTGGGCGATCGCCTCGGCCTGCGCGGCCCCTATGGTCGCGGTTGGCCGGTCGTGGAAGCGGAAGGCACCGATCTGGTGATCGTGACCGGCGGGCTGGGTTGTGCGCCATCCGTCTCGTTTATTGAGTATGCCTTGCGCCGCCAGGCGCGCTACGGACGCATCCAGATTATCCAGGGGGTCAAGCATGCCCACGATTTCATCTGGCGCGAGCGCTATGATCAATGGCGTCAGTATCCCAATGTCGAGGTCTGGCTGACTGCCGATACGGGCGACACGCTCTGGCCGGGGCGCGTCGGACCGGTCACGCAGTTCTTCGACCAGCTCAAGATCGAGCCGAAACAGACCTCGGTGATCATGTGCGGTCCGGAAGGCATGATGAATGCCGTGGTGCGCGATATGCGACAACGGGCGGTGCCCGACACGCAAATCTGGCTCAGCATGGAGCGCAACATGCACTGTGCGCTGGGTTCCTGCGGCCGCTGCCAACTGGGCGCCAAATTCGTCTGCCGGGACGGCCCGGTGTTCAATTATGCCGAACTCGCGCCCTACTGGGGCCACAAGGGCGTCTAACAGAGGCAATCCTGATGAATAACTCCATACCCCACGCAGCACTCCGCTCCACGCATCGGCCTCGGGTTGCCGTGCACAAGTTCAGCTCCTGCGACGGCTGTCAGCTCGCGTTCCTGAATCTGGGCGAGCCGCTGCTGGCGCTGGCCGAAACCGTAGATATCCTGCATTTTGCCGAGGCCGGGCCCATCGACGAGGATGCGGTGGTAGACATTGCCTTCGTCGAAGGCAGTGTGGCGACCTCGAAGGATGCCGCACGGCTGAAACAGATTCGCGAAAACAGCCGGTACGTCATCACGATCGGCGCCTGCGCCACTGCGGGTGGTATTCAGGCACTGCGCAACATGCATGATTCCGGCGAATGGATCGCGGGCATTTATGCGCAGCCCGAATATCTCGACCTGCTGCCCGAATCCCGCCCCATCGCCAGCATCATCAAGGTCGATCTTGAGCTATGGGGCTGTCCGGTCAATGGGGAGCAGGTGCTGGGCGTCACCAAGGCCCTGCTGACCGGACACCTGCCTCGGGTGGACCACAGTGCCGTCTGCATGGAGTGCAAACGTCAGAATGTCGTCTGTGTGATGGTTTCGCAGGGCAAACCCTGCATGGGGCCGGTGACGCAAACCGGCTGTGGCGCCATTTGCCCGAAAATGCAACGCGATTGCTATGCCTGTTACGGCCCGGCGGTTCAGGCCAATGTATCCGCGCTGAGCACCTATTTCGCCGCGACCGGGATGCCCGCCCGGGAAGTCGCCCAGCGCCTGTTGTTTATCAATAGCCAGACGGAACCCTTCACGAGTGTGGGCATACACTGGCAGAACAAAACGTCCGCAGCACCGAACACCAACCCGGGAATCAACCCAAAAACCAGTCTGGGAGCCGAGCAATGAGCGACCTGAGAACCGGCGAAATTCATGTGCCCATTCTGGCGCGCGTCGAAGGCGAAGGTGCGCTGGACATCCGCATTCGGGACGGCCATATCGATGAACTTCATTTGAGAATTTTCGAGCCGCCGCGCCTGTTCGAGAAATTGCTCGAAGGCCGCCCGGTGCAGGATGTCATCGACAGCGTGGCGCGCATCTGCGGTATTTGTCCGGTGGCCTATCAGATGAGCGCGGTGGCAGCGATTGAATCGATTTTCAACTTCACGCCAACCCCCTGGGTGCAGGCCATGCGTCGGGTGATGTATTGCGGCGAATGGATTCAGAGCCACAGTCTGCATGTCCACCTGCTGGCCGCGCCCGATTTTCTCGGTTTTAACAGCGCGCCCGCAATGGCGAAACAATTTCCGCTGGAAGTCCGGCGCGGTCTTCGACTGCAGGGCATCGGCAACGACATCATTCGCACGTTCGGCGGACGATCGGTGCACCCGGTCGGGGTTCGGCCCGGCGGGTTTTTCCGCGCCCCGGATGCCGCCGCCATGGCCACGCTCCGCCAGAAAATCCATGAAAGCCTTAATGAAGCCCGCGATCTGATTGTCTGGGTCGCGACCCTGCCGATCCCCGAGGACGACCAGGATTTCACTTCGGTATCCCTGCGACAGAATGGTGAATACCCGATAACCGGCGGTCGGATCGTTTCCGATCGCGGGCTGGATATCGCGATTGAAGAATATGAACAGCATTTCCGCGAATTCCAGGTGCCCTACTCCACCGCCCTGCACGCCCTGCTGGACGATCAACCGTATCTCGTCGGCCCGCTGGCGCGTCTCAATAATAATTACGCATACCTCCCTGCGGATTTACGCCAACTCATTGAGGCGACCGGGATTCGATTCCCCAGCCGAAACATGTTCCACAGCATTCTGGCCCGAGCCATCGAGATTTACTACGCCTTGAGCGAATCCCTGCGTCTGACGGAAAATTACGATGCCAGAACCACACCCTATGTCGAACCGGTTCAGTGCGCCGGTATCGGCTATGGCTGTACGGAAGCGCCGCGGGGCATTCTTTGGCATCGTTATGCGCTGGACGAACAGGGCCATGTACTGAATGCGCAGATTGTGCCGCCGACCAGCCAGAATCAGGCCCGGATGGAGGAGGATCTCAAGACATCGCTGACCCGCTTCGGATTGGATCAGCCAGATGATGCCCTGCGCTTGCATGGGGAAATGGTGATTCGAAATTACGACCCCTGCATATCCTGCGCGACGCACTTTCTGGATTTTCGTGCCGCACGGCAATGAACCGACTCTATATCTTCGGACTGGGATCACCCTATGGCTGGGATCAGGTCGGCTGGCTCGCTGCCGATCAACTCCGTCTGACCTTCAGCGGACAACCTGCAATCGTGGTGGATATGCTGAGCCGCCCGACCAATCTGTTTTCACACCCAATCACACCGATGGACTGGGTAATTTTCATCGACAGTATGATGGGCAAGGCAAGGCCGGGCACAGCCCAACGATTCACCACGCTGGCCTTGCCGCCAGCCCACCAGAAATTTTCATCCCATGGCATTGACCTCAACACCACCATAGCGTTACTCGCAAGCTTGGGATTTTCAACCGAAAAAATTCAAATAGTTGCCGTCGAAATCCCCGCAGATACTGAACCTTCACCTGAGCAAACGTTCCGACGACGCCAGGCGCTGGCGACCCAAAGCCTTCATGCCGAGGTCAAATCCTGCGTCGAGTATTGGCTGCAATTCGGGGTGTATCGCTTTTCAACGACTCATGGACTGTCATTTCAACAAAATACTCACGTTGAGAGTCCACCAGCGGGATCGTTTTAGCAACAGTTTATCCATGATTTTTACGCGCTTTCGACGATGCGGGGATCGACTCTATTTCATCCTGGCGTTCAATGTGATCCTTTCGCCGTCAACCCTGAAATGCCCGCATCATCATGGCTCTACCTTGAACTTTTCTGCCGAAAAAAAAGAACGGCAATCCATGCAAAGATCATAAAATCCGGGGAGATTGGGATCTGTTGAGCGACAATCACCCAACCTGACTTCGGCCCATCTGTCATTCGGAGTGAGACGTTCATGAAAGAAACCTTGCCGTCCGATCATTCCGTCGACAAAAAATTTGGCGTGCATCCCGATGTACTCAAACTGGGTTTGGTGAGCTTTCTGACGGATCTGAGTTCCGAGATGATTTTTTCCGTCTTTGCGATCTTTTTCACCACAATTGCGGGCGCTTCGGCGGCCTTGCTCGGCGTGATTGAAGGGCTTGCCGACTTATCCGCCTCCGCTTTGAATTACCTTTCCGGCTGGCTATCGGATCGATCCGGCAAACGTAAAATCTTCGCACTGGCCGGGTATGGTTTCTCGACGCTGGCCAAAGCGATTCTGCTCATCTCCAGTTCGGTCGCGGGTCTGGGTATTTTTCGGATCATCGAACGGCTGGGGAAAAGTTTTCGAGGTCCGCCTCGTGATGCCTGGCTCTCTGCGGTTGCGGACCAGCGTAAACGCGGTTTTTCATTTGGTGTGCATAAGGCGCTGGATAAATCCGGTGCGGTGTTTGGGCCATTGGTGGCTTACGGCCTGCTTTCCTGGTTGGGGGATGGTGCCCCGACGTTTCATATTTTGTTCTGGGTTGCACTCGTTCCCGCCTTACTCAGCGTCATTGTCTTGAGTTTCGTCAAGGAACAACCGGGGGTCGCGCACCCGCGTGACAATATGTTTGAGGCATGGAAAGCCCTCAGCCCGGAATTCAAGCGCTACCTGGTTACGGCAGGGATCTTCTCGCTGGCCTATTTTAGCTTTGGCTTTTTGCTGCTGCGTGCGCATAGCGTAGGTTTTGCAGTCAAGGATATTGTGTTGCTCTACGCCTTGTTCAATATTGCGTGTGTCGTGGCGGCACCGCTGGTGGGCAAACTCAGCGATCACATCGGGCGGGCTCGAATCATCATGCTGGGCTATCTGGTCTATTTATTGATGTGCCTCGGCTTTGCGTTTGCATCCACACAAGGGCAAATCATCGTACTGTTCGTTTTTTATGGCGTGTTTTATGCGATTGACGAAGCGCAAAGCAAGGTATTTATCGCGGATCTTGAGTTTGAACGCCGCGCCTCGGCCATTGGCCTGTATAACTTTGTGACCGGCCTGATTTATCTGCCGGCATCGTTGATTGCCGGGCTATTATGGTTGACACACCCGTCGAGCGCGTTCCTTGTGGCGGCCGGCATCGCGTTCATCGCACTGACAGTATTCTCGATACTGCGTCCGGATAAGCATCACAGTGCCGACATCACGCCCGCCCCATGAGTCTTGATTAACATTCGGTAATAACAACAGGTTAGCAGTTCATTGAGAATAATGAGGAATTTATTGGGTGCCAGCACACGGATGACAGAGTACCCGGTTGAGATTTTAAGGAAACGCCCGTGAGAAAAATCGCAAGACCATGAATAGTGAACAAAACGTGCAGAATTTTGGCACGGTCGTCTCAATACGAGGCAGTGTGGTGGATATTCACTTCGACCTGCGTTTACCGCCGATTTATTCATTGCTGCACGCGATGGCGGGCGACATTGCGATTGAAGTACTGTCCCAGCTTGACGCCCATCGGGTACGCGGTATTGCGCTAACGCCCACGCAGGGCCTCGCGCGGGGCATGCAGGTGGTGGACACCGGCGGGCCGTTGCGGGCGCCCGTTGGCCGCGAGATTCTTGGGCGGATGTTTGACGTGTTCGGCAACGCCATCGACCGTCAGCCGGCACCAGCGGATATCCAGTGGCGCTCAGTGCACCGGGCACCACCAGCCTTGGCTCGGCGTTCCACCCAATCCGAACTGTTCGAGACGGGCATCAAGGTGATTGATGTACTCATGCCGCTGGAACGCGGCGGCAAAGCGGGCCTGTTTGGCGGCGCGGGCGTCGGCAAGACGGTCTTGCTCACCGAGATGATTCATAACATGGTCAAGCAACAGGAAGGGGTGAGTATTTTTTGCGGTATTGGTGAACGCTGCCGCGAAGGTGAGGAGCTGTACCGTGATATGACGGCAGCGGGTGTACTGCCAAATATGGTGATGGTATACGGCCAGATGAACGAACCCCCAGGCGCCCGTTTCCGCGTCGGTCACGCAGCACTGACCATGGCGGAATACTTTCGCGACGATGAACACCGCGACGTGCTCTTGCTCATCGATAACATTTTTCGGTTTATTCAGGCGGGCATGGAAGTATCCGGTCTGATGGGCCAGATGCCATCGCGTCTGGGCTATCAGCCGACGATGGGCACGGAGCTGTCGCAACTCGAAGAACGCATTGCCAATACCGATAGCGGTGCGATTACGTCAATTCAGGCGGTGTATGTGCCGGCAGACGATTTTACCGATCCGGCAGCAGTGCATACGTTTTCACACCTTTCCGCGTCCATCGTGCTGTCGCGCAAACGGGCGAGCGAGGGGCTGTATCCGGCCATTGACCCCTTGCAGTCCAGCTCAAAAATGGCCACACCCGGCATGATCGGCGAACGACATTATACCCTTGCACAGGAAATTCGCCGTACACTCGCACAATATTCTGATTTAAAAGACATCATCGCCATGCTGGGTTTGGAGCAATTATCCCAGGAAGATCGCCGTGTGGTTGCCCGGGCTCGGCGGCTGGAACGTTTTCTCACCCAGCCGTTTTTTACCACCGAACAGTTTACCGGCCTGAAAGGCAAGCTCGTCAGCCTCGAAGATGCGCTGGACGGCTGCGAGCGCATCCTGCGTGATGAGTTCAAGGATGTGCCGGAGCATGCGCTGTACATGATCGGAACAATTGAAGAGGCGCGGGCAAAACCACCAGCCGGTCCGGAACACAAACCCAGCCCGGACTCCAATTCAAGTGATCCAGCGGAAGTCCCTCATGCAGCCGACACACATGAATCTTAAGATTCTCTTACCCTTCAAAATCTTCAGGGAAAATACGGGGGTAATGCGGATTGTCGTGCCGACGCATGCGGGCTCTTATGGACTGCTTCCGCATCGGCTGGATTGCGCCGCGGCAATCCAGCCGGGGATACTGACGTTCGAGACCCAGACACAAGGCGAGGTTTATGTGGCCATTGATGAAGGTGTGCTCGTCAAAACGGGCTTTGACGTGTTGATTTCCGTGCGCAATGCCGTCGAAGGCACTGACCTTGGCGCATTGCGCGCCGTCGTGGAGCAAGAATTCCTGAACCTGAACGAACAAGAGCAGACGCTACGATCCGTGCTGGCGAAACTGGAAAGTGGATTTATTCGACGCTTTACCGCATTTGGTCATGAATAAGCCCTCTGAACATCCGCCCGCAGCGGGCGAAACGAAATTCAGTCGCCAGGTGGGCGAGCAGGCAGCACGCAAACTCAGGGCGCAACGTCATGCCACACAAACCATCTGGTCTGGCCTCGGCATGATGGGCATGGTGGGCTGGTCGGTGGCAATCCCCACCCTGCTGGGCGCCGCGTTGGGTATCTGGCTCGATAAACACGTCCACACGAGCCATTCGTGGACACTCGCACTGCTGGCGGTTGGCTTGGGACTGGGCTGCTGGCTGGCATGGTACTGGGTGGACAAGGAAGACAAAGCCATCAACGCGCCGGAGGAGGAGAAGGAGCATGAATGACCCATTAAGTCTCGCCGGAGCATTGAGCATGGGCTTCCTGCTGGGCGTATTTTTTTTTGGCGGACTTTGGTGGACGATTCGCCGGGGTATGGCCTCAAACCAAGCCGCATTGTGGTTCCTCGGCAGCATGCTGCTGCGAACGGCTGGCGTTCTGCTGGGGTTCTATTTTGTCTCGGCAGACGACTGGCACAAATTACTGGCGTGCCTGCTGGGATTCGTTATTGCCCGCTTTGTGATTGCCCGCCGGGTTCGCAGGGCGCAACAACCGCAATCTTTAGCCCTGGCAGAGGATCGCCAAATTAATCAGGAAACCGATCATGCACCTTAGTCCGGATGAGATCATCTTCTGGCAATATGGGTTCATCAAACTCAACGTCACCATTGTGACCACCTGGGGGCTGATGGGCGTACTCGTCATCGCGGCAAAACTGCTGACCCGCGAACGCTCCACGGTACTTGAGCGTTCACGCTGGCAGAACCTCCTGGAAATCATCGTGACCGGTATTAACCAACAAATCAGCGAAGTGGGTTTGCAGCAACCGCAAAAATATCTCGGTTTTCTGGGCTCCTTGTTTTTGTTCATTGCCACGGCGAGCCTGTTCACCATCGTGCCGGGCTACGACCCCCCGACCGGCTCGCTCTCAACCACGACAGCCCTGGCCATCTGCGTATTTGTGGCCGTGCCGCTGTTCGGCATCCAGGATCAGGGGCTGGCCAGCTATCTCAAGGAGTACCTGAAGCCCACGGTCATCATGCTGCCATTCAATATCATCAGCGAACTGTCGCGCACCTTGGCGCTTGCGGTTCGTCTGTTCGGCAACATGATGAGCGGCACGATGATTATTGCGATTTTGCTGACCATCACACCCTTCATCTTCCCGATTGCCCTCAGTGTGCTCGGGTTGCTGACCGGCATGGTGCAAGCCTATATCTTCAGTATCCTGGCGGCGGTATATATTGCCGCAGCCACGCGGGCACGCCAGCCTGCGCCAGAGTAAACCCAGTAACCCCCACCAAAGGACACCTTATGGACAGCATGACCCTGATCGCCATCGCTTCGATTTTTACCGCCGGGCTGACCATCGCCTTGGGCAGTATTGGGCCCGCGCTCGGCGAAGGGCGCGCTGTCGCCACGGCATTGAGCGCACTGGCGCAGCAGCCCGATGCGGCATCTACCATCACCCGCACCCTGTTTGTGGGCCTGGCCATGATCGAATCGATTGCCATTTACTGCTTTGTGGTCTCGATGATCCTGATCTTCGCCAACCCGTTCTGGAGCCATGCCACTGCCCTGGCCACAGGAAAGTAACTCATGCTCATCGACTGGTTTACCGTGGCGGCACAGGTTGTCAACTTCCTCATTCTGGTCTGGTTGTTAAAGCGCTTCCTGTACCGCCCTATCCTCAATGCCATTGACGCGCGCGAACAGCGGATCGCTGCGGCGTTGACCGATGCCGAAGCGAAAAAAATCGAAGCCGAACAGGAACGCACCACATTTTCACAAAAGAATCAGTCACTTGACCAAGCGCGCGCTGCACTGATGAGTCAGGCGACGGCTGAGGCGAACACCGAACGTTTACGACTGCTTGATGAGGCGCGACAAGAGTCGACCAACCTCCGCGCACGGTTGCAGGAATCACTGAACATTGAGCAACACAGCCTGAACGAGGCGCTTGCTCGTCGCGTGCTTGACGAGGTATTGGCCATTGCCCGCAAGGCCTTGGGCGATTTGGCCGAAACCACACTGGAAGAACGCATGGTCGAGGTGTTTTTGCGCCGTCTCCCCGCGCTCGACCGTCAGGCAAAAGAAACCCTCGCCAAGGCACTTAAAACTCAATCAGACCCTGCGCTCGTGCGCAGTGCGTTTGCGCTTTCCAATGAACAATGCCGAGCGATACAAACCGCAGTCAACGAAACCTTCTCGGCAGAAATCCCTTTGCGATTCGAGATTGCGCCCGCACTCATCAGCGGGATAGAACTCGCCACAAACGGACAAAAACTGGCATGGAGTATCGCGGACTATCTGGGCTCACTCGAAAATGCCATCAACGACCTGCCCAAAACCCAATCAGAACCCGAAACCAGGCAAGGCGCCGATGCATAACGAATCCGATCGTCTGCAGCCGCTGTTCGACAGCACGTTCGCTCATCTGCGTCGAGCGCGAGAAAGCGGTACGCCACACTTGGTCCTGCAGGAAATTGGTGTCATTACCAGCGTCGCGACGGGTATCGCGAAAGTTGCCGGTCTCCCCGGTGTCGGATTCGAAGAGGTTCTGAAATTTCCCGGCCCTGTCTATGGCATTGCGTTCAATATTGATGAAGAGGAAATTGGCGTTGTCCTGCTGGGTGATTATTCGCAATTAAATGCGGGCGATGAAGTCACCCGCAGCGGGCACGTGGTTGATGTGCCCGTGGGCGACAGACTGATCGGGCGGATTATCAATCCGATGGGTCGGCCGCTGGACGGCAAGGGCTCGGTGGTCTCCGGCACGCGATTGCCCATTGAGCGCACGGCACCGCACATCATGGATCGCGCGCCCGTCACCGTCCCCTTGCAAACGGGGATCAAGGTGATTGATGCACTCATCCCCATTGGTCGCGGCCAGCGCGAACTGATTATCGGCGACCGGCAGACCGGCAAAACCGCGATCGCACTCGACACCATCATCAATCAACGCGGGAAAAACGTGTTGTGCGTGTATTGCGCCATTGGCCAGCGCGCGTCCGATGTCGCCAAGGTCGTCGCCGCCTTGCGCGAAAAAGGCGCGCTCGATTACACCGTCGTGGTCGTCACCGAAGGCAATGATCCGCCCGGCCTCGCCTACATCGCACCCTACGCCGCGACCAGCATCGCCGAGCATTTCATGGCGCAAGGCCGCGATGTGCTGGTGGTATACGACGATTTGACACAACACGCACGCGCCTATCGCGAGCTCTCGTTATTGCTGCGCCGCCCGCCGGGTCGGGAAGCGTTTCCCGGCGACATCTTTTACATCCACTCGCGTCTGCTGGAACGGGCCACCCACCTGCGCCCGGAACTCGGCGGCGGATCACTGACTGCACTGCCGATTATCGAAACCGAGGCACAGGATATTGCAGGCGATTTGAAGCTCGCCTATGCCCAGTTCGAGGAGCTGGAAACCTTTACCCGGTTTGGGGCTCGGCTGGATGAACATACCCGTCAAATCATCGAGCACGGGCGCCGCATCCGTGCCTGTCTCAAACAAGCAGAATTCGCGCCGGTATCTGTGGCGGCACAAATCACAATCCTGCTGGCGTTGACTGATGGGCTCTTCGATAACGTCCCGCTTGAGCAGGTGTCGGCCGCCGAACTCGCCCTGCACGAGGCGGCAACCCGCATCCCGACCGAGGTGAGTGCACGGTTCGATGTCACCGAAAAATTGAGCCCGGAAGATCGAAACGCGATGATCGAGATTGCCCGCACGGCGCTCGAACCCTTTCAAGATCAGTCGAAAATCAAGGAAGCATCGTGAGCGATACCGCTGCCAATCTCCATCGGAAGATTGCCAGTGCGGCAGAACTCGAATCCGTCGTGCGCACAATGAAGGCCATGGCTGCGGCAAGCGTCACACAGTATGAGAACGCCGTGCGCGCCCTGGACGATTATTACCGCACCGTACAACTGGGGCTGGCCGCCTGTTTTCAACACAACGAACCTTGGGATGCCGCAGCACCCGTACCGACATCAAAAACCGGCGGAATCATTGCGATTACCTTTGGTTCCGACCAGGGACTCGTGGGTCCATTCAACGAAATCCTGGCCGAATTTGTCGTCGCCACCGTGGAGAACCGACCGGGCAAGAAAACGCTATGGACGGTGGGCGAGCGGATTCAATCACGCCTGGCTGACACGCACCTGGACAAGGGGTCAAGCTTCAATCTGCCCAATGCCATTGGCGCGATTACACCACTCGTGGGACAAATTCTGCTTGGAATCGAAGCAAGGCACGAAGCAGGCGATCTCAGAGAAATTCACCTGTTCCATAATCGCCCTCAGTCCGGCGGGAATTACACCCCCGTGAGCCAACGGCTGCTGCCGCTGGACAATGAGTGGCAGCGTCACCTGACGACCGTCACCTGGCCAACCGGTAGTTGGCCCGAGGTTCTGGCTGGCGCGGCGCAAACACTGCCAGCACTCGTGCGTGAATATCTGTTTGTTACCCTGTTCAGGGCATGTGCCGAATCGCTGGCCAGCGAAAATGCCAGCCGTCTGGCTGCGATGCAACGTGCTGAAAAAAATATCGACGAACTGCAGGAAAACCTCAAGCGAACCTATCACCGTCTGCGCCAAAGCAGTATTGATGAGGAGCTGTTCGATGTCGTGGCTGGCTTCGAGGCGCTGTCCGAATTAAAGTAGACCCATCGAGACGATAAACCGAGGTTTGACATACCA
>NCFS01000087.1 GCA_002281295.1 Halothiobacillus sp. 35-54-62 | reverse complement strand
CCCCCACCGCCTGCGCCGCACAAATTTAGGCACGATTCCTGCATTTATTGCCAAACTGGTCGTTTGATTCGATGATGCGTGTTTGTTGGCGTGGTGCGGCATGCGCTGCGTTATAATCCGGCTCTTTTTTGATTGGTTTGAATTTGTTTTTTAATGGGAGAAGCTCATGTCTGTTAGTCATG
Source organism: Halothiobacillus sp. 35-54-62 (assembly GCA_002281295.1). Taxonomy (GTDB): domain Bacteria; phylum Pseudomonadota; class Gammaproteobacteria; order Halothiobacillales; family Halothiobacillaceae; genus Halothiobacillus. Next base: position 13,043 of record NCFS01000087.1, on the reverse strand, counting down.
CGATGAAAATAATGGAAGAAAACGGCGTTAAGTTCGTTGATTTCCGCTTTACCGATACCCGTGGCAAGCAACAGCATGTCACTTATCCTGCCGCGCGCGTCGATGAGGATGTTTATGAATCCGGCATGATGTTCGATGGCTCATCCATCGCTGGCTGGAAAGGCATTAATGCCTCCGACATGATTTTAATGCCCGATCCCAGCACCGCCGTGATGGATCCGTTCTCTGAAGAGCCCACCATGATTTTGGTGTGTGATGTGATCGAACCCGACACCATGCAAGGCTACACCCGCGATCCGCGCTCGGTTGCCAAGCGCGCCGAAGCCTTCATCCAAGCCTCGGGCCTGGCTGATGTGGCCTACTTTGGCCCTGAAAACGAATTTTTCGTATTTGACGATGTACGCTGGGGCAATGATATGTCCGGCTCGTTTGTTAAAATCGATTCCAAAGAAGCCGCGTGGAACTCCGGTAAAGAATACCCCGAAGGCAACATGGGCCACCGCCCCGTCGTTAAAGGTGGTTACTTCCCCGTGCCGCCCGTCGATTCCCTACACGACCTGCGCCAAACCATGTGCTTAGTGCTCGAAGATATGGGCCAAACCGTTGAAGTGCACCACCATGAAGTCGCCACCGCCGGCCAATGCGAAATCGGCGTGGGCTTTAGCACCTTGGTTAAAAAAGCCGATGAAGTGCAAACCTTAAAATACGTGCTGCAAAACGTGGCGCACAGCTACGGCAAAACCTTAACCTTTATGCCCAAACCCATGTTTGGCGATAACGGCTCAGGCATGCACGTGCATCAGTCGATGGCTAAAGATGGCAAGAACCTATTCTCAGGCGACAGCTACGCGGGCTTATCGGAAATGGCGCTGTACTACATCGGCGGCATCATCAAGCACGCCCATGCCTTGAATGCGTTCTGCAACCCCTCAACCAACAGCTACAAGCGCTTGGTGCCCCACTACGAGGCGCCGGTTAAATTGGCGTATTCGGCGCGTAACCGTTCAGCCTCAATTCGCATCCCGTTTGTGACCAACCCCAAAGCACGCCGGGTTGAGCTGCGTTTCCCCGATTCCACCGCTAACCCCTATTTGGCGTTCGCGGCCATGCTGATGGCGGGCATCGATGGCATTCAAAACAAAATTCACCCCGGTGAAGCGGCCAGCAAAAACCTGTACGACCTGCCGCCTGAAGAAGAGAAAAACATCCCCGAAGTGGCGTTCTCGCTCGATCAAGCACTAGATGCCTTGGATGGCGACCGCGATTTCTTAAAACGCGGCGATGTGTTCTCCGATGATTTGATTGATGCCTACCTTGAGCTCAAACGCGGTGAAGTGCAACGCGTGCGCCAATTACCGCATCCCGTTGAATTTGAGATGTATTACAGCCTGTAATCCGGCAGTTCCCGTTGGCGACAGGGCACGCCCCCGCCGCCACCAAAAAAAACAAAACCCCCGATACCGGGGGTTTTTTTATGGGCACAAAACCCGGCGTGTGCACCGGGTTTTATAGGCGGCTTATTGCGGCGCGCCTTTGGCTTTGTCCTCTTGGGTATCGAACATAAAGCCTGCGGCAGCCGATGTTAAAATCAACAACCCGGTGCCGATAATCCACGCGAAATACCACGGCGCCGCATCACCCAAAATAATGGCCAACACGATCAGAATCATGGCGAGCACAAAAAACAGTAAGAAATACCCAATCACCTTCATGTTGTTCTCCTATTTAAATAAGCGCGGCTAGTACGCATGGGGGTCTTGTTCGATTTTGCGGGCATCCACCTTGCCGCGCATCACATAAAACGCCCAACTGGTGTACCACAAAATCAGCGGCACAAAGACAGCGGTAAAGCCGGTCATCCACAACAGCGTGGTTTGGCTGGAAATGGAATTCCAAATGGTAAGGCTCTGGCTGGGGTTCGTTGATGAGGGCATCAAAAACGGGAACAGGCTAATAGCTGTGGCGCCCAACACGCCCGCCCAAGCCAAAATACCCAACCACCACGCCAGCCCCGCACGATGCACGCGCAGCATCAAAAAGCCTGCGATCATGCCGAAAAAGCCCACGGCCGGCACGCCCCATAAAATGGGCTGGGCTTGATAGTTGGCGATTAAACCACCGGCCACCTGCGCCACCGTTTGCGTGAGCGGGGTTTGCGCCAAGGCGGGATCGACCGAATGCGTTAAGACATAGCCCGACATTTGGCTCACCCACACGCCGCCTACCGCAAACAGCACAATCGCCACCCCGACCGCGACCGAGCCCGCCGCACGGGCGCGCGCTGCCAGAGCGCCTTCGGTTTTAATAACCATCATCGCCGCCCCCATGTACATGGCCAAGGCCAATGAGAGCAGCCCCGCCAAAATAGCAAATGGGTTAAACAGGCTGATAAAACTGCCGGTGTAATAAGAGCGTAAATCCCAATCGAAATGGAAGGGCACGCCTTGCAGCATGTTCCCCATCGCCGCGCCATAGATAATCATCGGCAGCGCGCCGGAGATTAAAAACACCCAGTCGGCAATGTTTCGCCATTGCGCGGTGGGAATTTTGGAGCGGTATTCAAATGCCAGCGGCCGCATAATCATGCTCCACAGCAAGAGCAACATCACCACATACAAACCCGAGAACGCCGTGGCGTAAATGAGCGGGAAGGCCGCGAAAATCGCGCCGCCGCCGAGGATAAACCACACCTGATTGCCATCCCAATGCGGGCCGATGGCGTTTAACATACTGCGGCGCTCCAAATCAGTTTTACCGATTATGCGCAGCAAAGCCCCCACCCCCATATCCATACCGACCATCACAGCCAGCCCCAGCAGCAGCACGCCCAAGAGCAGCCACCACAGTATTTTTAACCCCAGATATAGCTCCATCTCACACCTCTTTCGATGATTGTTCGTTCAGATAGGTTTTGGCGTGAACCGGCGCGTAGCCGCCACTCAATACCGAACCGCCCAGCGTTTTATCATGGCCGTGTCCACCCGCATCGGCGCCATGCGGCGCATCGGGACCTTGCTTAATTGCCCGCACCATCAGGTACATTTCAATCACGATGAACACCGTATACAAGCTCACAAAGCCGACCAGCGAGAACACCATGTAGCTCACGCTGTGGCTTGAGGCCGACATCCACGTGGGCAACAGGTTGTAGACCGTCCAAGGCTGGCGCCCGAGCTCGGCGGTAATCCAGCCCATTTCGCAGGCCAAAAACGGCACGGGGATCATCCACAGCGCAAAGCGTAAAAACACCGGATGCTTTTCCACTTCATTGCGCAGGGAATAAATCACGCCGAACACAAAGAACGCCAGCATCAGAAAGGCAAAGGCCACCATGATGCGAAACACCCAGTAAATGGCGAATACATCGGGAATGGTGTCTTTCGCGGCTTGGGCAATATCGGCCTCGGTGGCTTTGCTCACATCCTGATCGGGTGCGTACCGCGCCACCAAAAAGCCATAGCCCAAATCTTTCTCGTGCGCCTTAAATTGCGCCATAGCCACAGGGTCGGTGGGGTTGGCTGATAACAGCTTGAGCGCTTCAACCGCCGGAATGCCATTTTTAATGCGCAGCGCATTGTCGGCTTCAATCTCGGCAATGCCGGGGATTTTGGTATCGAGGGTATGCGTTAAAAGCGGCGTCAAAAGATAGGGAATTTGCAGCGCCCAAGTGTTCTCTTGCTTAGCCTGATTCGGCCAGGCGGCCAAATTAAAGGGCGCGGGTGCAGGCTCGGTTTCCCACATCGCCTCCATGGCCGCAATTTTTGCCGGCTGCGCGTGGGCGCCAATAAAGCCGAGCGCATCGCCCAAGGTAATTACCCCAATGGTTGAGAGCACACCAAAAATCGTCGCCATGCGAAACGAGCGTTTGGCGATTTCCAGATGGCGTTTTTTCAGCAGATAAAACGCGCTCACGCCAGCCACAAAAATCGCGGCGGTCACATAACCGGCAATACTGGTGTGCACAAACTTAGCTTGGGCATCGTGGCTAAAAATCAGTGCCGAGAAACTTTGCAGCTCCATGCGCATCGTCACGGGGTTAAAAATCGCCCCTTGCGGATCTTGCATAAACCCATTGGCGACCAAAATCCACAGCGCCGATAAATTCGAGCCGAGCGCCACCATGTAGGTCACTATCAAATGCTGGCCGCGCGAGAGCCGATCCCAGCCGAAAATCATCAAACCAATCATGGTCGATTCCATAAAAAAGGCCATTAAGCCTTCAATCGCCAGTGGCGCGCCGAAAATATCCCCCACAAAGCCCGAGTAAAACGACCAGTTGGTGCCAAACTCAAACTCCATGGTGAGCCCCGTGGCCACACCCAGCGCGAAGTTAATCAGCAACAATTTGCCCCAAAACTGCGTCATCTCGCGGTAAATAGGCTTGCCGGTCACCACGTACACTGTCTCTAGCGCCGCAAGAAACACGGTCAGCCCCAGTGTAAGTGGCACAAACAAAAAGTGGTACAACGCGGTCGAGGCAAATTGCCAGCGCGACAGCTCCACAACGGTATTGTTAATCATAATTTCCTCCCGTAATTGGAATGACAAAGCGCCGCCAGCGCGGCGAATGCAAAGCCTACGCCGCCACTTGATAGCAAAGATAATTAATAACCAATAAATTTGATGCGCGCCCAAGGTAACGTGGTTTTATTGCCACAATCAAAACAAGGAAATTGCGCGGATTTTGGCCAATAGCTTGCTACCGCTTACTGGGGTAAATTGCTTTGTTATTACCGATTGATGTAGGATTAAAAAACCTTATCAAGCAACCGGATAGATTCATGTCAAATTCCCCCACACCCACCACCCCCACACCAGCCAAAGCCCCTTGGGTTTTGCGCCACTTAAGCATCATGACGCTGGCAGAAGGCACCACCCTCATCGCCCTCGTGCTCATTGCCGTACCCCTCAAATACTGGGCGGGCTTGCCCATCGCGGTGAAAATTTTAGGCCCCATTCACGGCGCATTTTTTGTGTGGGCGGTACTGGTTATCATCATGGCGGCGGCGCAAAAACATTTATCCATAGGCAAAGCGGCGCAAGTTTTTGTGGCGGCGCTCATCCCCTTTGGTGGCTTGTGGTCGCATCGGTTAATTGATCGGGAAATTGCGCTTAAAACCCCGAAAAAACCCTAATCATGGGGGCGCCGATAGTGCTTTTGCCTGCTGAAATTGAGTTCAACGCCATCCGCGCCCAGGGCTCGGGGGGGCAAAATGTCAATAAAGTCGCCACGGCCGTGCATTTGCGGTTTGATGTGCCGGCCTCATCCCTCCCCGATGAGGTAAAAGCCCGCTTGCTCGGCTTGCGCGATGCGCGCATTAGTGGCGATGGCGTCATTGTGATTAAAGCGCAACGCTTTAATAGCCAAGATAAAAACCGTGCCGATGCGCTGGCGCGCTTGCAGGCCATGGTAGACCTAGCCACCCGCCCCATCATCCCGCGCAAACCCACCCGCCCCAAGCGCAGCGCGCAGCTCAAACGGCTGGCAAAAAAAGCGCAACGCGGGCAAATCAAGACGCTACGGGGTAAAGTGTCGGATTAATTTTCAAGCAGATGCCCCCATGGCGCAAAAAGCCACCATTTTCAAAGCCGATTTATCCATTGCCGATATGGATCGGCATTACTACGCCGACCACGCCCTAACGCTGGCGCTGCACCCATCTGAAACCCACGCGCGGCTCATGCTGCGGCTGGTCGCGTTTGCGCTCCATGCCACCGAAAATTTAAGTTTTACGCGCGGATTATCGGCGGAAGATGAACCCGATATTTGGCGCAAATCGCTCACCGATGAGATTGAATTATGGATTGAGCTCGGCCTGCCCGATGAACGCCGCCTGCGCAAAGCGGCTGGGCGCGCCAAGCAAGTGTGGGTGTATGCCTACGGCAATCGGGGGGTGGATGTGTGGTGGGAAAAATCGGCCAAAGATTTTAACCGTATCGATAATTTACGCATTTTCGCCCTAGATGACGCCACCATCAGCGCGCTGGAAGCACTTATCGAGCGCAGCATGCAACTCTCATTCACNNNGCGCGCTTTTGCGCAGTCCCGCTTGAGCCTAGGGTTAGAGGCAACGCTTCGAGGCGTTCGGCGAGCCACACCTTAATAATGGATTGCCGAGTTACCCCAAGCTTTCTTGCTTCTCGATCTAATGATTCGATCATCCACGTAGGAAAATCAACATTAACGCGCTTTTGCTCTTGCAACACGCGCTTCGATTTGGATAAGTCCAGTGAACCGGTAATATCAACATTCTTGTCAAACTGTTGGTCAAAAGTTTTAGCTTTCATATATGGCAACCTCCTCAGGTCGTGAACGACGAACAGAAATTAGTCGGACACTAGCATTTCTATAAGTGATTACGGCAGACCAATGCTTCCCATTGATCAGACCTATCATTAAGCACCGGAGTTCATCCTCTGTTTTTGCGGGAATTTCCAATAATCTTGGGTCATCCCACAACGCCTGTGCATCAATAAAATTGATGCCATGCTTCAGAAAATTAGCTTGGCTTTTCTGTTCATTAAATTCAAAAGTAATCACGGTATAGAAAATATACCATTATTGGTGGAAATGAAAGTGCCGCAAGATACCTCTAACGGGGGCAATAGGGGCAATAGGGTCAGACTCGATTGATTTACCGTAACGCCTCCCCTTTCCCCGATTTCCTGTCGCCGCCTTTGGGCAGCGGGCTGGTGCGGCGGTTAAGCCCTGCTGCGATTCTACTTTTGAACTGCTCGCTACCCAATACCCACGCCTTGTTGATAGATGATCTCACTTCTTCCAGCGTTTGTTCGTCGAATACCGCCGCGAACAATGCCTGATAAGCGGCTTGACGCTTATGGTCTGAACCGCCCAAAGCAAGAAATAGCGGGTGGGGCGTTAGCAGAACGTCATGCTCGCCCAGCGCGTTTGCTCGGTAGCTCGACCAAGGATACGTCGCCGGGTGCGCAACCATATTGGCTCTCACCGGATTAAGCTCGATATATCGGTAACACGTTAGCGCGTAGGCATCGCTATCAATCAAGCTCGCCTTATATCGCCCTTCCCACAGCGTACCGCTGCGGCGGTAGGTGTAGTTAAAATACTGCACATAATAGCGCCCCAGCATCTGGATCATTTTGGAAATGCCATTCTCCGTATGCGGCGTAACCAGCAGATGGACATGGTTTGTCATCAACACATAGGCGTGAATATCGCAAGCGTGCTTCTTGGCCGCATCCTGCAATTTATCAAGGTAGAAGCGGTAATCCTCTTCGGCATAGAAAATAGGCTCACGATTATTGCCCCGCACAATCACATGCTGAGGATGACCGGGCAAAACAAAACGCGGGAGACGTGCCATGGGATGGTCTTATCGAGTTGCGGGAAGCGTAGCGTAACGGCCAAGCGTTAATAAATCAATCGAGTCTGACCCCATTGATCCGGTTAAGCATTATATATCAATTGGTTGGGGCTTAACTTAATGGCATTGAGTCTGACCCCATTGATCTCGCGAAGCATTGACGTCCGAGTTGAACCGCCAGTTAGCCCTTGCTCAAAGATGCGCAAAAAAAATGAAATGCCACTCAACGTGGATGAGATATGTTGAATAACATGACGAAAATTAAAGCAAAACATGTTGGCGCAGTTCTGCGGAATGAGCTTGATTGAATGAATCGGATGCGACCATGGCAATAAAATCAGACTGCGAGCGAAGCGCCAAATTCAATGCGTCAAGCTTAATCAGGGAGACCAGCAGTGCACATGTTCGGGCTTGGCAGTTAATTGACTTTTCTGGATTGAACTCTATGTCCGTGAATCCATGATAGTTAAATAAGCGCTTGAGAAACTCTTGATGAGGCTCGAGTGCTGAGAGATACAGCCAGTCGTAAAATGCCGTCTTTGGAATTAGAGGCCATTTTTGACCAAAAAAATCGAAGCCTGTTAGCGGCCCCGAGTTTTTTAGTCTCTCGTCTTTTTTTGCGGACCAACTGTCCATTTTGTATATATCTGTATATGGGCCGCCATCCCTAAAAACTTTGCTGCCCTGATAGGCGGATTCAATGCTGATTTCGCCCAGAGGGGTCGCTATTTTTAAGTTGAATGCGCTTAACCGCTGACCGAGCTTTTCGTCGGATTTCGTTGATACCTCAAGAAGTGGCGTCATCCCTTTTTTCAACGCCGCTTCATGCAATGCAACGACATTCTTTTTCTTCTGGATAGGCGCGAAGCCAGGATTCCAGTGAAAGTCAATCGGAACCTCCTCAACCAAATGAGTTGATTCACCTATTGCGACGAATACGGGGCGACTAGCCATTCTTTTTGCCCAATATCATGTTTAAAGGGATATGCCTGGGTATTAGTATTTCCGACTTCAAAGCAAGACGTCTTCTTGCTTGAATTTCTGGGTCTTTCCAGTCCATATACGTAAATAGCACTTCAAAGTCTATCTGCTGAGCAGCCTCTTCTGGCGTTAAAAGTTGCACGTCAGCTTTATTTGATACTTCTTTGGTGAATTTTACGCCAGAACCAAGAAGTATGGCTGAGTTGATTTTAAGCCAAACAGGCTCTTTGATTCTACCATCTTGCTTAGCTGCGTACAACATAGGGTGATCATCCAAGAACGCAAGGTGTACGTACTCTTGCACGCCCTTCAGGGCGTCAGCATCGTGACTCCATTGGTTGCCGCCGGGGGCAGGGATGGCAATCCCCTTTCTTTGAAGCTCACCGAGAGAGTGCAGTCCGTTGTTTTGCACAATAGGTTCAATATTTGATTTGTCGGTGAAGTGCCAAATGCCATCAAACTTGTACTTTTCTAGTATCGCTTTCAATTTTTTCTCCTGTTTTCTGGGTTGGTGGTGGAACAAGGCTGTTTGAAGGGGCTAACGCTTGAGTTAAGCGGCGGCGAAGCCGTCCGCCTTGAACGAACTGTTAGAGGACAAGCTAGGTTTGCTTGATGCCAGCATTACCGGTGATGACTATGGAGGCGCCATGACCAATTTGGATGCTGGTGCCTGCAGAGCGCAGCTCGGTGTTGCCGCCGATCACCGTTGTGCCAGAGCCTGTGCCGCCGGTGTTTAGGACCGGTGCGGAAATCTTGGCATTGCCGATGTGGACCGAACCATCTTGATGGTTGAAGGTGGCGGACCTTAGTGCGCTGATGATTCCCCCATTAATGGAAATGGTGCCGGTCCCCGCCAATGCCTCAAGAACACCCGCCACCTCCGAGAGAGCAGCCTGAATGTCCGGCCCTGAAGTTGGATGTGTAATGCGGCGTTCGAGGTCAGGTCTTGCCGAAAAGACTCGCTGATACGCAGCCTTTATACTTTCCGTGGATAGGTTGGCCGCCAGTCCTGAGCTTAAGCTGATTAGGAAGTTCAGTAAATTCGGGTCCATCGTTATCTCTCTATGCCCTCTAACATAGAGCTAACCGGCGCTGCGCGGCTTTATCGCGCAGCGTCCAGCGACCGAAGGGAGCGAGGTTGAGCGCCAGGTTAGAGATTGTTTTCGACATAAACGTCGGTGGCCTTTACAAGATCTTTGATGAAGCGAATTACTTTTTCCAGTTCGTCTCGCTTGATTAGATGTGCGACCGGAGAACCGTTGTTTATGGGTTTTGATCGGTGTACGGCATCTCCGCGCTTACCTATCCAACTGTTTAATGTGGCTCTCGCTTTTTCGGGGTCATAGTTGGCCCATGACCACCCTTCGGTGACGTCAAGGCCAAGATATTCTTGGAAAATGCGTTTTGTTTTATCCGAGCTTGGGTTGTGGAATTGCTTCAGATCGGTGTGCAACCTTTTTAATACGAAATCACCGACGTAGCTACCGGCAACAACCCCCAGCTTTTTGTTCATTTCTTCAAGAAGCCTATCTTCAACGTAGGTTTCCCATGCTGTGAGCGCCATTACAAGGCCGGCTCGTTTCAGCACCTCTGCATTCGCGGGAGGTGGATTGGCGTTCATTGCGTCAAAGTGCGCAAGCAGTTCTTCTGCGTCCTTGATGCCGAATTCAAAACTTTGGTATGCGCGGGACATTGAAATCTCTAACGTAATCGAATTGAGCACCTTGACGCACGCAGGGCGGCAAGTGTGCTCGAATGAGTAGTTGGAGGGGAAGGAAGGCGGTCGGCCCCCTCGGTCGTAAATTGGTTCTGCATCCCTTGCCCCGCACCCATTAGCCATGTGTAAACCGAAGTGCCTTTTCAGTGCGCGTGTATTAACGCGTTATGCACCGCGCTTAAAAGGCACTTCGCTTTTTAACATTTTCAATGGGGTATTTCTATCCCACAACGATGAATTCTCACCCAAAATCGCCCACGTTTGACCGCAGCCTTCTATCTCAGCTAACGTGTAATAGACACCTTATCAGGTGTTTATATTTTCTGTAAATCGGTGTCTATCTAAAACACTGGCAATGTATCATGCTGATTTTAAACTGACAACAAAAAATACAGGGCATTTTTTATGAGCTTAAACACACCGCCCGAGCCCGCGCCGAAGTTGCTTGATTTGGTGCGTGATCGCGTTCGGGTGAAACATTACAGCATCCGCACGGAAACATCTTATGTGCAGTGGATTAAACGTTTTATTGTGTTTCATAACAAGCGGCATCCGCGCGAGATGGGGGCGCCTGAGGTGGAGGCGTTTTTGACGCATTTGGCGGTGGTGGGTGATGTGTCGGCTTCGACGCAGAACCAGGCGTTGTCGGCGTTGCTTTTTTTGTACCGCGAGGTGTTGGGGGTGGATTTGCCTTGGCTTGACAATGTGACGCGCGCGAAGCGGCCACAGCGTTTGCCGGTGGTGTTGACGCGGGAGGAGGTGCGGGCGATTTTGGCCGAGATGGATGGGGTGTACGGGCTGCTGGCGCGTTTGCTGTACGGCACGGGGATGCGCCTGATGGAGGTGATGCGCTTGCGGGTGAAAGATGTTGAGTTTGCGCGCGGTGAGATTGTGGTGCGCGATGGTAAGGGGGCAAAAGATCGTGTGACGATGTTGCCGCAGTCGGTAAAAGAGGATTTGTTGGCGCATCTGGCGCGGCGGCGTGCGCTGTTTGAGCAGGATTTGGCGGCGGGGAAGGCGGGGGTGTATTTGCCGGATGCGTTGGCGGTAAAGTATCCCCATGCGCCTTTGGAGTGGCCGTGGCAGTATGTGTTTGTGTCGGGGAGTTTTTCAACCGATCCGCGCAGCGGTACGGTGCGGCGGCATCATTTGGATGAGAAGCTGTTGCAGCGGGCGATGAAGCGGGCGGTGGTTGCGTCGGGGGTGGCCAAGTTGGCAACGCCGCATACGTTGCGCCATTCGTTTGCGACGCATTTATTGGAGCGCGGGCAGGATATTCGCACGATTCAGGAATTGCTCGGCCATAAGGATGTGGCGACGACGATGATTTATACGCATGTGATGAATCAGGGGGGGCTTGGGGTGTTAAGCCCGTTAGATTTTTAGAAAAGATACTCTGATTATTGCGGCTTCTAATCACGAACCCGAATGCCGGGGTGCTGAGTTGGGCGTAATGACCACGGTGCAGGTCATGCCGGCGGCCATGCGGCTGGCCAAGCGCACCCAGTTAAATACGGGGTTTACATTGGCGGTTAAATCGGGCGCGACGGGGTTATCTCGATCGGCAATGGCATAGGCGATGCTGGCCACCCGCCCGGTGATTGGCTGGGTATACCCCATGAGCGTGACTTTGGCGGCATCGCCCACCTGCACATGGCGCAGGCGGGTTTCTTCAAAATAGCCATACACCCAAAACGATTGCGCGGCGACAATCGCCATTTTGGGCGCGCCCACTGCGGCATAATCGCCCGGCCGCAGCAAAACGTTGGTAACATAACCCGCCACCGGCGCGCGCACGGTGGCACGGCGCAGGTTTAATTCGGCTAAATCGAGCGCGGCGCGGGCTTGATCTAAGCGCGCCTTGGCCACCGCCGCCGCTTGGCGCGTATCGTGATTGTTTTCTTGCGATACCACCTCGGGGTCGAGCTTGGCGCGCCGCTTGGCCTGTTGTTCACGCATCGACCATTCGGCTGTAGCCCCGGCAAGCCCGGCGCGCGCTTGGGTAACGGCCAGTTGATACCGATCGGGATCAACCGTAAAGAGCACCTCGCCCGGTTGCACCAACTGATTATCGTGCACGGGCACTTGCACTACGCGGCCCGCCACATCGGCGGTAATTTGCACCACATCGGCGCGCACGCGGCCATCGCGCGTCCAGGCGCCATCCATATAATTAAGCCATAGGCGATAGCCCAAATAAGCGGCCACGCCCACCACCAGCAGGGTTAACACAAAGCGCGCCACAGCTTTCGGATTCATGCATACCACCATAAACTTAAACTACTGAATAAAATCACAAAAACAGCGAATCGAAACAAGGCGGGGTGCCAAACATACGCCGCTAAATCCACCGTTTCAATCAGGCGTTCGAGTAAAAAATACAACACGGCACTGGCAATCAAAATAAGCAAAATGGCGGGAATCAGCGCATCAAAGAACGGAATTTCGCGCGGCCCAAGGCGGTTTGCCCAAGGGATATTGCTGGCAGCCGCGTCATGAGGCTTTCTGCCAAATAAAGATAAATTTGAATCTGCCGATGACGAACATCATCCCGACCCGCCACAGGCCGCTGCGCCCTCTGTTCTGCCTGATGCAATGCCCGCCGTGCGGCCAACCTACGGGGGCGACTGGGGCGCAAATACAGCTGCGCTAAGGCATCAACGAAGTGCGCTACCGCCGGGGCCTCATCGGATTCAAGCGCGAATGCCGGCCGTGGCGCAAGCGGGGGTTTTGGCCGCCGCAGCCAATAAGGGCGGCGGCGCAAAGCCGATTGCGGTTTGCAAGGCAGCGGCAACGGCGCGGAGGCGGTGGCCGTGTCCTCGGTTAATTTTCTAAGTTCAATCACAATTCGCCCCAGCGCTTGCACCGTTAAGGCGCGGTTTAATGCCGCTGCGCTGTGGGCATGCTTTAAGCCGGGAATGCTCGCTACTTGGCGCACCAGCTCGCGGGTATCGCGCTCAAACGCGCGGCGCAAACCCGTTAACGGGCGCAGGCAAGCCACG
>NCFS01000008.1 GCA_002281295.1 Halothiobacillus sp. 35-54-62 | reverse complement strand
CGAGTTTGCCACCCCGTTTTGCGGCGAGTGATCGGATTAAAGCGTTTCCTACCGAGCGTTCACAGGAAATTCTGGCGCCCTTTATGCGCGGTGATGAAGTGGCGCTTGCCACGTTCAATCTGCAATTCGGTGCGCTGGTAGGGGCAAAGCCCGTGCACATCGATTTAACCGATGGGGTGCGTGTTTCATTGTTGAATGATGAAATTGTGCATTTGCGCCCTTCGGGCAATGCACCGGAATTACGCTGTTATACGGAAGCGGATAGTTTGGTGCGGGCACAAACGCTGTGCGCTGAGGTTATTGCTGCTTTAAGAAATATCTGATTAAGAGCGCCTTCTCCCTTCTGCATCGGTATCTGGTGAAGTTTTGATTCTTTCAGATAGGGGCGGAACGTACCTTCGGCTTGATGGGCTTTTTAAGTCAGGCTTGTTCAAACTTCACCATGTCGGCGCAATCACACAGGGTTGAGCCCCTCCTATAACGGTTGGCTCCGATACTGTAGGAGGGGATTCATCCCCGACTCGGTGCCCAAAGAGGTGAGCACGGTTCAGGTTTTTATTCGGCCTTTTACTCAGGTTTTTACTCAAGCTTTGACAGGGCGGTTCGGGATGCTACGGCTAGGTTCGGTGCCGACCTTGTCGGGGATGAATCCCCTCACTACAGCGAAGAAGGGCGGTGAAGCAGGGCTTGATTATGAGTGAGCCCGGTCTTAACATTTGCATAAATCTGCATTAATGGTGGAGCGCGATGAGAACAACACTGGATATTGATGACGGGTTGTTGATGCAAGCCAAAGCCCTCGCCGCGAAGGAGCACACGAGCTTGACACGGCTGATAGAGCAGGGTCTGGCACTTCGGCTGCGTGCTCGCACTATGTCGCTTAACGTCGCTGTTCCCGTGCTGCCGGTGTATCACGGGAAGGGCGGATTGCACCCATCCGTTGCCGATGCCGTAACGCATCGCGCGCTGCTCGATGCGGCGGATGATTGACGGTGACACCGGATGTGGCTGTATTGGTCGCGGCTTCGCGTCAGGATCATCCGCATCATATTCCCGCACTTGCGTGGCTGGAAGCTGCGCTGGTTGGTCATGCTGAAACGGGTACTTTGGTTATCTTGCCCATGGTGGCTTCGGGTTTTCTTCGTTTGGTTACCCATCCAAAAATATTTGTTGAGCCGACACCGGTAACGGCGGCACATGCGTTTCTGGCGGCGGTACTTAATGCGCCAGGGGTGGTTTTACTGCCGCTTGGCGATGAGTTCCCGATGTTTGCGCAGCTATGTCTGCAGCATCATTTGACGGGCAATGCCATTCCTGATGCGTGGATAGCCGCCGCCGCTCAGTGGCATCATGCACATTTGGTTACCTTCGATAAGGGGTTTAAACGGTTCATGCGGGCGAGTGCGGTGACGGTGCTCCGGGTTTAATTCAACTACTTGATTACAAGTGGTAATTAGGCAATTTTTATGGGGCGGTGTGGCATATCATCCCTGTGTCTTGGTTAAAAATACGCTCATGAATGTTTTATGGGTGTGATAATGCATCGGAATTTTTGGGTTGCCTCCTGACTGTCGTAATTCATTTTTAGTTTTTACCCATTGATTTAAAAGTATTTTTAAAGTTTTCTGAGGTTTTATATTTTGTATCGTTCCAAAGTTCGACTCGGTATCTTTACTTTTGTGCCGTTATTGTTTCTACAAGGTTGTGCCTCAACCGCTCAATGGTTACCCTCCAGTGGCCCGTCTGCCTCTGTGATCAAAGAGGATGCCCAAAAGCCGAACCCCGATATCCATCTGATTAATATTGATGATGTGGTGCTGCATCAGTTGCAGGAGGCCCGGAAGCATGCTTCTTTTTCGACTCAGTTCAAGGATGACTTGGGGGCGTCTTACTTGGTAGGCGCCGGTGATGTACTGGCTATCAGTTTGTGGGAAGCACCACCGGCTACGTTGTTTTCGTCGGGTGCCGCGATTGCGCTGGGAGGCAACGCAACAACGCAGATGATCTCTTTCCCTGAACAGATGGTATCCGCGAAGGGTGATATTGAAATTCCGTTTGCGGGAAGCATTCATGCTACCGGGCTTACACCAACGCAAATTCAAACGGCCATCGAGAAACGATTAGCGGGCAAGGCGCATGATCCTCAGGTTTTGGTGCGCATGGCGAATAATGCGACATCGACGGTAACCATTGTTGGCGATGTCGGTAAAAGCCTGAGAATGCCGCTCACGGCGCGAGGGGAGCGTTTGCTTGATGCGCTGGCAGCGGCTGGCGGCGTGCGCCAATCGGTCGATAAAGAAACCATTCAGTTATCCCGCGAAGGTCATGTGTTGTCGATGCCCTTGGAGCGCGTGATCCAGGAGCCTACCCAAAATGTCCAGTTGATGCCGGGCGATGTCGTCACGGTATTGAACAGGCCATTGAAATTAACCGTATTGGGCGCGACAACCGAAAATAAAGAGCTTGATTTTGAATCACAGGGGATCTCGCTCGCGCAAACCCTCGCACGGGTTGGTGGCTTGCAAGATACGCGCGCCGATGCCGGTGGGGTATTCGTATTCCGGTTTGAATCACCCGAGAGCTTGGGCTCATTGTCAGATAATCTTCCGCTGACCTCAGACGGCAAGTTGCCGGTGGTGTTCGAGCTGAACTTGCGTCAACCCGCTTCGATGCTGTTGGCGCAAAACTTCATGATGCACGATAAAGATGTGGTGTATGTGGCGAACTCGCCGGGTGCGGAGCTACAGAAATTCTTGAATATTCTGACTTCGTCGATTTATTCCATCACGTCGCTGAAAACGATTGGTCAATAATTGTCGATGATTATTGACGTCACCCGCCTGGTTGATCGGACGCTTCAGGCACGCTTGCCGACGGGGGTTGATCGTGTGGGGCTTGAGTATGTGCGTTATTACGGGCCACGTTCGGATGCACTGGTTCGTGTCGCGGGGCGTTGGGTCTTTTTGGATGGTGCCGATGCTCAAGACCTGTTTGCGGCTTTATTGAAGCCGAGTGCCCGATTTTCGACCTTGGTGCATTGGCTGGTGGGTAAGGCTTACTGTGTTCATTGGCAAAGGCCACGAAAGGGCACCGTGTTGCTTAACACAGGCCACAGTGGTTTGGATTCGGCCCAGTATCAGGAAAATGTACGGAAATTTGATTTCCGCGTCGTGTATTTTCTCCATGATTTAATTCCCGTTTCTCATCCAGAGTATTGCCGAGCGGGTGAATCCAGCCGTCATGCGCGGAGGTTGGCCACGATGCTGGAAAGTGGGGTCGGAATCATTGTCAATTCCCAGGATACGGCAGAACGGTTGGCAGAATATGCGCAAAATTTTTACCCCCGTTTGCCACCCTGTGTTGTTGCGCTGCTTGGGCCCGCTAAATTAAGTATTCCAAAATTAAGCCGCCCGATGGCCGAGCCGTATTTTGTGATGCTTGGTACGATTGAACCGAGAAAAAATCATTTATTGATTTTGCAATTGTGGCGGGATTTGGTGCGTGAATTCGGCGAGCAAACACCCAAGTTAGTGGTGATTGGTCAACGGGGTTGGGAGTGTGAGCAGGTGGTGGATTTGTTGGAGCGTTGCCCCGCCATTCATTACGCTGTCATTGAGCTGCCCCACTGTACCGATGAGGAATTAGCGACCTGGTTGCATCACGCGCAAGCCCTGTTGTTTCCTGCGTTTGTTGAAGGGTATGGTTTGCCTTTGATCGAAGCACTTTCGCAACAGTGCCCGGTGATTGCGAGCGATCTGGGTGTATTTCGTGAATTGGCGGCGGATATTCCAGAGTATTTGAATCCGCAAGATGGACTTGGCTGGCGACAGGCCGTGCTGGACTTTACCCAAGGTGATTCGCCACGCCGGATTGATCAATTGCGTAGAATGCAGTCATTCACGGTGCCTTCATGGCATGCGCATTTTATGCGTGTGGATCATTTATTAAAGACAGTCCAGGGTGATGGCCAGGGTGATTGACATCGATTCCAGCACACATTTTTGGCATCCCGCTCAAGTGAATGAACCCGTCTTTGTCTGGGGTTTCTCCGCCTGGAAGCAGCCTGCGGTTCGCATCTGCTTTCCGAACTCATCTTCGGTGCGGTTTATTAAATCGTTGGACGATGCGCCTTTGGACGCACTCATTGTGCTGTGGGGTTCTGCTGATTTGGATGCTGATGTACAAGCAGGCAAGCGCTGGCGTGTCGTGCGCATTGAAGATGGCTTTTTACGTTCAGTCGGGTTAGGCGCGGATTTAATTCGGCCTATTTCCTGGGTGCTGGATCCGGTAGGCATGTATTACGATGCGCGCCATCCTTCGCGCCTTGAACAGATACTCGAAGCCCAATCATTTGATGACGCTTTGCTGAAACGTGCAGCCTGTTTGCGTGCACAAGTCGTGCGTGCGGGCTTAACCAAATACAATGTGGGTGCGATCAATTGGCAACGACCAAACACCGCAAAACGCGTGGTTTTGGTGGTGGGCCAAGTGGAAACTGATGCGTCACTGGCGTTTGGTGCACCGTTGATCAAGACAAATATTGGGTTACTTGAAGCCGCACGTGCCCGTTGTGGTACGGAGGCTTATCTCATTTATAAACCGCATCCCGATGTGGTCGCCCGTTTACGTGCTGAAGGTATCGGCGAGCAGGGCGCCACTCAATATGTCGATGAGGTGGTGATTGATGCAGATATGGCGACACTGTTGACCCAGGTGGATGAGGTGCATGTGATGACATCGCTCACTGGTTTTGAAGCGCTGTTGCGGGGCGTAAGGGTGGTTTGCTACGGCCAACCCTTTTATAGCGGTTGGGGGCTGACTGAGGATTTAATACCGCTGGAACGCCGAACACACGCGTTATCTATCGATGAATTGGTGGCGGGCGTCTTGATCGAATATCCCTTGTATTTTGACGCGGATCAGCAGACATTCATTGAACCAGAGGCGGCGGTTCAGTTTTTGCTGATGGAAAAAACCCGCAAGGGCAACCAGCTTGCCTGGTGGCGTTATGGTTTTCGCTGGATTTTACGACGGGTGGTTGGTGTGCGATGAATGAGCGGAG
Source organism: Halothiobacillus sp. 35-54-62 (assembly GCA_002281295.1). Classification (GTDB taxonomy): domain Bacteria; phylum Pseudomonadota; class Gammaproteobacteria; order Halothiobacillales; family Halothiobacillaceae; genus Halothiobacillus. Next base: position 39,537 of record NCFS01000008.1, on the reverse strand, counting down.
TTTCTTATTTTTACAAGGGCCTGCAACTCCTTTTTTTTCAGAACTTGCCGCGCGTTTACATGCGGTTAAGCATCGGGTGTTCAAGGTTAATTTTAATGTGGGTGATGTCGTGTACTGGCGGCAGTTGGGTGCGCTGAGCTTCCACGACTCACTGGAATTATTGCCCGCATGGAGCCGATCGGTTCTGGTCGATCACGCCATTACTGATATTGTCTTGTTCGGCGATCGGCGGCCCGTTCATCGGCCGTTTATTGAGGCAGCCAACAAGCTGAAACTGCGTATTCATGTATTTGAGGAAGGGTATTTCAGACCGCATTGGATTACGCTTGAGCGCGGGGGAGTGAATGGGCACTCGCAGTTGCCCAAAAATGCCGAATGGTTTCGGCAGGTTGCTGATCTGATTCATGTCGTTCCTGCGCGAACCCCTTTTAAAATGCCATTTAATCAACGGGTTGTGCATGATGTCATTTATCATGCAGCCGGTGCACTGAACCCTTTTTTCTTCCCAAGCTATCGCACGCACGCTATTTACTCCGCACCGAAGGAGTACGCCGGATATGTGTGGCGTATGCTGCGGTTAAGGCGCAGGGGGGGGGCTGATCAGCAACGTTTTTCCCGGGTATTACAGACGGGGCAACCATTTTTCCTACTGCCATTACAGCTTGATGGCGATGCGCAAATCCGCGATCACTCGTCTTTTGATGGGGTTGGTGGTGTCATGCGCGCGGTGATTGAATCTTTTGCCAAATTTGCGCCGCCCGAGGCGTTATTGCTGGTTAAAAATCATCCGTTGGATCCAGGGTTGGTTTCGCATGAACAGGTTTGTTCTGCGTTAGCCAACCGGTATGAAATTGCACATCGGGTTTTATTCTTTGAAAAAGGCGATTTAGAGACGATGGTGCGCTGCGCGCATGGGGTGGTGGTGGCCAACAGCACGGTTGGCACGCTGGCCCTGGAGCGGGGTACGCCGGTTGCCTCCCTGGCGCCCTCGATTTATGCCCTGGATGGTTTGGTTACATGTCGCCATTTGAATGAGTTTTGGCAGAACCCGATTAAGCCCGATAATGCCTTATTTACGGCCTTTCGCAGCGTTGCCTTGGCTACCACCCAGATCAATGGTGGATTCTATTGCAAAACAGGCATCCAGATGGCCATTGACGGGGCAATCCCCCGCCTGCTTGCAGCGCAATCCCCCATTGAACAATTGATCACTGAGGATATGCCCCATGCGAACATTTAACCCTCAGGTGATTGTGATTACGGGCGCCAGCGGCTCGATTGGCGCAGCATTGGCCGAGCGATACGCTGGGTTGGGTATTACCCTGATTTTGCAGGGGCGGGATGAGTCACGCTTGCAGCGGGTTCAAAAAAATTGCGAATCCCTGGGTGCAGAGGTTGTGTTGATGCCGGCTGATTTGGCGATACCGGAGTCTGCTCGGGTATGGATGCGGTTGATTCTTGAGGAAACCCGTCCGGATTTGGTGATTTTTAACGCGGGTATGAATACGAATGTGTCCACCCACCATGGCATATCGGGGGAGGACTGGCAGGCGTCGGATGAACTCATCCATTTAAACCTGGTGGCCGTGATGGCCATGGCCGATTTGGTCGCGCGGTTTATGCAGCAACGCCAATATGGTCAAATGGTGTTCATCAGTTCGTTGGCCGGCTATTTTGGCCTGCCGGTCACGCCTTCGTATTGTGCCAGTAAAGCCGGACTGAAAGCCTATGCAGAAGCCTTGCGCGGTGGCTTGGCACACAAGGGGGTTCGGGTAAACGTCGTGATGCCCGGTTATGTCAGCTCCCCCATGTGCGATGCCATGCTTGGGCCAAAAACGTTTGAAATGTCGCCCGAAAGAGCCGCAGCTATCATTCATAACGGATTGGCGCGCAATAAAGCGCGGATCAGCTTTCCATTCCCACTCAATTTTGGCACCTGGTGGTTGGCCGTATTGCCTGCGTCTGTATCTACCTGGTTGGTGCGTTTGATGGGTTATGGCGTGAAATAATGACACCCCCGCTCGTGCTTGCCTGGAGTTGCGCCTTTATTGGGCTTTTGCTGATTTTTGGTGTGGAGCAATTAGTCTGGCCAAAATTAACGCTGCCCTGGCGGCGTCCCTGGTCGAGTTTTTTACTCACCTCGGGAGTATGGCTCGTACTGTTTGCGCTGTTTGCCTGGGGGCTGGGTCGACCCATATTCTCCACGTTAATTCTGCTGGCACTCTGGCTGTTATTGGTGTTTGCAAATAATGCAAAGTTTGAGGCGCTGAAAGAACCGTTTCTGTTTCAGGATTATGATTACATCGTCGATTTATTTAAACACCCGCGTTTATTCTTGCCGTTTCTGGGTATTGGTCGGGCGCTTTTGGTCGTGGTCGGTGTGGCTGTGGCCATCGGCTTGGGGTTTGGCTTGGAGCCATCGGTAACTCCGTCATCCCATGGGTTATTCAACCTGGGTGTGATGGGTATGTTTGGCGTGTTTCTCCTCGTTGCAGGCCATTTGATGCGGCCTGCAATATCCGTTGAGCCTCAGATAGATGTTTATAACCTCGGATTGGTTGCGTTTTATTGGGCCTATGCGATTGCGCAATTTTCTCAAAAACCCCCGTTGCTATCGCCCTTTGCCCATTCTGCCCTGTCAGGGACGCCGGAACCGCGACCTCATGTGATTGCGGTTCAGAGCGAATCGTTTTTTGATCCGCGTTTAATTTGTCCATCAATTGCCAAACAATTGGGTTCCGATTTTGATGAAGTGCTTCAACAGGCGTTTGTTTTTGGCGAAGTTGAAGTGCCTGCCTGGGGTGCAAATACCGTGCGCAGCGAGTTTGCTTTTTTAACCGGCGTTTTGCCCAAAAGCCTGGGTGTTCATGGCTTTAACCCATACCGACTGATCAGTCGCCGACCTGAGGCGAGTCTGGTGCGGCGTTTTAAGGAACAAGGGTATCGAACGGTGGCGATTCATCCCTATCCCGCCAGTTTCTATGCCCGGGATCGGGTTTATCCGTTGCTCGGATTTGATGAGTTTTATGATATTTCAGCCTTTGATCAGGCAACGCGATTTGGGCCTTATGTTGCGGATCATGCGCTGTTTCAATTTGTCGAACAGCTCATTCAGGAGTCGCCGCAGCCGGTGTTCGTCTTTGTTGTCACCATGGAAAACCACGGCCCCCTGCATTTGGAGCCCATTTCATCGCATGAGATGCAGGCGCTATTTACGGAACCACAACCTGAGCAATGCCGTGATCTCGCAATTTATCTCAGACATTGGCGTAACGCGGGGGCAATGGCGAAAAATTTAATGCATTTGTTGACAGAGAATGCGCAGCGACCGGGAAAATTGCTGTGGTATGGTGATCATGTGCCCATTATGGATACCGTTTATCAACACTATGGTATGCCTTCGGGACATACGCCTTTTTTTGTATTTGATACGAAAAAATTGGATCAATCGTTTCGTGTGGACTCAAAACAAAAGATATTCTCTGTGCAGGAACTTGGGCATTTTTTGCTCTAATCGTACGAATTGTATTGGGGTTATTTGAATCATGAGCCAATTTAAGCGGTTGGATTTACCTGAATCCGTTCGGGAGATAGATGAACCCGTGCCGATCACGGTTCGTCCGCCGACTCAATGGATGGGGGATATCAAATCGTTATTTGAATTAAGAACCAATTTGCTGGTTGTTTGGCCGGAGCGCGCTTATCGTGGTTTGACATTCGATTTTCAATTGCTTAATCAACATTATTTTGTCTGCAATAGCCCCGATACCGTGCGGCACGTTTTTTTGGACGAGCACGATAATTACGATCGCAAAAGCCCGCAGATGCGAAATTCACTCGAACCCTTGCTGGGTGATGGCTTGTTTGTGAGCGATGGCGAATTATGGAAAGATCGACGCGCCTATTGCGCACCGGCGTTTGAAGCGGATCGGTTGCCAGGGTTTGCGGAGATCATGGTTGAATCGGCACAAGAACTGGCCGATCAGTGGGCGACACTGCCGCCCCACGGCATGGTGGATATGCTGCATGAAATGGCTAAACTGACCTCGCGCATTATTGGTCGCACCATTTTTGGTGACGACACATCTGATGCCGAAGCGGCTCAGGTGGTAAACAGTTTTTCTGACTACCAAAAAGCAATCGAACAATTAAGTCTGGCTGATACGTTTGGTTTGTCATTCCTCAAATGGATGCGTAATCCGCTGGCACGAATTCGGGCGATGAGGGCGGCGAGCAAAATTCATGAGGTCATTGACCATATCATTGCCCGGCATGAAACCCGCACCGATAAGTCCACCGTGACCCTGCTGTCACTCTTGTTGGGTGAGCACGCGGGAAAAAATTCAGCCCCCAAACGTTGTCCGCTTAAATTGGTCGATGTGCGCAACGAAGCCATTGTCATGTTTATGGCCGGCCATGAAACTACTGCAAATTCATTGGCTTGGGCCTGGTATTTGCTCGATCATCATCCGCGTGCGGCAACACTTCTGCATGAAGAACTTGATCGCGTCCTGGGTGGCCGCGCGCCCACCCTGGATGATGTCGCCCATTTGCCTTATACCCGTGCCGTGTTTGAGGAAACGATGCGGTTGTATCCCCCGGTGCCTCTTTTGAGCCGGCAGGCGAGGGCGAGTGATGAAATTCGCGGCAAACAGCTCAAACCTGATTCCATCGTGCTGGTATTGCCTTGGTTACTGCACCGCCATGAGCTCTTTTGGGAAAAACCCGATCACTTTTTTCCCGAGCGATTCCTGCCCGGTCAAACCCGCCCCGATAAATTTGTTTATGTGCCATTCAGCGTAGGACACCGCGTTTGTCTGGGGCTGCGTTTTGGCTTGACCGAAGGCATTCTGTGCCTGGCAACGCTCGCGCAACGCTTTGAAGCCAAACTTCAACCGGATCATGTGATGGGCATTGAGTGTCGTTTAACTTTGCGGCCGAAAGACGGTCTACCCATGACATTAGCACCCAGACACCATGGGTAAGCGACAGCATTCACGCTCCGTTAAAGATCGCTTTGAACTGATGCTCGCCCGATTATTCTGCTATTTGCCCATCCCTTGGGTTTCGTCGATTGGGGGGGGGTTAGGCGCCCGGCAAGGTCGAAAAGCGATCCGTGCGAATCGCCTCTGGGTTCGCAGGATGCATAAAAGTTACGCCACCCTGATGGGCATTACCGATCAAACCGAACGCGAACGGCGGATTATTGAACATACCCGCCACGTGGGACAGGTTTATGCCGAGATTCCGGTTCTACATCGCTTGGTTCGTGAAAATCGTTTGGAAATTATTGGGTTGGATTACCTTGAACACCTCACAAAGCCCGTGATTCTGGTGAGTGCGCATACCGCACACTGGGAATTGATCGGTCGTGTTACCGAGCTTGTCGGGGGGCGATTTTGTGATATTTATTTGCCACTAAATAATTCCGTTCATGCGCAATTGGCCCATGAAATGCGATCACGCTGGCAATTTGAAGGCGGCATGTCTGGAGATTTAATCCCCGCTTCACCTTCTGCCATGCGGCAGATAACCAAAGCCGTCGCCCAAGGGAGTAATGTGGTGCTATTCATTGATGAGGAAAAAAATGGCACGGTGCAGTCCCCACAATTCGGACGGGGAACCGGTCATCGGGGCAATCTCTGGTTTGCGACACGTTTGGCCGTTCGCTACGGACTCGATATTCTGCCCGTGCATATCGAGCCGAATGGCCTGGGTTGTTATCGCGCCATCATTGAGCCGAAACTGAGCAGTTCAGGCGAGGGCGACGCCCATACCAAAGCCTGCGTTCTCGCGGATAAGCTCGATCATCAGCTCACGTCATGGATTCGCCAAAACCTCGATCATTGGTATTGGTTGCCCTTGTTGGATATCGAGGAAGTCTGAAATTTATGCCAGGCCAATCCGTCTCCCAGGCTGTTGAATTTAACCATCCGTTAGAGGGCAACGCCAATTTGAGACCGGTTTTCCACGCGTTTGAGGTGAATGGACGGACTAGCACCAGTTTTCAATTTGCAAACCGTCCACATGCACAAATTCGCGTTCGTTGTTGGTGACCAAAATCCACCCCTCAGCACGGGCGTGTGCGGCAAGCCACAAATCGTTGTTGCCAAGTAGCTGACCGCTTTTCTGCAAAGCAGCCCGAATTTGTCCATAGTGTTCGCCCACCACCCCGGTTAGAGGGGCAATCTGGATCACGGATTCCAGTTGATTAATCACGGCAACTGCGCGATCGCGCGATTGACTTTTTTCCGCACCAAATCGCAGTTCCCCAAGGGTGATAACGGACATAACCAGTTCGTCCGCTGTGTGGCGGGCGAATCGCTCACGTACGTGGGGTGGGTTATGTTGGGCAATGTAGATACAAATATTCGTATCGAGCAAATAGCGAACGGCCATCAGAACGCCTCACGTTCCTGGGGCTCTTCATCTTGCCGACCTCGCGCCATAAAATCTTCAGGTAGTTGTGTTAATACCTCGAAAATTGACGCCGAGCTGCTTGGGCGCTCACGCAAAATAATTTCATTTCCCCGCCGGAAAATTTCCACTTGCTGGGCATTGAACCGGAATTCTTTTGGCAACCGACCTGGCTATTGCCCGATTGGAAAACACGCGCGTAATTCATTGTGCGCACCTTACTGCTTATGGATTTACGTTTAGTATATACATTTCCTCGTGGCTCGCCATTCGTTTACCGTGGGTTGGGATGTCCCGGATGACTTGCTCATTGCGTCCATGACCGATCAGACCTGTACCCAACGCGCGGACGCCGGGGGGCTGGATTGTGGACAGGCTGCTAGGCTGAGTGATTAAGCGACATGGGGCAGCCGTGTGCCCTGGCGCAGGGAAACTGGCCATCGCCCGATTCAATTTGCAAGGTGGTGTGGTTGATATTGAAGCGCACACTCAACTCGTGATTGATGCTTTCGCGCAGGGCATCATTCAATAGACCGTCCACCACAATCAAATGGGCGGTCAGCGCATTTTCGGTCGTGCTCAGCGCCCAGATGTGCAAATCATGTACATCGGTGACTTGGCGTATGTGTTTCAGGTAATCAAAAACTTCATCGGGGTTAACGCCTTCAGGCACGCCGTGCAGGATCAACCGTGCCGCTTGTTTCAGCAAGCGCCAGGCGGGGATCAAAATAACAAAACCAATCACGAGGCTAATCAGGGGGTCGAGCCAGTTCCAATGGGTAAACACGATGATGATGCCCGCGATAACGACCCCTAAGGACACGACCGCGTCGGCGGCCATGTGCAAGAAAGCCCCGCGTTGATTGAGATCGTGGGTTTGTCCGCGCAGAAATAACAGGGCGGTTAATCCATTGATGACAACGCCCGCCAAAGCCACCCAGATCAGTACTTCGCCATTCACGTGCTCGGGGGTGATGAGACGGGGCAGCGCTTCCCAGAGAATCAGCAGGGTCATGAGGATCAAAAAAGCCGCATTCATGAGCGCGGCCAAGATGGTGCTGCTGCGCAGACCATAGGTGAAATGTTGGCTGGCGGCGTGCCGGCTTAATACACTGGCGCCCCAGGCAATCAGCAACCCCAACACATCACTGAGGTTGTGGGCGGCATCGGAGAGCAGGGCGATGGAATTGCTCCAAAGCCCAAAGCTGACTTCGATAACCACAAACAACACATTGAGTGCGATACCCAGGATAAAAACCCGGTTAATTTGGTCTGGCAGCTGATGGTGGTGCCCATGATGGTCGTGATCGTGCCCGTCATGCGAATCGGCTTGCGTGTGATCGTGGGGCGCAGGGGAAGGCGCCTGAGTCGACATTGGGGAGGAGGTATCATGACGATCTGTGTGCATTTGCGTTTCCGTTGGATGTTCAGACAGGCTGCCTGACCTATCGTAAGCCACTGTTCGCAGCCGCTCAACTGCCGAGTGCGGCCGGTCAGGCCATTGCCGTAATCAAGATTAATGCAACAGGCCAAACATTTTGCGCCGCCACGTTTTCGTGAGGGGGTGTTCAGCACCCAATACCTCGAATAAATCCAGGAGCCCGCGACGTCCGGCATCGTCATTAAAGGTACGGTCGCGCTGCATGAGGGTGAAAAATTGCGTCAACGCGCCTTCATAATCCTGATGCATCGCCAGGGCAGCGGCGAGCTGTTCGCGGGCGGCCAAATCCGTGTCGTCGGCTGAAACACGTTGGTGCAGTTCTTCCAAACTCGGGCCCTCATTGGCATGTTGGGCAAGGTGGATGCGCGCCTTGAGTTCTTTGACTTCCTTGCGGGTGGCCACATCAATGGGTAATGCGTCCAAGATTTGCGTGGCCTGGGCATAATCGCCGGTATCACTCACAATCTGCGCCAGATCAATCAGGATGTCGCTGTTGTTGGGTTCGATGACATTGGCTTGCTTGAGGCAAGCGATGGCGGGTTCTACTGCACCGGTTGCGGCCAGGTCACGGGCTTGATGACGTAGTGCATCGACTTCGGAGGTGATGTGTTTCTCCAGGAATTCCCGAACTTGAGACTCTGGCAATGCGCCCATGAATTGATCGACCGGCTGACCGTTGATCACCAGCATTACCGTGGGCAGGCTGCGAACGCCGAAATGTCCCGCCAGCTCTTGCTCGGCATCGGTATCGACTTTGGCCAGATGCAATTTACCTGCATAACTTTCGGTAATTTTGGCCAGCAGGGGCATGAGCGTGCGGCAAGGGCCACACCATGCCGCCCAAAAATCAACCAGTACCGGGGTTTGAAATGATGCCTCAATGACCTTCGGAGGGCTGTACTCTATCCATCTGAGCTACGGGCGCATTTTTGTGGGCGCATCATAGCCGTTTGATGCGGGGCTGTCCACCGAATCGCTTGGCTTGTTACGCAGCCTAAATTTAGCCAACTTTATGAATGCAAATAAAATATTTGCTTTAAGGGCGGTTTTTTGCGCGCGGGTTTGTTGCGTTCCCGTTTTAGTGGGCGCTGCGTGCTAAATTGTGTGTTGTTATTTTGATTGGAGTTTGAGATGCCCGCACCTGCTTTATCCCACATGCTTGCTCAATTAATTGCGACTCCGTCGGTGAGTAGTGTGTCGCCGCAGTTTGATATGGGTAATCGGGCGGTGATTGATTTGCTGGCGGGTTGGCTTGAGTCTGCTGGGTTTTTGGTTGAAATTTTGCCGTTGGAACATCATCGGGATAAGGCCAATTTAATTGCGACGCTGGGTGATGCGTCGGCATCTGATGGGCTGATTTTAGCCGGCCATACCGATACGGTGCCTTGGGATGCGGCGCGATGGCGGTTTGATCCGTTTGTATGGACCGAGCTTGAGGGGCGGGGCTATGGCTTGGGCTCGGCTGATATGAAGAGTTTTTTGGCCTTGGCCATCGAGGCGGCGCGCGTATTTAAGGCGGGGGATTTACGCCAACCGCTGATTATTGTGGCCACGGCCGATGAAGAAAGCAGTATGGATGGTGCGTGTTTGCTGGCGCGTCTTGGGCGGCCAAAAGCGCGGTTTTGTGTGATTGGCGAGCCAACGAATTTAACGCCGGTGCATTTACATAAGGGCGTGATGATGGAGGCGGTGACGGTGTTTGGCCGCAGCGGGCATTCAAGCGATCCAGACAAGGGGTTGAATGCGATTGATGGCATGACACGGGTTTTAGCGGCGCTTACCGCGTGGCGTGATTCTTTGAAATTGCAGCAAAATGCGGCTTTTTTAGTGCCGTACACCACGGTGAATTTCGGCCATATTTGCGGCGGCGATAACCCGAACCGCATCTGCCCGCAATGCGCTGTGCATTTTGATGTGCGCCCGCTGCCGGGTATGGATGGGGCAGCTTTGCGGTATGCCCTGCGCGAGCGGGTGCAGGCGGCGCTCAAGGATACGGATTTTACGTTTGAAACCCATACCTTATCGCCGGGGGTTGAGCCGTTCTCTAGCGGCGAGCATTCTCAACTGACCGCGTTTTTAACTCAAATTAGTGGCAAGGCACCTAAAGCGGTGGCATTTGGCACTGAAGCGCCCTTTTATAAAGCGCTGGGCTGCGATACGGTGGTTTTTGGGCCTGGGCGGATTGATGAGGCGCATCAACCCGATGAATATATTGAATTATCCGCGCTGGATGACACGGTGCGGATGGTGCGGGCGTTAATTGCGCGCTGTTGTTTGTGAGGGGGCTGCCAAGTGCAGCGCCAATTGGGCGAGTTGATCTAGGGCGCCCAATGGGCCTAAGTGAGCCGCAATGGCGTTCAAGCAAGCGCGTTGGTTATCCATTTCATCGTGTATTAGGTGATTGAGCTCGGCTTGAATGGCCGGTGGATTGGCGTCATCTTGGATGAGTTCTGGCACGCAATCTTGCCCCAGTACGATATTGGGCAGGCCGATGCGCGCGACATTCACCAAATAGCGGGCAATGCGGTAGGTGAGGGGGTGGGTTTTGTATATCAGCACCATCGGGGTGCCGATGAGCGCCGCCTCCAGCGTGGCGGTGCCCGAGGCGATAATTAAGGCATCTGCTGCCGCCATCACGCGGCGCGCCTGCCCTGAGGTGAGGGTGAGCGCCGCCTTGAGTGCGGGGCTGGGCAGGCTTTCGGCCAGCAAGGCATTAAACCAATCGGGCGGAATGGATGAGGCCAGCGGTAGCACAAAGCGCCAGGTGGGATGTTCATCCAACAACCGTTGCGCGGTGGCCAGCAACACGGGCAATAGCCGGGTAAGCTCACTTTGGCGACTGCCGGGCAGCAAGCCGATGACGATGCCCTCACGGGATACATTCAGGTTTTGCCGTGCTTGCGTTTGAATGAGCGTGGCGGTAGCGGCGGTTTTGCATAGCTCGGCGGGGATTAAATCGCGGAGCGGGTGGCCTACATGGGTGGTGGGCAAGCCATATTTTGCAAACAGGGGTACTTCAAAATCGAATAACACGGCGAGGTGATCGGCCACTTGGGCAAATTTAGCGGCGCGTTTAGGGCGCCAAGCCCACACTTGCGGCGCGACAAAAAATAAGACTTTAACGCCCCGTTTGCGCGCCGCTTTGGCTAGGCGCTGATTGAATTCTTGAAAATCAATCGCGATTAATAAATCAGTATTATGGGCGACCATCGCCTCAATTAAGGCGTTAAGCGCCCGTTTGAGTTGGCCATAATGTTTGAGCACCTCGACTAGCCCCATGACCGAAACGGTTTGCAAATCCACCACGGTTTTTATGCCGGCCGCACGGCTTTCCGCCCCGCCTAGGCCTTGCGCTTGGCAATGGGGATATTGGCTTTTGATGCGCAAAAAAAGTTCGGCGGCATAATGATCGCCCGAGGCTTCGCCGGCGGCAAAAAAAAGGCGCAGGGGCGGCGTTTGGGTGGGGGCGGGGCTAATCGAAGTGGTCATCGCACACTCAATTTAAGTTAAACAGAGGGGGCAGTATGCCGCAATTGCCATTATTTGAGATGCGCGAAGCCGACACCTGTTATGCGGGTGTGGATGAGGCCGGTCGCGGGCCTTTGGCAGGCTCGGTTGTGGCGGCGGCGGTAATTTTAGATGCCCGCCGGCCGATTATGGGCGTGAATGATTCCAAAAAACTCAGTGCCATGGCGCGGGCGCGGTTATTCGATGAAATCACTCAAAAGGCCACGGCCTTTGCGATTAGCGAGGCGAGCGTGGCTGAAATTGATACCTTGAATATTTTGCAAGCTTCGCTGTTGGCCATGCGCCGCGCGGTCGAAATGCTGCTCAGCCAAGGGCATGCATTGCAGCGGATTCATGTGGATGGCACCCATTGCCCCAAAATGGATGCGGCGGTTTGGGGCAATCGAGAATGCATCCCGATGATCGGCGGCGATGGACGGGATGCGGCGATTGCCAGCGCCTCGATTTTGGCGAAAGTAACGCGGGATCGCCAAATGGTGATGCTGGATGCGCGCTACCCGCAGTATGAGTTTGCCCGGCACAAGGGCTACCCCACCGCGCGGCATCGGGCGCTACTCCTTGAGTTTGGTGCCTGCCCGGCACATCGGCGGAGCTTTGCGCCGGTGCGCGCGGTGCTTACGCCAGACGCTTGATTTAATTCGCGCTTCTTTAAGATTTTTATAATGTTTAGCTCAACCGAGTAGCCGCCCATTGGGTTGCCCAATCTTGCAACAACCTGTCGATTGGCCACCCTTTATCGGGCGGAGTTAAACTCAAAAATTGGGCAGCCTCAATTAAATTTTGGTGCGCTTTTCGGCTATCGAGGGGCTTTGCCTGATTGGTTTTACTGAGTTTTCGACCATCGGCTCCCAGCACGAGCGGCAAATGCCCATAGCGTGGCGGGGGCGAATCCGGGAACAGAGCTTGGTGGAGTGCGATCTGCACCGGCGTTAAGGAGGCTAAATCTGCCCCGCGCACCACATCGGTGATGCGATAAGCCTGGTTATCGACCACCTCGGCTAGATGATAGGCAAATACGCCATCGGAGCGCCGCAATAAGGGATCGCCCAGCGTGTGCGGCAAAACTTGGGATATCACACCCAAAAACCGATCATTAAGGGTAATCGCCTCAGGGGGCACCCGCCAGCGCCCGCCCGCCGCCTGCGCGGGGGCAGGGGGGTGTGCCAAACAGGTGCCGGGGTAAATCGGGCCGGCCACGCCGTCAAGCACGCGTCCGGCGTTCAGTGCGGCGCGCAAGGTATTGCGCGTGCATTGGCAGCGATACACCTCGGCGGCCGCGTTTAAGTGGTCGAAAGCGGCTTGATAGTGCGCTGTGCGCGTGCTTTGCCAGATAACCGCGCCATCGGGCGCAAGCCCGTGATCGGCTAATTGCTGCACAATGCACCAGGCGGTGGCGGGTTTGCAGCGGGCGGCATCTAAATCATCTAGGCGCAAGCGCCACAGGCCGCCGTGGGCTTTGGCATCCAGATAACTGCCCAGCGCCGCCACCAACGAGCCTAAATGCAATTCGCCCGAGGGGGTGGGCGCAAATCGCCCAATATACGGCGCGGGTGGGGGCGGGGTGGGTTGTCTTAGGGTATCGCTCATGGTTTGGTTATGATAATGATCAATCTTATTTTGATGGAAAAAATGCTTGTGATGCACACGATAACGCCTCGGCGAACTGGCTTGAATCAAATGCGCGGGCTGCTGTTCGGGCTGTTATTGAGTGGGGTTGTGTGCTTGCCGATGGCGCATGCCGATAGCGCGCCGCCGGTTGCGCAAAGCCCGAGCCCAAACCCAAACCCAAACCCTGCTCAAACGCCAACGGCTTGGTCGGTGCCCCCTGCTTTTTTGGCGGGCATGGCCGCCATCGCCCAAGGGGATAATGCGGCCGTTCAAACCGCCCTGACCGCCTTGGGTGACAACCCGTTAGCAACTTATTTGCAATTTCGGTATTTGATGGATGTGGCGGGGCAAAATGTACCGGCGGTCCGCGATTTTCTGCAAGCCCACCCAGATTATATCTTTAGCCAAAATTTAAAAGCGCGGCTGTTAACCCGCTTAAATCGGCAGAAAAATTTTACCGATTATCAAACCATCGAAGCGCTGCCCCCCGCGCTTAAAGCCACGCCAACCCGCTTGTGCCAAAGCTGGCAAGCGGCCGAGCAAACCGCCACCTTAACGCCAGAGCAAATCGCCGCCGCCGAACAATTGTGGGCAGAAGGGCGCAGCCAACCTGAGGCCTGCAACCCCATTTTTGCTTGGCTTAAAACCAAGGGTAACTTGAATGCCGCCCTATATGCGCAGCGTATCCGTGTGAGCTTGGCCGAAGGCAACACGACGCTGGCCGATTATTTGGTTCGGGAAGCCCAAAAACAAAAAATTACCGGGCTTAATTCACTGGTAACGCAATGGAAAACCGCCCAAGCTGATCCGGCGGCAGTGCTGCAAGCCGCGCTTGCAAGCCATCCGGCCATAAAAGCAGCGGATGCAGACCAGCAAGCGCTTTGGACTCAAGCGTTTATCTGGCTTGCCAAAAGCAACCCCCAAGCTGCCGATACCTTATGGACGAGCAACCCCGCCCATTGGGGCTTAAGCACCGATGCGCAAGCCAAAATTACCCAGCTGATTGCCCTTAAAGCGGCCTACACCCGCCTACCGCAAGCCTATGGCTGGCTTATGGCCTTGCCCGCCTCGGCGCAAAACCAAGAAACCCAAACTTGGGCTGCCCGCGCGGCCTTGCGCAGTGAAGATTGGCCGAATCTGAAAGTGGCGATTGCAGCGATGCCGGTTGATTTATCTCAAACCCCTGAATGGCAATATTGGTGGGCGCGCGCCGATGCGAAACTGGGGGATAACGAGGGCGCAAAAGCCCGCTGGCAGGCGCTCACCTTAACCCCCGATTACTACGGTTTTTTAGCCGCCGATCGTTTAGATATAGCCTACCCTTGGCCAAAAATTCCGCCCCTGCCGACGCTGGATACCACCGCCGTGCAGCAAAATCCGATGGTGCAGCTCGCGTTTTATTTGCGCGCCGCCGATTTACCCGATGACGCCCGCCGAGCATTTTCTGCCGCGCTGGATGACATTCCTGTCGCGCAAATTCCGGCTTTAACCTTGCTTGCCGAACAAGTCGGCTGGCACGATCGGGTGTCTATCGCCATCGCGCGCATGAAAAAGCAAGATGATCCCACTTGGTTTGCCGCCCGCTTTCCCACCCCGTGGCAACCGATTGTCGATGCCAAGGCGCAAGCGCAAGGCGTTGCGTCTAGCTGGCTGTATGCCGTGATTCGGCGAGAAAGTTTATTTATGAGCGATGTGGGTTCAGGCGCTGGCGCTCAAGGCCTAATGCAACTCATGCCCACGACCGCCGACTGGATTAACCGCAAAGCTGGTTTAGGCCTTACGGGTATGAACTTGCACGATCCGCAAACCAGCATCACCTTAGGTTCCGCGTATTTATCTTATCTCAATGGGCGCTATGCCGGCCAAATGCCGCTGGCCATTGCCGCCTATAACGCAGGCCCCGGGCGGGTTAAGCAATGGTTGCCCGAAAACCGCGCGCTGCCGGGCGATGTGTGGGTTGATACCATTTTGTTTGATGAAACCCGCAATTACGTGCGTGCCGTTTTGTCGGCCACCTTAATTTACGCGTGGCGTGAGGCAAAGGCCGCCCCGAAGCCTGCCAGCTTACCTGCAGATAACTTATTGGCTTTGCTTAGCCCCGTGGCGCCGTTAAATCCCCCTGCGCCCAGCGCCACCGATACTGCGCAGCCGGTGGCAGATACAAAAGCCCCACCCGCAACGCAAGCCAAAACTATGCCTGCAAGCGAGCCTGCCGCAATTACCGTGTCGGCCGATTCCCCCTAAGACATTCATGACGCGTAGGCGATTTCATTATGAGCTTTTTGTTTTACGACTTTGAAACCACCGGTGCCGACCCGCGCTGTGATCGCCCGATACAATTTGCCGCCTTAAGAACCAACGAGGCGCTAGAACCCATCGCGCCGCCCATCACCCTTTATGCCACCCTCTCGCCCGAGGTATTGCCGCACCCGCAAGCCGTGCTCATTACCGGAATTTTGCCGCAAACGTCGGCAAACGCAGGCGGCACACCCGAGGCTGAGTTTGCCGCCCGCATTCACCGCGAGATGATGGTGCCCGATACCTGCGCGGTGGGCTTTAACAGCCTGCGTTTTGATGCGGAACTGATGCGGTTTATGTTTTGGCGAAATTTACGCGACCCTTATGCGCATGAATGGAAAAACGGTAATAGCCGTTGGGATGTGCTGGATGCCGCCCGCGCGGTGCGCTTGTTGCGCCCTGATGGCATTCACTGGCCAACCGATGAGGCCGGCAAGCCCACGTTGCGCTTAACCGCGTTAACTAAAGCCAATGGCATTAGCCACGATAACGCCCACGATGCAGCCAGTGATGTGGAGGCGACCATCGCGTTGGCGCGCTTGCTGCGCGATCAATCCCCCAAATTGTTCGATTACCTCTTGAATTTGCGCAAAAAAACCGCCGTGGCTGAGTTTATCGATGACCCTGCACGCGCCGCGTTTGTGCATATATCCGGGCGCATTGCGGGCGAGCAGGGCAGTGCCTCGGTGTTTGCTAATTTAGGCCAAGTGAGCGGGGTGGCCACCCAGCGGCTGCTGTGGGATTTGCGGTTTGATCCCACCGAGGTGATGGATGAATCCCTTGATGCCTTAAGCACCCGGCGTTTTTTGCGTGATGCCGATGCCGCTCCCGGCACGCACCGATTACCGATCAAGCTGCTGCATATGAATCGGGCGCCGGTGGTGGTTTCGATGGCGATTTTAAATGAAGCCCGCGTGGTTGATCGAATGCGGCTTGATACCGCCGCCGTGCAGCGCAACAGCCAAGCCCTTGGCCGCAACCATCAAGCGATTGCCAAAAAACTGCATGCCGTTTTGGCTCTGCAAACCGAATTTGCCGCGCAAGACCCCGAGTGTGCTTTGTATGAGGGGTTTATTCCCGCCGCCGATCACAGCCCGTTGGATGCGTTTAATCGGGCGCTCGATCAAGCCTTAGATCAAAAATCACCCCTACAAACCGAGAAAGTAACCGCCGCGTTCTCGCGTTTAATGGGGCAAGCTTGGCAAGATGCCCGCGTGCAGACCCTTGTGCTGCGCTTTATCGCCCGCGCCCGCCCGGAGTTACTAAAAGCCGCTGAACTTGCCCAGTGGCAAGCTTGGGTGCAAACGTGTTTATACCCCGCGCCCAATACCCAAAACACGCATCAGGGCGGGCGGCCAGGTTTGAGTTTTGCTGAATTTTTTGCCGCTATTGATGCGCTGCAAGCCGGGTCAGAACCTGCGGCTTTCGCCGAGCAAACGCTTTTAGCCGAACTGCGGGCATGGGGGCTTAATCATGCCCGTTTGCACCCGCCCGAGGGGCGCAGGGTATGAGCTTTGTTTTATTTGGCCCTGGCATTAGCGATCACCTAACCCTTGATCAAGCATTGGCGCATCCGGTGTTGCAAGCGCCCCCGCGTGCGATTGATCCCGTGGAAAAAACCCGAGCCATCACCCCCAACGATCCAGATGCGCAGGGCGATAGCACCCCGCGTACCGCCGCCGAACCCGCGCCGAAATTTGCCGCCGAAGTGCAGGCCTACCAAGCGGTAAAACGGGGGCAGCGGGCGGTGGGGCCGGTGCAGGTGGCCGAACAAATCATGACATCGCCCGTGCTAAGCCTCTTGCCCGAGGCCTCAATTTTGGTGCTGCGCCAGCTATTTGAAGAAAAAAATATCGGCCTTGTGCCCTTGATAAACCAAGAAAACCAGTTGGTTGGCGTGGTAACCAAAGGGGATTTAACCCGCCAACGCGTGCGCTTTACGGATTTAGCCCCGCGTGCGGTACGCACCATCGCCAATGCCAACGTGCTTACCGCCACCACGCAAACCAATATCCGCGAACTCGCGCGGGTGTTATTGGCGCAAGATATTCGCGGTTTGCCGATTGTGGATGATCGCCGGGTCGTGGTGGGCATCATTACGCGGGGTGATATTCTGCAATCGCTGGTGAATTACGCGCCGCTCGAATTGTGGCTATAGCCGCCGCCTTGATCGCGCCGCTCATAAAGCAGCGCGCAGTGCGGGGCTACAAGCGCTCGATTCGGCTGTATTGAGCGGCTAAATCGGCCAAACTTGCCGCAAATTTGTCGGCCCGCTCGCGCTCTTGTGCCACCACGGCAGGCGGCGCCCGATCGGCAAAGCCTGGGGACTCTAATTTACTGCGCGCTTTGGCAAGCTCCGCCTCATTTTTGGCAATTTCCCGCGCTAAACGCGCCAGTTCAGCCGTTTTGTCGATTAAGCCGGCTAACGGAATATGAATGTGTAGCGCGCCGACTAAGGTCATTGCCGCCTCGGGCAAGGCCGCGTGATCCGCCAAGGGCGTAACGCTGCTGATGCGCCCCACCTGCACCAAGATGGCCGAAAATTCGGTAAACCGTTGGATTTCTGCTGCGGTGGCGCCGGTGGCCAGCACATCCAGCATCTTGCTCGGCGCAATGTCCATCTCGGCACGAATGCGGCGCACGCCTAAAATAACCGCTTTTAACCATTCCACCGATTCAAGCGCTAATGGCTTGATTTTGCTCGCATCGGCTTGGGGATAAGGGCGCGCCAAAATGCTCTCGACCCTATTTTGTTCTGGCAAGGCCAAGGGCGCGAGCCGCTGCCAAATTGTTTCGGTAATAAAGGGGATAATCGGATGCAGTAAGCGCAACACGGCCTCAAGCACCCGCACTAAGGTTCGGCGCGTGCCGCGCTCGGCATCGGCATCGCCCGATTTCAACGCGGGTTTGGTGAACTCCAAATACCAGTCGCAGTATTCGTTCCAGGTAAATTCATACAGGGTTTGCGCGGCTAAATCGAAGCGATAATCAGAAAAATGTTTGGCAACTTCAAGCTCTACTTGCTGCAAGCGGCTGATAATCCACTGATCGGCGGCGTTTAAAACCACGGGCGCATCGGTGCATCCGGTATCTTGGTCTTCGCATTGCATCATCACAAACCGGCTGGCATTCCAGAGTTTGTTGCAAAAATTGCGATAGCCATCAATGCGGCTTAAATCAAAGCGAATATCCCGCCCCGTGGTGGCCAGTGCGGCAAAGGTAAAACGTAAGGCATCGGTGCCAAAGGCCGGAATGCCGTCGGGAAACTCTTTGCGGGTATCTTTTTCGATTTTTTTAGCGAGCTGCGGTTGCATCATCCCCGTGGTGCGTTTGGTGACCAGCGATTCCAAGTCTATGCCGTCGATTAAATCAATCGGATCAAGCACATTGCCTTTCGATTTGCTCATTTTTTGGCCTTGGCTATCGCGCACCAAACCATGCACATATACCTCGCGAAACGGCACATCGCCCATAAAGTATTTGCCCATCATGACCATGCGCGCCACCCAGAAAAAGATGATGTCAAAGCCGGTGACGAGCACGCTGGTGGGGTAAAACTGGGCGAGTTCTGGCGTATTTTGCGGCCAGCCCAAGGTGGAAAAAGGCCAGAGGGCAGAAGAAAACCAAGTATCGAGCACATCGTTATCTTGGCTGAGCACTACGTTATCGGCGAGGTGGTGTTTTGCGCGCACCTCGGCTTCAGTGCGGCCCACATACACCGCGCCAGCGGTGTCGTACCATGCCGGAATGCGATGCCCCCACCAAATTTGGCGGCTAATGCACCAGTCTTGAATGTTCTCAAGCCATTGATAATAGGTGTTAGACCAATTCTCGGGCACAAACTTAATGTCGCCACCGCGCACGGCTTCAATCGCGGGTTGGGTGATGGCGCTCAAGCCGCCCGGGCGGCCATCGGCTTGGGTTTCGCGGGTTAAATCCACAAACCATTGATCGGTGAGCATGGGTTCAATCACCGCACCACTGCGATCACCGCGCGGCACCATGAGCTTGTGGTCGTCGATTTTTTCGAGTAAATCCAGCGCGTTTAAATCGTGGATGATGCGGTCGCGGGCTTCGTAGCGATCTAAGCCGGCGTAGGCGGGGGGGAATTCGCCGGCCTCGCTGCCGCCAATCACTTCTGCCACCGCCCGAATGCGCGCGTCGTGGGTTAACACGTTAATTTTCGCCAGCCCGTGGCGTTGCCCCACCGCATAATCGTTAAAATCATGCGCGGGGGTGATTTTCACGCAGCCCGAGCCAAAGGCCGGATCGACATAATCATCGCCAATAATCGGGATTTGGCGCCCCACCAGCGGCAGGGTGATGGTTTGGCCGATCAAATGCTTGTAGCGCTCATCCTCAGGATGCACGGCCACGGCCGTATCGCCGAGCATGGTTTCCGGGCGCGTGGTGGCGACAATTAAATGGCCGCTGCCCTCGCTGAGCGGATACCGCAGGTGCCACATATGCCCGGTTTCTTCTTCGCTAATCACTTCTAAATCAGAAACCGCCGTGTGCAGCACGGGGTCCCAATTGACCAAGCGCTTGCCGCGATAAATCAAGCCATCGTCATACAGGCGCACAAATACCTCGCGCACCGCATCCGATAAGCCTTCATCCATCGTAAAGCGCTCGCGCGACCAATCACAGGAGGCGCCCAGCCGCTTCATTTGCTCGGATATAAACCCGCCCGATTCTGCTTTCCACTGCCATACGCGGTCGGTGAAGGCCTCGCGGCCTAAATCGTGGCGGGTTTTGCCGATCGCTCCAAGCTGACGCTCCACCACCATTTGGGTGGCAATGCCGGCGTGATCGGTGCCCGGCTGCCATAAGGTGCGCTCGCCCTGCATGCGGTGCACCCGGGTGAGCATATCCATGAGCGTATCTTGAAACGCATGCCCCATGTGCAGCCGCCCCGTTACGTTTGGCGGTGGCAACATAATGCAATAATTGGGCGAATCGGCGGGTACATCGGCCTGCGGCTCAAAATAACCGCCCGCAAGCCAGCGGGCATAACAAGGGGCTTCGAGCTCGGCGGGGTTATAGGTTTTTTCCATCATCAATCAACTAAATTATTAAAAAATACAAAACAGGGTTAGGGCGCATCCATCTCGACATGCGCAATTTGCCGATGCTGCGGTTTAACGCCAGCGGCTTGATAATCGCGCCAGCGCGCGCGCGCGGCCTCTCGATTGGCGGGTAAGCTATCGACCACTTCATCGAGCTGCTCACGCTCGGCCACGCGAAGAATGGGCGCGCCGGATAAGTTAATCACGCAGGCAAAGCCACCGGCGGCGGGATCAACCCCCAAAAATAAAGGGGCATGCGCCACATCCTCAGGATCGGCCGTATGCGGTACAAACGCATCGGCTTTGTAGCCCCAAAGGTATTCATCAAAACGTTCGGCATGGTCGTGATTGGCGCAAACCACATAGGTCATCCGCTCCTCGGCGGCGGCGGTCGCGCATAATTCGGCGGCATAAAACCAATAGGCTTGCGGGTCGGTGTCATCAATTAAATGAAATAGCACGGCGCTCATAGAACAAACTCTCTTAAAATGAGGGGGCTGCGCACCAAATCCCCGCCGGGCAGATTCAGCGCAGCCCGAGCCATCAGCGATGATTTAAGCGTTGGTTGGGACGGCGATAAAGTGTGCGGGTATTATGCCTAAATTTCCCCCATCCCCGCAGCATCGCATGAGCCTTATGCCAAAATACCTCAACGTGAATCAAATAAAACCCGTGCTGCTCTGGCTTTTGGTCTTGCTGGCGCTGGGTTTTGTTGTGGCTTGGATTGGCCCCGCCCGGCTGCTCGCGCCTTGGCTTTCTATGCCGCCGGTGGCGGTGATTTTGGCGCTACTGCTTATGGTGCTCAGTTATTTTTTGCGCGCCGTGCGGATTCAGCGTTATTTTTTAGATGAGCTGCGCGGGCAGTTTTGGCCCACGCTTAAATTATCGACCTGGCATATTTTGCTGAATAATTTTTTGCCCATGCGCACCGGAGAAATCAGCTTTCCTATCTTGATGCAGCGCTATTTTGCGTTGCCCGCCACCCGCACGGTACCGGTGTTGCTGTGGTTTCGGTTGCTGGATTTGCAAGCCATCGTTATTTTAGGATTAATTGCCGTATGGGGTGTTTTGGGTGCGGGCTCAGGGCTAACGAGCGCATGGGTTTTACCGCTGGTGATTTTAGTGCCCGCGCCCATGGTGGTGTACCTAACCCGCGCGCGCCTGCGTCGATGGATCGCCAAGCGCCCGTCGGGCAAATGGCAAAGCCGGTTGCTGGCCAGCCTCGATAGCCTGCCAAGCTCGTTTGCGCATTTTTTGGCCACGCTCGGCTGGACCTGGGCCAATTGGCTCGTCAAACTCCTGACTTTGGCTTGGCTGCTAAAAAACTTAGCGCCGGTCACCGTGGCAGGCGCGCTCGCAGGGGCTATCGGTGGCGATTTAACCACGGTGCTGCCCATTCACGCGCCGGGTGGTTTTGGCACCTTTGAGGCCGGCGTGGTGCTGGCTTTGCAGCCTTTTAATTTACCCGCGCCAACGCTGCTCTCAGCGGCAATCAATTTGCACTTGTTTTTATTGGGCACATCCTTGCTGGCTGGGTTGCTTGTGCTGGGCATTCGTCACCCAAAGCCGCTTGCACCATAAAATCCCAATAAATACCGCATAAAAAACCCCGCAAAACGCGGGGCAGGGGGCAACAAGATGGGCTTGTCCGCATGAGCCTTTGAGCCCCATCAATTGCTTGAACGGTTTACGCCAGCAGCGCGCGCAGCATCCACGCATTTTTTTCGTGCAGCTCCATGCGCCGCGTAATTAAATCGATGGTGGGTTGGTCGTTAGCGGCTTCGGCAATGGGGAACACGGCCCGAGCGGTGCGCACTACGGCCTCTTGTCCTTTAACTAAGTGCGCGATCATCTCGCCCGCCGTTTGGGTTTCTTCGGGAATTGAAAACGAGGCTAACTCAGTAAATTTTTTAAACGAAGCCGGCGCCAGCACCCCTAAAGCCCGCATGCGCTCAGCCACTTCATCGACCGCCGTAAAAAGCTCGGTATATTGCGTTTCAAACATCATATGCAAGCTGTTAAATTGCGGCCCGGTTACATTCCAGTGAAAGTTATGGGTCATTAAAAATAGCGAGTAAGAATCGGCCAACAACTTAGCCAAAGCCTCGGCAATGGCCGCTCGATCGTTTTCGCTAATGCCAATGTGGATCGAATCGCCGGCATCCACTGCCACCACGTCTTTTTTCTTAGCCATAATAAAAACTCCTAAGCCTTGCGGCCAAACGCACGTTAAAACCCGGCTGGGTAACAGGCTATGACCATAGCGCGTGCGCGTTGGGGACTCAAGCGTAATCAGTTCTTGTCGCGCGTTTATTGAGGAGAGTTTGACTTTTAATGCGGGTAATTCTGTGATGTTATTCGGATTTATTTCCCATTTTCTGCTATGTTTGCGGCCGTTTTTTTGGTTTTGGAGTTCGGTGTGATCGTTGCCCCTTATGATGTTTTGGCTCGTGATGGCTCTTTAGCATCGCAGGCTGCCTTAACGGCTGAATCTGCGCCCACGAAGGTGGTTTCCCGCAAGTTGCATATTAAAACTTGGGGCTGCCAGATGAACGAATACGATTCAGCCAAAATGGCCGATGTATTGGGTGCCAATTCAGGTTTTATTGAAACCGCCGATCCCCAAGAGGCCGATGTGTTGTTGCTCAATACTTGCTCCATCCGCGAGAAAGCGCAGGAGAAAGTGTTTTCGCAACTGGGGCAGTGGCGGTCGCTCAAAGAAAAAAACCCGAAATTAATCATTGGGGTGGGCGGTTGCGTGGCCAGCCAAGAAGGGGCGGCGATTCGGGTTCGCGCGCCTTATGTTGATATTGTGTTCGGCCCGCAAACCCTGCATCGCTTGCCGCAAATGGTGGCCGAGGTGGAAGCCAGCCGCAAGCCGGTGGTGGATATTTCATTCCCTGAAATCGAAAAATTCGATAATTTACCCACGCCGCGCGCTGATGGGGTCACCGCGTTTGTCTCGATTATGGAAGGCTGTTCTAAATATTGCAGTTTTTGCGTCGTGCCCTACACACGCGGCGAGGAAATTTCGCGCCCCTTTGATGATGTGATTTTAGAAGTGTCTGAATTAGCCGAGCAGGGCGTGCGTGAGGTGAATTTGCTGGGGCAAAACGTGAATGCGTATCGCGGTGTGATGCACGATGGGCAAATTGCCGATTTGGCATTGCTGATTGAATACATTGCGCGGATTGAAGGGATTGGCCGCATTCGGTTTACGACCTCGCATCCGGTGGAATTCACCGATCGCTTGGTTGAGGCTTATCGCAATGAGCCCAAATTAGCGGCTTATTTGCATTTACCGGTGCAAGCCGGTTCCGATCGAATTTTAGCGTTAATGAAACGCGGCCATACCATTTTGGAATACAAGGCTAAGTTGCGAAAACTTATGGCGGCGCGCCCGGGGATTTCGTTATCGTCTGATTTTATTATTGGGTTCCCCGGTGAAACCGAAGCGGATTTTGAAGCCACCCTGCGGCTGATTTCCGATATGAATTTTGATCATTCATTTAGCTTTATTTACAGCCCAAGGCCGGGCACACCGGCGGCCAGCCTGCCAGATGATCAACCCGAGGCGGTCAAAAAAGCCCGCCTGCATCGCTTGCAAGCCCAAATTATTGAGCAAGCCCAAGCCATCTCGCGCGGCATGTTGGGCAGCGTTCAAACCATTTTGGTTGAAGGGCCATCCAAAAAAGACCCGCTGGAGCTCGTGGGCAAAACCGAAAATAACCGCAGTGTGATTTTCAAGGCGCGCCCTGATGTGGTGGGCTTATTTGTGGATGTGCGCATTATCGAGGTAAAGCCCAATTCCCTGCGGGCAGAATTTGTTGGCATTCATGCGATGGATCAATCACGCGCCGCCGCGCGTCATTTGGTTGCGGCAAGTTAATGGCGGGGGGTTTGGGGCACACTCAACGGCGAGAGTTTTCTTTAGCACCGGTTGATAACGCGCGTTTAGCTAATTTAGCAGGCCCCATTGATGCCCATCTTCGCGTGATTGAGCGCCGGTTAGGCGTTGAAATTAATCATCGGGGCGCTGCCTTCGCGGTAATCGGCCAGAGTGACGCGGTGCAGCAGGCCGAGCTTGCGTTAACGGATTTGTATCAACTCTCGGAATTTGAATCGATTGATGCCGAGCGGGTTAATTTGTATCTTCAGGCGGCGGGCTTGCAAGAGGCTGTTTTAGATGCCGGTGATGAAGTGCAAATTCGCAGTGCGCGCGGTATTATTCGGGGGCGTGGCGCAAGGCAAATCAGCTACTTGCAATCTATTAACCAGTTTGATTTGAATTTTGGTATTGGTCCTGCCGGTACGGGCAAAACCTATCTTGCGGTTGCAAGCGCGGTGGATGCGTTGGAGCGCGGTGCGGTGCAACGCATAATTTTGGTGCGCCCAGCGGTTGAAGCGGGCGAAAAACTCGGGTTTTTACCCGGCGATTTAGCGCAAAAAATTGATCCGTATCTGCGCCCCATGTATGACGCGCTCTATGAAATGCTCGGCTTTGATAAAGTCACTAAATTAATTGAGCGCCAAGTGATCGAAGTCGCGCCCTTGGCTTTTATGCGCGGGCGCACCTTAAGCGAATCGTTTGTAATTTTAGATGAAGCACAAAATACCACGGTAGAACAGATGAAAATGTTGCTCACCCGAATTGGTTTTGGCAGTAAGGCCGTGGTAACGGGCGATGTGACCCAAATTGATTTGCCTCGGGGCGTCACCTCGGGGCTGCGTGATGCCATTGATGTGCTAGCGGATATTCCAACGATTGGATTCACTTTTTTTCAAGCGCGGGATGTGGTGCGCCACCCGATGGTGATGCAAATTGTGAATGCCTACGAGTACCGTGATGAGCAATCTCGGGTGGGCTTATGAGCGCCGCGCTTGGGTTGGTGACAATTCACCGCCAAAAAGCCAGCGTTGAGCGCTGCCCGGGGCGGCCGCGCTTGGTTACCTGGGCTACCGCCGCACTGCGCGTGGCACCCCACACATCGCCTTGCGCGCTCACGGTGCGGTTTGTCGATGCCGACGAAGCGCAAACATTGAATGTGCAATACCGTCATAAAAATTACGCAACCAATGTGCTTTCATTTCCCTATGACGCACCATCACTGCCCGATGAGCACCTATCGCCGGATGAACCGACGTACCTTGGCGATTTGGTCATCTGTCTGCCCGTGGTGTTATCTGAGGCCGCAGCCCAAAAAAAACCTGTGCCCGCGCACACGGCGCATTTGGTGATTCACGGTGTGCTGCATTTATTGGGCTTTGATCATGAAACGACCGCCGATGCCGAGGCGATGGAATCGCGAGAAATTATCGCCCTGCAACAGTTAGGGTTTGCGAATCCTTATCTTGAATTAAATTAAATGAATAATTAACGCGTGTTAACCCTCAATGGATACTAACAATGGACGATGAGTCGAGTCCTTCGCGCAGCGCTGAACCTAAGTGGTTTAGTCGGCTGCGCCAACAATGGTGCTTAAATCAAATCGGCAGTGTTGCGGATATTCTTAATGTGGCCAAGGCGGCGGCTGATAAGGAAATTATTCCGACTTCAGCCTTAAATTTGATTGATTCCGTCTTGGAGTTTCATCAATCGCGCGTGCGGGATGTGATGATTCCGCGCGGGCAAATGGATGTGCTTGAAGTCACGGCCACCTTGCCGGAAATTCTGGCAGAAATTGCCGAAACGGGGCATTCCCGCTATCCCGTTATTCTGGAAAACCGCGATGAAGTGGCCGGTGTGTTGCTCGCCAAAGAGCTGCTGCATTTTTATGCCAGCAACCCAAACCCCGAGGCTTTGAGCCACTTTGATTTGCGCAGCCATATGCGCAGCGTGATGTTTGTGCCCGAAAGCAAGCGGCTGGATGCATTGCTGGCCGAATTTAGGCTCACACGCACGCACATGGCCGTGGTGCTTGATGAGTTCGGCGGCGTTGCAGGCTTGGTAACGATTGAAGATGTGCTGGAAGAAATTGTCGGTGATATCGATGATGAATATGACACCGAAACCCGCATTCATATTCGAGAACAAGCCCCCAATCGGTTCACGGTGCGCGCATTAACGCCCATTGATGAATTTAACGATCATTTTGCAACCGATTTTCCCGATGATGACTACGATACGATCGGCGGGTTAATCACCCATGAATTAGGCCATCTGCCTAGGCGCGGTGAAGCTGTGCGCTTGGGCGGCTACGAGTTTAAAATTTTGGGCGCTGATAAACGGCGGCTGCATTTGCTGCTGGTAACCACCCTCACGGCAGCCCAGCGTGATGTCGATGACGCGGCAGAGCAAGCGTAAATGACGTTAATTAGCCCATCAAAAACCCTATCAAAAAACCCAGCACCCGTACCCGCAACTGTGCCCCGCCTCAGCCCTCGCTGGCGGTTATTGCTGGCCTTGCTGGCCGGTGCGGCTTTGCCGTTGGCATTTGCCCCGGTAGGGTTTTGGCCGCTTAGCCTGCTTAGCCCCGCCGTGCTTTTGCTGCTATTGCAAGGCAGCACGCCCCGTCGCGCCTTTGTTTTAGGCTGGTTGTTCGGCCTAGGCCAATTTGGGGTAGGGGTAAGCTGGCTTTATGAAAGTTTCACCCTGTTTGGGGGTGCGGTTGCGCCGCTCGCCGCATTCATCACCTTTATTTTTGCCGCCCTTGTCGCGGTTTATTTAGGTTTAACCGCGTGGCTTGCAACATGGGTGAGCGGTGGCAACGCGGCCGCTGGGAGCGCGCTTGGGGGCCGGCAAATTGCCGCATTCACCGGCAGTTGGGTGTTTTTTGAATGGCTGCGGGGCTGGGTGTTTAGCGGTTTTCCCTGGCTGGATTTAGGCATCGCGCAAACAGCAAGCCCGCTGGGTGGTTTTTTGCCCGTGGTGGGCGAATATGGCACCAGTTTCATTGTGGTAGGGTTGGCCGGCGCCTTGGCTTGGTTTGCAGAGCGTATGCGGCAATCGCCACAGAAGCTCGGCCCATCGGCGTTCGTACTGACCGGCGCCTTGGTGTTTTTTTTAGGCTTGGGTAGCTTGCTTGGGCGCGTGGCTTGGACGCATCCCACCGCCAGCCCGTTATCGGTCGGCATTGCGCAAGCCAACGTGCCGCAAATGCAAAAATTTGATCCGGCATTTTTGAATAAAACCCTGCAAACCTATGTGGCGCTTACCGAGCAAATGGGGCCGGTGTCTTTGGTTATTTGGCCTGAAACGGCCATCCCTGATGTGTTGAGTGATTTAGATGGGTTCAAACAAATCTTGGATGATCGGGCAAAAACGCATCAACAAGATTTTTTAGTGGGCGCTTTTACGCAAGATGCCCAAGGGCGTTATTACAACACCTTGGTGGGTGTGCCAGAATCGGTGGGGCAGCATCGCAAAGCCCATTTGGTGCCGTTTAGCGAGTACATGCCCCTGCGGCCCATTGTTGATTTATTTGCCGGCCTCATCGACATCCCCATGTCGGACTTAAGCCCCGGCGCGCCCAACCAGCCCTTGCCGCAAGTGCAAGGCATTAAAGTGGGCGCTTCGATTTGTTATGAAGCCGATTTTGCGCGCGATATTCGAATGAGTTTACCCGCAGCGGGTTTTTTGGTGAATGTCTCAAACGATTCGTGGTTTGGGGATAGTTTCGCCCCGCATCAAAATTTACAAATGGCTCAAGTGCGGGCGCTAGAATTTGGTCGCCCTATGGCGCGTGCCACCAATACGGGTATTTCTGCCTTTATTGATGCACAGGGGCGCATCGTGCAAAAACTTGGGGTTAATCAGCAAGGCGTGCTGGTCGGCAGCATTCAGCCCTATCAAGGCAGCACGCCTTTTTATTGGCTGCAATCGTGGCCGATTATTTTTTTAAGTGGGCTGCTTTTGGCGGGTGTGATGGGGTTTCGGTTAAAGGCGCGCCGGATCATTGATTAATCGGCTCAATCGAGCCGATGGGCAGGCTTTTTTATTGATTCGGCACGATTAATCCATGAAACCGTAGGGTGCGCCATGCGCACCGATGGGTCAAATGGTGCGCATGGCGCACCCTACGACTTAACGGACAATCACGGATAAAACTGGCCGGATCAATAGTTAGGGAACCTCATCGCTTCATTCAGACTCCTAGTGCAGGCTAATTTACACAGCGGAACGTTCAATGCACCTTGATCCTAAAGACACCGCGCCGGGCATCAGCGCCTTGGCTCTGCAACCCCGCCGATTTAATCGGGCGTTTTTTGCCACCGTTTGGGCGTTAGCCAAACCCTACTTTATGCACTCAGAGGATCGCTGGAAGGCGCGCGGCTTTCTTTTGGCCATTATCGCGACTACCTTGCTGCTGGTGACTATCAACCTGCAAATCACCGACTGGTACAACCGCTTTTACAACGCGCTGCAAAATTACGATCAACCGGGTTTCTGGAAGCTTTTAGGCGAATTCGCCTTGCTGGCATTTGGCGCCATTGCCTTAAGTGTGTACCAAACTTATCTCTCGCAACTCTTGGATTTACGCTGGCGGCGCTGGCTCACCGGCGATTATTTGGCGCGCTATTTATCGGCGCAAACCTACTACCACATGGAGGTTTTTCAGCGCGGGCAAGATAACCCCGATCAACGCATCGCCGATGATTTGAACATGTTCTCGCAGCTCACCACGAGCTTATTTACCGGCATATTGAGCTCGGTGGCCAATTTGGTCGCGTTTGTGGGCTTGCTCTGGGTGTTATCTTCCAAGGTCGTGATTCCTTGGGGGGGCGCAGAGCATCATATTCCCGGCTTTTTGGTTTGGGTCGCGCTCATTTATGCCGTGGCTTGGACCTGGGTGGCCGCCAAAGTGGGTAATCCCTTAATTTGGCTTAATTTTAATCAACAGCGCCTACAAGCCGATTTTCGTTTTAGCCTAGTGCGATTGCGCGAAAATAGCGAGGCCGTGGCTTTTTACGGCGGCGAACACAAAGAACAGGCTTTATTTACCGATCGGTTTGATCGGGTGTTTGATAACTACAAGCGGTTGATTTTAAGGCAAAAACGCTTTAACTGGTTCAGCAGTTATTTCAGCCAAGTGGCGGTGATTTTGCCGTTTTTGGCGGCGGCGGCGGCCTATTTCACCAAAGCCGTGCCCTTAGGGTTTTTAATGCAAGTGAGCTCGGCTTTTGGCAATGTGCAAAGTGCGTTTGCTTATATCGCCCAGAGCTACGATAACTTTGCCCAATGGCATGCGGTGGTGGATCGTCTGCACGGGTTTCGCCGACAAGTGGCGGCTGTGGAAACCCTGCATGAAAACCAAGAGCAAATTCATCGGGTGCCGCTGGCACAAAACGAGACAGCAACTTTGAGCGTGCGCGGATTGTCCATTTTGCTACCCAATGGCCACACCCTGATTAATCACCTCAATTTAACCGTATTGCCGGGCGAGCATTTGCTCATTATGGGTCAATCGGGTGCGGGCAAAAGCACCTTGCTGCGCGGGTTGGCGGGTATTTGGCCCTTTGGGCGGGGTCAGGTGGCTTTGCCCGTGGGGGCGAGCACCCTATTTTTGCCCCAGCGACCGTACCTGCCCTTAGGCACCCTGCGTGATGTGCTGCTGTACCCACAGGCGGCTAACACCACAGCCGATGACATTTTGCTTGAGATTTTAGCGCAGGTGGGTTTGCCCGCCTTGGGCGATTTGCTCGATGCCATTGAGCCTTGGCCGCAAATTTTATCGTTAGGCGAGCAGCAGCGCATCGCCATGGCGCGCATTATTCTGCAACAACCCCAATTGGTTTTTATGGATGAGGCAACCTCGGCCCTTGATGAGCCTAGTGAACAGGCGCTGTATCAGCTAATTTTTAAGCTGATGCCGACCCTGACGGTGGTGAGTGTGGGGCACCGCGCCACCTTGCGGGCGCTGCATGAGCGCCGCTGGGTGCTGGATAATGCCCAACTGCTTGAAACCCCAATGATTGACCAAAGGTTGGATTAGGGCTTGATTTTGAGGGTAGTTAAGCCCGCACGTCGATGGCATTGCCCAAGTTGCTGGGGTTGCTGGCGGTGGGGCTGTTTTGAACCAGTGAGTTAATGAGCGGCAATACCCCTTGCGCTTGAATATCAATCGACTTTTTTAACATGGCCATTTGTGCCGCTTCTTGCACTTGAGATTGCGCCATAGCGCCTTGATTTTGAATAAGGCTGCTGATGCCAGATAAGCTGCTGCTCATAGGGTGCTCCTGAAAAATTGAGGTTAAGACGGGTGAGGGGTTATGCGGGGCTCGCGTTATTTCTGGTCTGATTCCTGATGCGGCTCTTCATGAATGAGAATATCGGCACCGGGAAATAAAACTTGAATGCGTTCAGCCACTTCATCGCCAATCACATGCGCTTGGGCTAAGTCTAAATCGTTTTTAAGGTAAATATACAGCTGGATAATCATCGTGCGCCCCGCCATGCGGGTGCGGATATGATCGGCGCCGCGCACTTCGGGGTGGCCGATCGCGATGTGATGGATTTTTTGCTCGCTACCATCCAATACCTCCCGATCCATAAGCTGATCAAGCGCTTGGCGCCCCACATGCCAGGCACCAAACAGAATAAATACACCAACCAGGGTGCCGAAGATGGGATCAACCCAATTCATGCCTTGGCTCGCCAGTAATAGTGTGACAATGGTGGCGGCATTCACCACAAAATCAGAGCCATAATGCGCGGCATCGGCCTTAATGGCGGGTGATTGGGTGATTTTTATGACATGCCGTTGAAACAGCAGCAAGCCTGCCGTAGCCAGCATCGAAATGACCATCACGCCAATGCCCAAACCGGCGGTGTCGATGGCTTGGGGGCGAATGAGCCGCTGCACCGCTTCTAAAAATAAAAACGCGCCGGAGCCGGCAATAAACATGGTTTGCGCCAGCGCGGCTAAGGGTTCGGCTTTGCCGTGGCCAAAGCGGTGATCGTCATCGGGGGGTTGCAAGGCGATGCGCACGGCAAAAAGGGTTACCAAGGAGGCGAATAAATCCATCGTGGAATCAATTAATGACGCCATCATGCTGATTGAATTGGTGCTAATGGTGGCAATTAATTTCAAAATAATCAACAACAAAGCCACCAAGACCGAAGCCATGGTGACCCTGCGCAGTAAGCGTGCCTCGCGGCTTGACATAAGCGGGTTCCTATCAAAATTCCAGCCCAGTCCAGTAAAAACTTAGTTACGGCTAAATAATTTAGCCGTAACTTTATGTTTTTATTGTAACATTTCGCTTTTGTATTGCACTTGTATTGTTATGAATGGGTTTTTGAGCGCACGGCCTCAATCACCATTTTGCCGATGTTGCGGTCCACCAAAGGCTGGGTTTCGGGCACAACGCGGCACAAGCGCATGGCTTGATGGCCGATGCGCACGGAATACAGGGCAACGCCCACGCCTTGCCCCGCGCGCACGCCCACTTGCAACAGCACGTTCGATAGCCAAGATTGGCTTACCGAATCCAGCACGGTTTCGGTGACGGTGGTAAAGGCGATATTGCGCAAAATCATTTGATATAAATGCCAGCGCGCGGGGGTGGATAGCTTGAGGTGATAAATTAAAGCCACCCGCTCGACCATCGCGACATTGCGCCAGGCCACCAGCAAAAAATCGAGCAGCGGGTAGGGGCTGGCCGCGATGAATATTCCGGTGCGAATGGCTTCTCGTTGAATTAACTTTGCTGCAATGCGATCTTGCGCGCCATAGCTGTGCTCAAGCTGTTGGGCGAGCTCGGTGTATGTCCAGCTTTCATCGACGCTGCTTAATGCCTGTACTAGCGCGGCTTGCTGCGGGTTTTTTTGCAGCAGCTGGGCGATGCGGCGACTTAAATTCAACACGCCGGTTTGTGGGGCGTGGGGGGCTTTGGCTTTCAAAAATTGCGCTTGAATGGCTGTAATGGCATCGAGTTTGTGCCGTGCCCGCCGTGCTTGCCAGCCCAGCCATAAAAACCCACCAAAAATCCCGCTGCCCGCCGCAAGCAAAGTAAGGCCAATGAGGGTGTTTAACGCCCAGCCCCACACGACGGCTTGCGCCCAGATGACAATAAGCCAAATCAGCAGCGCGGTGGTGATAAGGCGGGTCAGCCAAGGGTTATGCGCGGCGGGTAACAGCGGTTCGGGTTCGGCTTCGGTGGTTTGATCTTGGTAAATTTGTTCGGCATCAATGGGCGGCACCTCATCGCCCGTGGCGTGAATAACGGTGCGTAATAGCTGCTCGGGTGGGGATGAGTTGGGCATACAACCTACTTTGTGGAATTAATCGGCCAGCAAAAAAGCTAAGAGTTGATCGATGCGGCGCCCGGGAAATGGGTGCGCGCGGTCTAAGCCAGGGGGCGGGGCTAATTGCGGTAAATCGCCAATTTTAAGATTTAAATTATGCGGCATGGTTTGCGGCAGGGCAGGCGGGGTGAATTGCACGGCTTGACCGGTGCGTTTATCGCGGCCAATTAGGCTCTGTTCGCCGTTGGCTTCGGTTTGTATTCGCGCGGCTTGCACTGCGGCAATGGCCATCACTTTAAGCTCGATCGACTCGGCGGCTAAGCGTTGCACGGTGTCGTATAAATACGATTCGGCTAAAGATTGCAGGCGCTTTTGATCGTCGGGCAGGAGGTGATCCATTTTGGTGGCACACACAGCAACCCGGCGAATTTTTCGGCGAAATAACCGCCCCAGCCAGTGATCGGTGCCATAGGTGAAGGGTTGCAACACGCCTTCTAAGGCGGCCCGCATGTCTTTTAGCGCCGCTGAGCCGGCGGTCATGGCGCCGAGCAAGTCAATTAAAATGACTTGGGCATCGAGCGATTGAAAATGGCGGCTGAAAAAAGGTTTCGCTTCATGATCGCGATAGGCAAGGTAATTTTGCGTGCACACCGCGCCCCAAGAATGCGCGGGAAACTTAGGCGCGCCACCGCCGCTGCTCAAATTTAGCGCAAATAAGGGGATGAACGGCTGATGCTCGGGGTGATAGTGCGCGCCATTAAGCAAAAAACGCCCGGGTAAATTTCGGCTTAATTGATAGGGTGGCAGGCGGCTATCGGCTAAAAACGCGGCCCATCGCTGTTGTAATTCCAGCAAATACGCGGCATCTACGGGGGCTTGCGGGTCGATGGCGGCCAGCGTTTGAATTAAATCGGCGGCAATAGCCGCGCGGGGCGCTTGGCTACACCAAGACCAAACCTGGGCGCAAAAAGTGGGGTAATCCCATTCGAGTAAACACAAATCCAGCAGCCATTCCCCCGGATAATCGAGCAGTTCAATAATCCGGCGGCGCGGTTTGGTGGAATACCACGGCCGATCAATGCTGAGCTCAATGCGGGCTATCGACCAATCGGTGGTGGAGTTAGGCCAGCTGGGCGGGCTGTTGGTGAGGGCGTGCAGGCCTGCATCGTAATCGAACGCGGGGGTGGCATCGCGCAGCCAATGGCC
Organism: Halothiobacillus sp. 35-54-62; assembly: GCA_002281295.1. Classification (GTDB taxonomy): domain Bacteria; phylum Pseudomonadota; class Gammaproteobacteria; order Halothiobacillales; family Halothiobacillaceae; genus Halothiobacillus. Next base: position 5,783 of record NCFS01000008.1, on the reverse strand, counting down.
ATGGGTCAGCCCACTGAGGGTGGTTTGCTTGGCCAAGGCGCCGCGCCGGATATTTTCCAGATGGTTAATGACTGCGGTAATAAGGGTGGATTTGCCCGCTTGCGATAAGCCGGTAATGCCAATCCGCGTCACGGGGATTTTAGAGGTGAAGGGTAAATAGACCAATGGTTCCTGCCTTAATAACGCGCTAATGGATTGGCCTTATCTTAACAGGCCGCCTGCGTGTTGGGCGCGAACAGAGTAACGCGCCGCAATGACGCGGATGCGCTTATAGCCGAGCCTATTTGGGTGAATTAAAAATCCGACCAGTTGATATCGCAGCACACCACTTTAACGCCGTGATGGGGCGCGTGGGCACGGCAATAGGAGAGTGTGCGGCACAAGTTGCCCCCCGCCACGGAAAGGTAGGGGCGGCTAATTTGCACCATGCCCGGTTCAATCATTGCGCGACGAAAATAGGGGCGTTTGGCCCAACTGGCGCCCTCGGCATGAGCCAGCGGGCGAAAGCGGTTTTGCAGCGAGGCTGGCGCAAAGGCGCCCTGTACGGTTTCTGCCTGCTGGCAACCATCGCCATCCAGCACAAACACGCGGGCGACCAAATGCATCGAAAGCAAGGCTTTGGCGGCGATGGCCAGCGGCACATTGCGCTCGATGGCAACCAGCATGTCTTCAAAGCGTTCGGTGACCGATTTAATCTGCTGATGCAGGTTGTGATCGGCCTTGTCTACTTCAAGTGAGGTTGTGGTTAAGCCTTGGCTTAAAAAGGCCCGATCGAAGGATTCTACCGGGCTAAGTAAAGCCGGTCGGGCTAAACCGAAGCCTTGGAGTAAATCCACGCCCGAATTGAGTGCAATGCTGAGCTGCTGCGGTGTTTCTATGCCCTCTTGCAGAACAAGGCTGCCCGCTTCGTGAATCATCGCCACGAGCGAGGGCAGGGTGCGCTGCGCGCGTTGCGATTTTTCCGCTTCGACAATCAGGCTGCGGTCGAGTTTGACGATATCGGCCTCAATGCGCCAAAGCCGGGTGAACTGAGAGCCACCCACCCCAAAATCATCAAGCGCAACCAAACAGCCGAGTGATCGGTATAGTGCAATGGCATCAATAAGTTGCGCGTCATCGGCGAGTTCAGCCTCGACAATTTCAACCACCACCTGCCAGCCTTCAATGTGCAAACGTTCTAAAATTTGTGCAAAAAATGGCCCAAATTGATGGCCGTGCATCGCCACCAGCGGATGCACATTAATAAAAATCCAGTGGGGCGTGCGTTTGGCGCGGGCAAAGTTTTGCAAATGCAGCTCGCGGCATATTCGATCAATGGTAACCAGCGATTCAATATCTTGCGCTGAATCAAAGAGCTGGGATGGCGCAATCGATAAGCCCGCCTTATCCGATACCCGTGCTAAGCCTTCATAACCCACAATACGTTGATGCGCCACGCTAATAATGGGCTGAAATGCCGAGCGCACCGTGAAATGGTCACAGGTGGCCACATGCTGGCCATCGGCTTCAAGTTGAATGCGGGTGTTCATAGGATGAGCCTTAAAAAAAGTTGGTTCATCATAAAGCAAATAGCGCGCCTATTATTAACAGCGCCGAGCTTTATTGGTGCAGCCACTAAATGAGGCTTATTCCCGAATAAAGCGCTGGTGGCTGTGTTTGGGTGCTGCGCCCAGCACGACTTGATATTGCAAAAAGGCTTGGGTGAAGTTTTTGCGAAGCGCATCGGCGCGATTATCACCATTGATATCCTCTGCCACCGGTACGCGGGCGAGGCTGAGTTGCAACCGTAATTTTTGGCGATCATCAATCGCCCACGTAACCACTGCGCTTAGCCTAGATAGGCCATCAAACTTGCTATCCACCCGAGGGCAGGCCATGGCCTGATAAGGCGGCGCGCATTTTAACGGGGCGCTGCTGCGTAAGGCTTCTTGAATATTGCCCGCCACATCATAACGCAAGCCCAGCTGCCAGCGCGGTGCCACACCGTAGAGCGCCTGCACATAATAGCTATCCACATTCAGCACGCGGGGCTGGCCGACATTCCACGGCTTGGTTTCGTGAAAATTTAAGAGCAAATCTTTACGCTGATAAAAATATTCGCCTTCAAGGGTGACATCGCCATGCCCGTGTTCCTGCTCGGCATTAAATTGATACCCTAGGCTTAAACCGGCGGTTTGCGTGCGGCCTTCAAGGCCGTGATCGGCATCGTTAATGCCGGGATGGTAGGTGTGCAGCTCTTGATGCAACTCACTTTTGATATAAGACACGCCACCATAAACCGTGTGTTGTGGCGCGATGGGCACCCCCGCTTTGGCGTAGAACGTCCACAGATTCGGCCATGCGCCTTTAGTGCTAAAGGGGATATCCACCACTTTGCCCGAGGTGCTGGTGTAATTGGTGATAGGGCCGACCGTGGCCGCCACGCTTTCATTGCCTGCACTGAGCAGCTCAGCGCCCAGTTGCAGCGTAAAGGGCAGGGCGGGCTGCCAGCTTACCTGCGCGCCATTGCCTGCGAGCCCGCCCGCAAACAAAAGCTGATAGGGCAGCGCTTGATCGACAAAATCCCAGCCGTGCGGGTGAAGGTAATTTTGCCAGCCAATATCGCTTAAAAATTTGCCGCCCTTAATTGCGAGCCCCGACGGCGCCGAGCGGGCTTTGAGCCAAGCCTCTTCAACCCCGCCGCTTCGGCCATCGGTCACAAAATTAAATCGGCCTGTAAGCCAATCCCCATAAGCCGCACTTAAACTTAAATCGGCACCCCGAAAATTAAGCCCGCTGTGCAGCGAGCCGCCGTGGCTATGGCCTCCGCCCGGCGCATCGGAATGCACATTAAAAATGCCATTGGTATTTTGAATGTACCCCGTGCCTTGGCCATCGGCGGTATCTTTGTAGCCAACGATATCAAGATACATACGCGGGGTAATGCTGAACTCATCGGCCATTGCTGGGGTGGTCAGCATCACAAGCGAGATCAGTAAGGGGCGGGTTGTTTTCATGACGTTATAATGTTCCAAATTGTTTCGGCGATTCTCGTTAGATAGGCGGTGAAAGTCCATTTGAATCGCATTTTCATTGAAATAAATACACAGGCTTTCTTTTAAACAGGCATTTAAAAAAGCGGCTAAAAGGGCGGCGGGGCAGGGCGGTGGCAGGTTTTTTAAATCAGGTAAGCAATTAGCCGCTAAAGCCCTAAAATGGCGGCTCAATTTGGGTTTGATGGAGAAAATTGTGCGCCCCATCGTTTTAATTGCTGATGATTTTGGCCTTTCGCCTGAGGTGGATGCGGGTATTTTGGCCTTGGTGCAACAGCAACGGTTAAGCGGTTTTGGCTGCTTAACCCAGTTGCCGCGTTGGTTTGAGGCGGCAAAATTAGTGCCGCAATCCCCAGGTGTGCACATCGGCTTGCATTTGAATTTAACTCAAGGCTTTGCCGCCAACACTTGGTACCGCCCCTTACCTTTATTGATTGCCCAGGCCTATGCGGGGCTTTTGCCGCGCGACAAAATTCGGATAAGTTTGGCCGAGCAGTTGGATCGATTTATTCAAGCCTTTGATCGCGCGCCCGATTATGTCGATGGCCATCAGCATGTGCATCAATTGCCCACCGTGCGTGCGTGCCTGCTGGATTTGCTCGCAGAGCGCCGTATTCAACCGTGGTTGCGCAGCACCGCCCCGCTGATCACCCCGAAATTAGGCTTAAAAGAATGGCTGATTGCCCATTTGGGCGCGCCCACGTGTTTAATCAAACGCAAGCGGGGTATTTGGCCTTGCTGGATTTTTGGCTGCACAAGGCGCCTGCGCAGGCGTTGGTGATGTGTCACCCGGGCAAGGCCGCCCCCACAAGCCCTTGGGACCCCATTGCGCCGGCGCGGGCGGTGGAACTGGCCGTGTTGCAGAGTGCCGCCTTTGCCGATTTGCTTATTAAAAACCAGCGCGTGATTAGCCGCCCAGGTGGGGCATGACCAAATGGTCATGTTTGAGACACAGATTTTACAGGGCAGGGGCGGCATACTCTTTTTTTTAAATTAAAAGGGTAAAGGCTTATGCGCGCAGGCGGGTTGCATCGAATTAAACCACCCCAATGGGGGCGGGTGGCCTTTTTGGCCTTAAGCGGGTTGCTCACGGGTTGCGCGGCCTATCGCCCCTTGGTTTTGCCGCAGCAGCCTGAATTTGTGGCCATAACCCCCGCGCAAAGCACGCAAACCATTCAGACGCCACCCGTGCTTTCTTTAACAACGCTGCAAGCGCTTGTGCTGCACAATAACCCTGAACTTAAAGCGGCCAAATTCGGCGACGCTGCAAGCGCTTGTGCTGCACAATAACCCTGAACTTAAAGCGGCCAAATTCGGCGCGGTATTGGCCGCTGCCCGCACGCGCCAAGCGGGCACCTTGCCGGACCCTACCTTAAATTTAACCCGCGATACCCCCTTAAATGGCGTGGGTTTAATTAGTGCGATGAATCAGGCCATTAGCATGGATTTATCGGCCCTTATTTCTCGTAAAGACCGCTTAAATGCCGCCAAAGCGGCGCAAATTCAGCAAGAATTGAACTACAGCTGGCTGGCATTAACGACCCAAATTAAAGCCAGCGATTTATATATTCAGCAGGTGGCCAATGGCGCGCAAATCCACGTTTTAACCGGGGAGCGTGGCGAGCTCAATGCCCGCCTACAGCAAAGTCAGGCGGCCTTGGATCGGGGGTATATCACCCAAGATCGGGTCGTGGCTGATGTGGTGCGCGCGGCAGATTTGGCGCGGCAGGTGGATGTATTGCAACTGACAGCAACCCAAATGCGCCAGCAAATGAATGCTTTGATGGGCGCCGCGCCCGATACGGCGTGGCAAACCCAAGGTTGGCCTAAAATTATCGAGCCTTCTGCCCCCGAGCAATCGGCACGATTGGCGCATTTGGCCTCTCATCGCGCTGATTTGCTGGCTTTGCGGGCGGGGGTGCTGCAAGCCGATGCCCAGTATCGGGCGGCTCTATTGCAGCAGTTTCCCGGTTTAACTTTGGGGGTTAGCCACGCAAACGACACCAGCAACGTGCAAACCGCCGGGTTGAGCTTGGGGTTAACGCTCCCGATTTTTGGCAGTGCCCAGGCGGGGGCGGCATTAGCCCAAGCAACCCGGGCGCAGCTGAATGCCGAGTTGCAGGCACGAATTAACCAAGCGGTGAGTGATGTGGCCTCGGTGCAAAGCATGCTGGCGGCTTATCGGGCGCGCTTAACGCAAATTGAGGCGCGTTTACCAGTGCTCGAAAAAACGGCGGCCAATGCGCAAACGGCGTGCGGTGCGCGCCACCTTAACCGCCGAGCAACTCAATGCCATTCAAACGCGCCAAGCCATTATTCAAGCACAGCTGGCCTTGCGGGGTGTGCTCGGCCTAATGGCAGAGCCGGCAATACCCTAGGGCTTTGGTGCCGCAGTAATCTTACTGATTGGGCATGAATGCCGACCAATAATCCTTAAAAAAGCTGGCCGGCGTAATAACCCCCAGTAAACCGACCCAAACTGCATGAGAGGACATTTAAATGCCCGCGTTAATGATTCAGCGCTGTACTACACAGATTCGCTTAACCGGAGTGCTTGCTCGCCTAATGGCCGGATGGACGATCGCCGCGTTGATCTTGGCAGGGGGTGTGGCCGCTGCCAGGGCAGATAGCACAGCGGCGGTCGCGGCCTCTGCCGTTGGTGCGGCGGTATCGGTGCAAGTGGTTCAAAAGCAAAGTTTAACCCCGAGTTTATCGGCCTATGGGCAAGTGATATTCGACCCGACCCATACG
>NCFS01000086.1:5313-11754 GCA_002281295.1 Halothiobacillus sp. 35-54-62 | reverse complement strand
TATCCGTGATTGTCCGCTAAGTCGTAGGGTGCGCCATGCGCACCATTTGGCCCATCGGTGCGCATGGCGCACCCTACGGTTTCATGGATTATTCGTGCCAAATCAATAGCTACAGCAAGGGCGTGGTTAGGCGAGCCATGTTTTGCAGCAAAATTTCCCGACGGCTCCGTAGTAGCCATGCCTCGAGGCTTAAGGTGCGTGCGGTTTCTCGATAACGCTCTAGTAGGCCGTTTAAGAGTTGGGCGGTTTGTGGCGCATAAAAAAGCAAGCCTAGTTCCGCGTTAATGAGGGAGGAGCGCACATCAAGATTGGCGCTTCCAATCAATGAGATGTGGTTATCAAACAAGGCAAACTTGGTGTGTAAAAAAGCCGGGCGATAACGACGAATCACCACGCCTACGCTTAAAAGTTCCTCGTAGTACGATTCTTGTGCCCATTGCACGAGGCGTTGATCGAGCCGTTCAGACAAAATTAGCTCGACCTCAACCCCGCGCTGTGCGGCGGTTTTTAGCGCCAGCAGCATCGGTTCATCGGGCACAAAATACGGGGTCACGAGCCTTATGGATTCAATGCTGGCGTGAATGAGCGCCAAAAGGAGCTGTTGCTGAACGGGGTCGGGGTACTCAGGCCCGCTCGGCAAACCAATGCACACTTCATTCCCCGTGGCGATGGGGTTGGGAAAATATTGCGCGCCGGTCAGCATGGCGTTGCGTTCAATGTACCAATCGCCGGCAAAGATGGTTTGTAACTCCAGCACCACCGGCCCTTGCAGGCGCAGCATAATGTCTTCATAGAGGAATGGGGGCTTAAAATCAGGGCGAACGAGGTTCATTGAGCCGGCGTAGCCAATGGCACCATCAATCACGGCGAGTTTGCGGTGGTTGCGTAAATCGAACCGCGCGGCGCGGCGGGGGAGTTTGCTGCGCAAAAAGGCGCGGCCCACGCGAATGCCCTGCTGTTCTAATTCAAGCAAGGGGTGAATAAATTGTTTACTGCCAAAATCATCGACCAATAAGCGCACTTCAACCCCCCGTGCAACGGCGCGCAGCAAGGCTAAAAATACCGGTTCGGTGACAGAATCGCGGGCGGTGATATAAAAAAGCAAGTGCACCGAATGCAGGGCTTGGTCGATATCGGTGGCTAATTGGCTCACCAGTTGCGGTACCGTGTCGATTAAAGCGACCGAATTGCCGCCAAATTCAGGAAACACGCGCCAATGTTGCGCTAATTGCATGACCGGGCGCCAGCGCTCAGGTAGGGTGGTTTGCCTATGCCAATCATGCTGTTGCTGCAAATGCGCCACATTGGGCGCTAAGGCTTTTTCCAGAGTGTCGATTTTAGCCTGCCGCGCTTTTGACGCCCGAGGGCGACCCACAAATAAATAAAAAATTCCCCCGATCACCGGTTGAAAAAAAATCATCAACAGCCAAGCGGTGGCGGTCACCGGCGGGCGACGCAGCGGCACCACAAAGAGGGCGATTAATCGAATAAGCCATTCAACCATCACATACAACGCCGCCCATTGCGGGTGGCGTAAATCAAAAAGCTCAAGCATTAGCGTTTTCCCCCGCCCGAGGCTTTGAGCAAAACCCAGTCCATCGCGCGGGTGGGCAGCAGGCGACGCAAGGCGGCGAATAAATACGTGGGCACCGTTACAGGGTATCGCGCTTGGGGGCGGGGAGATTCCAGCGCATGGATAACCCGCTTGAGCACCGCCTCAGGCGGCAAGGTAAAGGGCGCCGCAATCCCGGGTTGATTCAAGCGCGCCAGTTGTTTTTGATAGGCGATGGCATGAACGGAGGTTTCAATTGGGATAAAGCGGCGAAAGGCGGCTTCTGCATTCGCCCGAAAGCGCGATTCAATGGGCCCAGGTTCAATGAGGCTGACCGCAATGCCGGTGCCTTTTAATTCCATGCGCAGGGTATCGCTTAAACCTTCTAGCGCGAATTTACTGGCCACATAAGCGCCGCGAAACGGCAGGGCGGCAATGCCAAGCACGGAGCTATTTTGGATAATGCGGCCAAAGCCTTGGGCGCGCATGAGCACAATGACGCGATTGGTGAGCACCTGCCAGCCGAATAAATTGGTTTCGAACTGGGCCCGCAGCGCCGCGCGGGATAAATCCTCCACCGCCCCGGGCAAGCCAAATGCGCCGTTATTAAATAGGGCATCTAAGCGGCCGCCTGTGTGGCTTAGCGCGGCGGCAAGCCCGGCGTCAATCGAGGCGTCATCGCTTAAATCAAGCTGCACGACCGGAATATCGACATGTGGCCACCGCGCAATAGCCTCGGCATGGCGCACGCTGGCCACAACGCGATGGCCGCGATCAGCCAAGCCGCGCGCCACGCACAGGCCAATGCCCGAAGAGCAGCCGGTGATTAAAATAGAACGTGCAATCAGCGGGGGTTTTGCCACAAATAGCGTACCTTTAAACAATGTGCCGCTATGTTAGCCCAAACCGAACTTGGCGCGCCGCTTCGTTGAACTTGAGGGTGTGCTATGGTGTCAGAAACCCATGTTCGATTTTTTTGTAGGAGTTGCATTATGAGCTTAGAGAACCCCACCGTTACCGGCCGAAGTGAATCGCTGCTGGCCACCAATCAGCTGATTCGCAACACTTATTTAATGCTGTCACTCACCTTGGTTTGGAGCGCGGCCATGGCCGGTGTAGCCATGTGGCTGAATGTGCCGAACATGATGTCGCTCGTGGCGATGTTCGGTTCTATGGCCTTAATTTGGTTTGTATTGCCGCGCACCGCCAATTCGAGCGCCGGTTTGCTGACCGTGTTTGCCATCACAGGTTTGATGGGCTTGGGGTTAGGCCCAACGATTAACTACTACTTGCACATGGAAGGCGGCGATCAAATCGTGATGACCGCGTTGGGCGGCACCGGCGCGATTTTCTTGGCGCTCTCGGCGTATGCGCTCACCACGCGGCGTGATTTTTCGTTCATGGGCGGTTTTTTAATGGTCGGCATGATTGTGGTGCTGCTCGCCATGCTGGGTAATTTGTTTTTCCATCTGCCAGCTTTGTCGATGGCGTTATCGGCGGCGGTAATTCTGCTGATGAGCGGGTTTATTTTGTATGACACCAGCCGCATGGTGAATGGTGGCGCCGATAATTATTTAATGATGACCGTAAGCTTGTACCTCAATATTTACAACATTTTCGTGAGCTTGTTGAATTTATTAGGCGCCAGCCGCGATTAATTGATTGAGGTTTATCATTTGAAAAGCTCCGTTCGACGGAGCTTTTTTGTTGGGGTTGCCTGCGTGGAGGATCAGCGATGGATTGGATGAAGATAATGTCCGCGATTTTTATCGTGGTGATGCTGGTGTTTTTGTGGCCGCGCGCAGGGCAAATGCTGCGCGAAAGTCGCAAGGGCAGCGGTTCCGAATGGCTGGTGGTGGTGCTATTGCTCTTGGGCGTGGCGGGGTTCGTGGCTTTTTTAATGCACGGGGTGAGCGCAAAACCGATCTAACCCGCGAGCGGGTCGATAAAAAACCTTATGGCGGGGGCTGGGTTTTTTAATAAAAAAATGGCTGGCGCGCTCGTTATAATGCGCTCCCCTCCAAAAAATTAGGCCGGAGCCCCGCATGACCGAATCCAAAAACGCCCGATTGCCCGATGACGATGTGCGGGCGGCCATGCGCTTGATGTCGGGCTATATCGACATCAGCGTGGATGATTTTCGCGAAATTTATACCCTCGCCCACGAGCATGCCTTGCAACGCTTGTTTGCAAATATGGATGTGCCGCACTTAATGCGGCGCGATATATCGGCCTTAAGCCCCGCGCAAACCCTAACCCAAGCCGCCGAGCAAATGGCCTTAATGCACGCCCATACGCTGCCGGTGGTCGATGAGCAGGGGCGGGTGTTGGGCGATGTGAGCGAATGGAATTTTTTGCAAGGCTATGGCGCCGATACGTTTTTCTCGCTTGTTTTTCGGCTCATGGCGCACGATCAACGGTTTATTGATTATTGCGAACGCACCACCGTGGCCGAGGTGATGACCACGCCCGCCACCGTGCTGCCAGAACAGGGGTGTTTTATTGATATTGCGCGTGCGTTTCATGCCGTAGAGGAAAAGCGTTTGCCCGTGGTCGATGCGCACAACCAGCTGATTGGTGTGGTGATGCGGCGTGATTTTTTTGAGCGATTTCATTGGGATGATTGGCTATGAGCGAGGTGTCGCCGCCCAGCGCCAAGTATGCGTTCTGGCGCGCGTTCTGGCGTAAATGGCGCGGGCGGGGGCATGGCTCACCGCCGCGCGTGTCGTTGGCTGAAATCATGCTATCGGGCTTGGGCGGGTTTATCGGCCTTTTGGGCGTGGGGTTGTGTGCGCTGGTTTTTAGCGGATTAGACCGCCTGCTGATTATCGGCTCCATCGGTGCCTCGGCGGTCTTGGTATTTGGCGCCATTCGCAGCCCCTTAGCGCAACCGCGCAACCTCATGGGTGGGCATGCGCTATCGGCGGCGGTGGGCGTGAGTGTGCATCTGCTGCTGGTGGATACCTTGGCGCATGCCTGGGGGGCTTCGCCGGTTTTTTTAGGCTTGTTGTCCCAGGTGATTGCGCCCGCCCTCGCGGTTGGGCTTGCAATTACCTTGATGCACGCCACCCGCACCTTGCACCCGCCGGGCGGCGCCACGGCATTGGTTGCGGTAATTGGCAGCCCGCAGGTGCATGCCATGGGCTATGGGTTTGTCTTGTTCCCCGGCTTAATTGCGCCCTTGGTTTTGCTGGGCGTGGCTTTGGTATTCAATAATCTTAGCCCTAAACGCGCCTACCCTGAGTATTGGTGGTAGGGCGGTTATCTGTGAACTCAAGTTTGCGCTTAAGCCGCCGATAGGTTGGCTGCGACCATGATTTGAGATGGGTTAAATAAAAATAAGGAACGGCTGATATGACTCACTGGATTGCCCGCTTTTCGATAGCGCAAAAAAACGTGTTTGGTTATGGCTTAATTTTGCTTGTTATGTTTTCGATGGCCGTGCTCACCTATTTGAATATGGGGCGCATTAAAGGGGTGGCAAGCGATGTGATCGAGCAGCGCCAGCCTGCGGCTTTTGCCGCCGATGCCATTCGCATTCAGCTGGAGCGGTCGATGGCCTCGGTGGGTTTGTTTTTGCAGAGCAAAAGCCCCTCTGATCGGGCACACTTCGAGGCGGCGATTGCGGGCATTGGCCAAGCGCAAGCCGTGTTAAAGCAGCACAGCAATCGCCCGATGGATGATCTCGATGCCGAACTCAAGCAGTTTGTGGCTAAGGCCGACCGGGTGATGGCAATTTCAGCCGATGATCAGAAAAACCTGCCCGGCATGGAATACGCCAACCAGAATGTGAACCCTTTGGCGATTCAAATTTCAGGCCTGATGAGCACCTTAATTTCAGCCGAAGCCGAGGCCGATGCGGGTACCATCCCCCGCCGAGCCTTGGTTTTAGATTTAGCTCGCCTGCGCGGTGAATGGGGTGATGTGGTGGCCGGCTTGCGGGGGTTTATGGCATTCCGTAGCCCCGCGCTTGAAAATAATTTCACACTGTATTCGGCAGAAACGCTGAAACGCACGCAAGAAATCAATCAAAACTACGGCAATATTTTAACCTTCGAGCAGCAAGATGCGATTGATCAATTGCTCAAAAAATTACCCGAGTTTATCGCGCAGGCCGATAAAGCCTTTGCTTTGCAAAAATCGCCAGAGTGGCGGATGGATGCGTATTTAGTCCGCACCGAGCTTAACCCCGCATTTAACCAGGTTGAAGCCACCGTGCAGGCGATTGTTGACCGTCAGCGCCAACAAATTGATGGGCAATCGCAGGTGCTGGATGCCACCATTAGCCGCATTACCTTAGGCCAAGTGGGGCTAGTGGTATTGGGCATTGTGGTGGTGGGTATTTTGGCGCTGCTTTCTATGGTGAGTATTTCATCGCCGCTTCGGCGCGTGGCTGAGCGCATGCGCGATATTGCCGAAGGCGATGGCGATTTAACCCGCCGTTTACCCATTAACGGCCAAGATGAAATTGCCGAGGTGAGCCAAGCATTCAACACCTTTGCACAAACGGCGCATAAGCTTGTCACGCAAGTGGTTTCAACCACGCAGTCTTTAAATGACTCGGCCAGTCGGTTAACACAAACCTCTGCCGAAGCTCAAAAAGGTGCCGTTCGCCAAGCGCGCGATACCGAAGCCTTGGTAACCGGCATGAGCCAAACGCTGGAGGCCGCAACCGATGTGGCGCGCAGTGCCGAAACCGCCAGCGCCGCCGTGCAATCGGCCAACGAGCAACTGCATGAAGGGCTCACGAAAGTGCAGGTGAGTACGCACAGCGCCGTGCAGTTGGATGAGGTTTTATCCTTGGCTGAAGGCAAAATCCAAGAGCTTTCTGCCCAAAGCCAAGTAATCGGCAAAGTGCTGGATGTGATTCGGGGGATTGCCGATCAAAC
>NCFS01000086.1:0-5215 GCA_002281295.1 Halothiobacillus sp. 35-54-62 | reverse complement strand
ACCGAGGCCAATCAGATGCTCGAAAATATCGCCCAAGGCTTTGGCCAATTAAGTGATATGAGTGTGCGAATTGCCGCCGCCGCCGAGGAGCAAACCGCCGTTGCAAGCGGCATGAAGCAAAACATTGACTCGATCAACGTAACCGCAGGCGCCACGGAGGCGCGCGGGGGCGAAATCTCACGCGCCGGCACCGATGTCGCCGCCCAAGCGCATGCGTTATCGCGCTTGGTTCAGCAATTTAAAATTTAGCTTTCCCCCAAGCTTTCCCCCCAAGCGTTGCCCACAACCGCCGCATGCCCGCGCCTTGGGGCGGCAGCGGTTTTTTTATGCCCGCGAAATCAGGCCGGTGGGCAGGGGGTATTTGTGGCAAACTCATCGGCCTGTTTCAACCTTATTTGAGTGAATAGGTCAACGATGCGCCGATCTTTGCTGGTTTTATTGGGGTTTGCCGGGTTAATTCCGTTTATAGGGCTGGCCGCAGCCAGTTGGGGCTTGGCGCCATCCACGCATGCGCTGTGGGTGCAGGCCATTGAAATTTATGCCGCTGTGATTCTCTCGTTTTTGGGCGGGGTACACTGGGGGTTGGCCATGGCCTCAACCGGCGCCACGCAACACAAGGGCTTGCTTTGGGGTGTAACACCGGCGCTTTTGGCTTGGGTGATCGTTTTGATTCCTTGGCCGATTGTGTCGTTAACCTTGCTGATTTTATTGCTGTTATTAAGCTGGAAGGTTGATCGGGCCGCGCTGCTTGCGGTGGATTCTGCCCAAACTTACTTGGGCTTGCGTACCCCACTCACGGCGGTGGCGAGTTTGAGTTTGCTGGCGGTGATGGGTTCTTTTGTTCGGGTTGGGATTTAAATTGAGTGTGAACCGATGAGTGATGGGCACAGTAAAGTATCGACATTTCGCAAATGGCTGGTGGCCGGGGTGCTCGTGTGGGCGCCGCTGGCCATTACCTTTTGGGTGATTAATGCGATTGTAGGCTTCATGGATCAAACCATTTTGTTCTTGCCGCCCGCCTACCGCCCCGAGGCGTTGTTCGGCTTTAATATTCCCGGTTTAGGGGCGGTGCTGGCGGTATTTTTGGTGTTATTAACCGGCGCTTTGGTGGCCAATTTCTTGGGGCGCAAGCTGATTACCTTGGGCGAATCGGTTTTAAATCGCATACCGCTGGTGCGCAGCGTGTACTCGGCCGTAAAACAGGTGATTGAAACCTTTGTTTCGCAAGATTCGCGCTCATTTAGGCAGGTCGTGTTGGTGGAGTATCCGCGCAAAGACTGCTGGTCGATTGCTTTTTTAGCCGGTGATCCGGTGGGCGAGGTGCAAGAAAAAACCGCGCAAAAGGTCATCACGGTTTTTGTGCCCACCGCGCCCAATCCCACCTCGGGCTTTGTCATCATGGTGCCCGAGCACGAAATTATCCCGCTCGATATGAGTGTGGAAGAAGGCTTTCGCATGGTGATATCGCTGGGTGTGGTTACCCCAAAAAACTATGTATCGAGTGTGAAGCCGGCACAATCCCCGCTCGAAAACCCGAGCGTATCGGGCTAAACTGCCGCCCTATTTGAATTTTGCACGGAATATCCCTTCATGAGTATGCGTAGCCACACGGCCGGCCAAGTTGATTTGGCGCTTTTAGATCAAGAAATTACCTTAGTGGGCTGGGTCAATCGCCGCCGTGATCACGGTGGGGTGATTTTTGTGGATTTGCGCGATCGTGACGGCATGGTGCAAATCGTGTTCGATCCCGATGATCTGACCGTGTTCGCCACGGCTGAAAGCCTGCGCAGTGAATTTGTGATTCAAGTGCGCGGCAAAGTGCGCCGCCGCCCGGCCGGCACCGAAAACCCCAATATCGTGAGCGGCCAAATCGAAGTGCTGGGCTTAGGGCTTTCGGTGATTAATCGCTCGGAGCCGTTGCCGTTTCAAATCGATGATGAGCGGGTGAGTGAGGAGCATCGTCTGCGTTATCGTTATTTAGATTTGCGCCGCCCCGAGATGCTCGCGCGGTTAAAGCTGCGCCATCAAGTGACCCGAGCCATGCGTCAATACCTTGATAATGCAGGCTTTATGGATGTGGAAACGCCGGTATTAACCCGCGCCACCCCCGAGGGCGCGCGCGATTATCTGGTGCCTTCGCGCACGCATCCTGGGGAATTTTTTGCCCTGCCGCAATCGCCGCAAATTTTCAAGCAACTGCTGATGGTGGCGGGCATTGAGCGCTATTATCAAATTGTAAAATGCTTTCGCGATGAAGATTTACGCGCCGATCGCCAACCCGAATTCACCCAGCTCGATTTAGAAACGAGCTTTATGAATGAAGAAGAGGTGATGACGCTGGTTGAAGACATGATGCGCCACATCTTCGCGCACGCCATCGAGTTAGCCCTGCCCAACCCCTTGCCGCGCTTAACTTGGGCCGAGGCCATGCGCCGTTTTGGATCCGACAAACCCGATTTGCGCATCCCGCTTGAATTGGTTGATGTGGCCGATTTATTGGTTGATGTCGATTTCAAAGTGTTTTCAGGCCCGGCGAACGATCCGCGCGGTCGCATTGCCGCCCTGCGCGTGCCCAATGGCAATGCCTTGCCGCGCAGCGCGATTGATGAGTACACCAAGTTTGTCTCGATTTACGGCGCCAAAGGCTTGGCGTATATCAAGGTCAACGATTTGGCGGCCGGCCGCGAAGGCTTGCAATCACCCATTCTTAAATTTTTAACCGATGAGGCCATTGCCGGCATCCTAAGCCGCACGGGCGCACAAACCGGTGATGTGGTGTTCTTCGGCGCGGATAAAGCCAAAATTGTAAATGAGTCGCTCGGCGCGTTGCGCGTTAAAATCGGCCAAGATTTAGGCTTGGTTGAGATGGGCTTTCGCGCGTTGTGGGTCACCGATTTCCCTATGTTCGAGTTCGATGAAAAAGACGGCCGTTTTTATGCCATTCATCACCCATTCACCGCACCGAATGAAGACGATTTGGCCTTGCTTGCCACCAACCCCGAAATCGTGCGCTCACGCGCCTATGATTTTGTGTTAAATGGGTTTGAATTGGGCGGCGGCTCGGTGCGTATTCACGATCAAACCTTGCAAAAACGCGTGTTTGAATTACTGGGTATTTCGCCCGAAACGGCGCAAGAAAAATTTGGCTTCCTGCTCGATGCGCTTAAATTTGGCGCGCCGCCCATGGCAGGGCTGGCGTTCGGGGTTGATCGCGTGGTGATGCTCATGAGTGGCGCCACCTCGATTCGTGAAGTTATCGCCTTCCCTAAAACCCAATCGGCGGCCTGCCTGCTCACCAATGCCCCAGGTGAGGTCGATGAAGCGCAGCTGCGCGAGCTATCCATTCGCGTGCGCAAGCCCGTGGTCGAAAAAGCGGAGTAATCACGCCGGGTTCATGCCGTGTTTTTTGCGTGGCGATGAACCCACAGGCCTCAAACTTAGGAGACGACCATGTCCACCCAACTCGATGCCGCCACCCAAATTCCCGCCCTGCTGCAAGCGCGTATCAATGCGCTGGCTCGCCACAGTGCGCCCGCGCCTAAGGTGTCGCCCGCGCAAGAAGCCGAACTCATCGCCCAAATCAAAGCAGAATTAATCCGCCAAGAGGCGGTCATGATCGCGCATTTTTATGTGGATGCCGCCTTGCAAAAATTGGCTGAAGAAACCGGCGGGCGGGTATCCGATTCGCTCGATATGGCCGCGTTTGGCGCCGCCCATCCGGCCAAAACCTTGATCGTGTGTGGCGTGCGGTTTATGGGTGAAACCGCGAAAATTCTAAGCCCGGAAAAACGCGTGCTCATGCCCACTCTGCAAGCGGAATGCTCGCTGGATTTAGGTTGCCCCGCTGATGAATTCACCGCTTTTTGCGATGCCCATCCCGAGCGCACCGTGGTGGTGTACGCCAACACCTCGGCGGCGGTTAAAGCGCGTGCCGATTGGGTGGTAACCAGTTCCAATGCGCTCGCGATTGTGGCGCACCTAAAAGCGCAGGGCGAAAAAATTCTCTGGGCGCCCGATCGCCACCTCGGGCGCTATATTCAAGAGCAAACCGGCGCGGATATGCTGCTCTGGCAGGCGGATTGCTTGGTGCACAATGAATTTGCCGCGCAGGCCCTGCAGGATTTAAAACGCCAACACCCCAACGCGGCCGTGTTGGTTCACCCCGAATCGCCCAAGGCCGTGGTGGATTTGGCCGATGTGGTGGGCTCCACCAGCCAGCTCATTCGCGCCGCGCAGAATCTGCCCCATACCGAGCTGATTGTGGCGACCGATAACGGCATTTTCTACAAAATGCAGCAGGCCGTGCCGCATAAAACGTTAATTGAAGCGCCCACCGGCGAGGGCAGCCACTGCGTTTCTTGCGCGCACTGCCCGTGGATGGCCATGAATGGCCTAAGCGCCGTGCTGGCGGCGCTAAAATCCCCCGCCGGCCATGAGATTCTCGTGCCCGAGGCAACCCGCGTGAACGCCGTGCGCTCCCTTGCGCGCATGTTGGATTTCTCCGCCCAGCAAGGGCTGGTTCGCGCCAAATCGTAGATTTTCAGCCCCTCTTTTCCCTGTTTTTTATCGAGCGCACCCGATGCATCAAACGATTTTGATTACGTTAACCGGCATTGTTGTGGCCGGTATTTTTGCACAATGGTTGGCGTGGCGAATTAAAGTGCCCGCTATTTTGTTTTTATTGTTAGGGCCGCTGACCGGCTTATTACAACCCAACGCGCTGTTGGGCGATTTATTATTTCCGCTGGTTTCGCTGGCGGTATCGGTCATTTTGTTTGAAGGTGCGCTCACCTTAAAATTTTCAGAGCTTAAGGGCGTGGGTAGCGTGGTGTGGCGCTTAGTGAGCTTAGGCGCGCTTATTTCTTGGGCGGTGGCAAGTTTGGCGGCTCATTATTTTGTGGGGCTTAATCCCATGATGGCGGCATTGTTCGGCGCCTTGGTTGTGGTCACCGGCCCCACGGTGATTGTGCCGCTTTTGCGCATTGTGCGGCCGAGCACGAAGGTTTCAACCATTTTGCGCTGGGAAGGCATTGTGATTGACCCCATTGGCGCCGTTATGGCGGTCTTGGTGTTTGAGTTTATTCTGACCCAAGCCCACCCCGATCATGCGTCGGCGGGCTGGGTTGCCATGATTTGGCCTTTTTTGAAGCTGATTACCGCCGGCATGGTCATAGGCTTGGTCGGCGGCTACGCGCTCGGCGTTGCCCTGCGCCGG
>NCFS01000085.1 GCA_002281295.1 Halothiobacillus sp. 35-54-62 | reverse complement strand
CTCGTCGCCATGGGGCAAGAGTTACAAGCCATTTTGCAAACGGCGGCCATCGGGATTGTGCGCATTGATGCGGGCGGGATTATCGAAGTGGCCAATCCCTGCGCCGAGCGCTTGTTTGGCTACACCCAGCCGGAACTGTTGGGGCAAAACGTGGCGATACTGATGCCCGGGCCGTGGCGCTCGGCGCATGAGGGCTATTTAATGCAGTATTTAGCCACGCGTGACCCCAAAGTGATTGGCGTGGGCCGCAGCGTGCTGGGGCTGCATAAAACCGGCACCACTTTTCCGTTTAACTTGGCGGTGAGCGAGATTATTGTTGACGGGGTCAGCAAATTTGTCGGTTTTATTTTAGATTTAACCACCCAAAAGCAAGCCGAAGAGGCGCTGGCGCAAGAGCGCGCCTTGCTGCGCTCAATTATCGATAGCTCACTTAACCCGATTGCCGCCGTGGATCGGGCAGGTGTTTTACTGTTGACCAATCAGGCCTATGCCACGGGTTTAGGGTTGGTGCCTGCAGATTTGCTGGGTAAGCAATCGAATACGTTTTTGCCCGCAGCGGTGGCATCCATTAACCAAGCCGCCAATGAGCGTTTCGCACGCCCATCGTCTTGCAAGGCCAAGCGCGGGCGTTTGAAACCACCAAATCCCCATTGCGAGATGCCACAGGGCACATTATCGGCGTGGTCACCATGGCGCAAGATGTGACGCAATTAAGCCAAATGGCCGATGCCTTGGCGCGCGCCGATCAAACCCGTGTGCTGGGTGAGCAATTTGCTGAAATAGGGTTTTGGGTGCTGGATTACGCGCGCGGCATCATCGAAATTAGCCCAGGCTTTGCCCGAATATTGGGGTTGCCTGATTACACCAAAAACATCACGCATACCCAATTGCGCACGCTGATCGCCCCAGAGTTTCACGCCGCCATTGATGCAGAGTTTGCGGCGGCCTTTGCTCAAGCCCGCCCGTTTGCGTTTGAGTATTTAACGGCCGAGATCGCGCGCGCTGCCTTCGGGCCAAAGGCAATGTGATTTGTGATGCACAAGGCCAGCCCGTGCAGATCGTGGGGGTTACACAAAATGTGACCCTTGCCACCCAAGCCAAAGCCAATTTGGCGCGCCAGCGCCAGCTGCTGGATGGATTGAATTTAGCGGTGCAATCGTTTTTAGATA
This sequence comes from Halothiobacillus sp. 35-54-62, assembly GCA_002281295.1. Classification (GTDB taxonomy): domain Bacteria; phylum Pseudomonadota; class Gammaproteobacteria; order Halothiobacillales; family Halothiobacillaceae; genus Halothiobacillus. The sequence goes on along the minus strand of NCFS01000085.1, from coordinate 12,941 downwards.
CCCAGTCCACCGAGCGCAGCTGGTCGATGATGCTTGAGCCGCTTTTAATGGTTACAGGCGCCAAGTTTGGATTTATTGGCGAGGTTTTGTTTGGCGTTAAGCCAGACCCTTGCCTTAAAATTCATGCCATTACCAATTTATCTTGGAGTGCCGAGTCGGATGCCTTGTTCGAGCGCGTGATGGCCGGCGATATGATGTTCTGCAACCCCAATAATCTGATTGGTTTGGTGATGAAATCGCAAGAGCCGGTGGTGGTGCCACATTTGGCCGGCGATGCGCGGCGGGGTGGTTTTCCGCCGGGGCATCCGATGCTGGATAATTATTTGGGCATTCCGCTGTTTAAGGGCGATGAACTGGTGGGCGTGGTGGCCATCGCCAATCGCAGCGAGGGCGTGGATTTAGCGCTGGCCGAGTTTTTAGCCCCATTTACCAGCACCTGCGCCATTATGATTACCAGCCTGCGCGAGCGGCAAGAACGCGCGCGCTTTGAGCACGCACTGATCGAAAGCAAAGAGCAGGCGGAGCGGGCGAATCAAAGTAAATCGGCTTTTTTATCGAGTATGTCGCACGAGCTGCGCACCCCACTGAACGCCATTTTAGGCTTTGCCCAGCTGATGCAAGCCAGCCGCAAGGATATGCTCACCGAAAAGCAGCAAGGCTTTGTGGCTCACATTCTTAAAGCGGGGCAACATTTGCTTGTTTTGGTCAACGATGTGCTGAATTTGGCCAAAATTGAAGCCGGTGAAATCACCCTATCGCTTGAACCGATTGCGCTTTCGGGGTTAATCGATGAGGCCTTGTTGATGGTCGATGAGGTGGCGAGCGCGGCGGGCATCGAGCTTATCAACTGCCTGCACGGTATGCCGTGTGGCGTGGTGCGCGTGGATTTAACCCGCGCCAAACAAGTTTTGCTGAATCTTTTAACCAATGCCATTAAATACAATCGCCCAGCGGGCAAGGTATCTATCCGCTGTATGCCTGCGCGCCCAATGGCCGAAGGCGGTACGTTAATTGGTTTAGCTATTGAAGATACGGGCATTGGCATTGCGGTAGATAAACAGCATCGGTTGTTTCGCGCCTTTGAGCGGTTAGGCCAAGAAAGCAGCGCTATTGAAGGCACCGGTATTGGTTTAATGATAACCAAACAGTTGGTGGAGCTTATGGGCGGCACCCTCGAGTTTGCAAGCGAGGCTGGGGTGGGCACCACATTTACCCTGTGGCTGCCATTAACAAACGGCCCTGCCACCGCCGCGCTGGATGCCCCCGTTGCCGCCGAGGGCGCGCAGCCGCCCCCAAACCCGCATCAAAATAGCCCCAAAATTCGGGTGCTTTATGTGGAAGACAACGCCGATAACCGCGCGCTCATGCAAGATATTGCCGATGAGCGCGATGATGTGCAGTTGATACTGGCGCACACCGGCGAGCAAGGCTTGGAGCTGGCGCTCAGCACGCCGCACCCCGATTTAATTTTGATGGATATAAACTTGCCCGGCATTTCAGGCCAGCAAGCGGCTGCGCGCTTAAAAAAATGGACCGACACCCGCGACATCCCCATTTTGGCGCTATCGGCCGATGCCACGGTGCCCTCAATGGGGGCGGCGAATGCCTCGGGTTTATTCGCGGGGTATTTAACCAAACCCTTAAACTTAGCCGAATTAATGGCGCTGTTTGATACCACGGCCGCGCGCGTGCTCAGTGGCAGGAAATAATCATGGTGAACGCCATCAGCGCCGCGCGCATTTTAATTGTGGACGACAACGCCGCCAATTTAACGGTTTTGGCGGAGCTGTTGGATATGGCGGGCTACACCCGTGTGTATACCGAGCAAAGCACACGGCAAGCTGTTACACGCTGGCAAACGCAACCCTTTGATTTGCTTTTGCTGGATATTCGGATGCCGGATATGGACGGCCACGCGGTAATGGCCGCCCTGCGCGCCAACTTAGCCTGTGATGATTATTTGCCGTGCATCGTGCTGACCGCGCAAACCGATCGAGAAACGCGCGAGGCCGCGCTGGATGCGGGCGCGATAGATTTTATCGCCAAACCTTTTGATTTTGATGAAACTTTAAAGCGCATTAAAACCGCCTTAAATACCCGATTACTGCATACCAAAACCCGCAATCAGCTCACCGAGTTCGGCCAAACCATTAGCGCCCAAACCGAGGCATTAATAGCCAAAGATCACGATTTGGCTTATCTCGCGGCGCATGATTCGGTGACAGGCTTGCTTAATCGGCGGGCGGTCACGATGCGGATGGCTGAGCTTGCAAAAACGCATCCAGGCGGCATGACTTGCGCATTGATCGAGGTAACCGATACCGATCAGCTGTTGCTCCTTGAAGGGGTGGAATCGGTGGATGTGTTTTTGCGGCGGGTGTCTACCCAGCTAAAAATGGTCATCGATGACCATCTGGGGCTGTGTGGGGTGTGGGGCGGGCAAACGTTTTTGTGTATTTTGCCGTTTATGGGCGATGCGGTGCGCCCGGTATTTGAGCGCTTGGTGGCGTCGGTGTTTACCTCGATGGCGCGGTTTGATTTTGATGTGTCTTTGCATGGCCGAGGGGGTTATTCCCCCGTTGTGCTTGGCGCAGGCGAAACTCATGAGGCCGCGATTGATGCCGCCATTCGGCGCGCAGGGTTTGCACTCGCCAGCCTGCACAAGCGGAGCAATAGGCTCGTTGAATTTAATCAAGTGATGGCAGATACCGCGCTGCGGCGGAATTTAGTCGAGCGCGAACTTAACTTGGCCATGCAGCAAAACCCCGAGCAGTTTTTTTTACAGTTTCAGCCCAAAGTCGATTTGGTTTTTGAGCGCGTGGTGGGCTGCGAGGCGTTATTGCGGTGGGATCACCCCACGCTGGGCTGGATATCGCCGGTGGAATTTATCCCGATCGCCGAAGAAAAAGGCCAAATCGAGGCGCTCGGGCTAATTGTACTGGCGCAAGCCCTGCAATTTATCCAACGCATGCAGCGCGAATGCGGGCGCGCGGTTATGGTGGCGGTGAATGTATCCGGCTACCAATTTGAGCTGATGCGCGCCAAGGGCGGGAGTTTGGTTGATGAAATTCGAGATTTGCTCGAACAGTATCAAATAGACCCTGTATATCTTGAGCTTGAAATTACCGAATCCGCCCTCATGAGCGGATTCGATTGGGTGATTGAAAAGCTCCACCGCCTGCACGGCATGGGCATTTCTGTGGCCTTAGATGATTTTGGCACGGGCTATTCCTCGTTTTCCTTCCTGCAAAAACTACCCATCACCACGCTTAAAATTGATCGCTCTTTTGTCGATAACGCCGCCAATATGCCGCGTCAGGCCGCCCTCTTGGGGGGTATTGTGCGCATGGCGCAAGAGTTAGGGTTGGTTACCGTCGCCGAGGGCGTTGAAACGTTCGGCGATATTGAATTGCTTAAATCGTTTAACTGCCCCATCGCACAAGGGTATTATTACAGCCGCCCCTTAATGCCCGATGCGTTTATTCATCTGCTCAATCAGCCCGGGCGCATCACGCCGGCACATTAAGTTTTTTTCGCTTTATTTTAAGAATCCGCCCATGACTGACGCTCAAACCACGCTGCGCCTTGCAGCCCTTGCCTACCACGCGCACCCGTTGCCCGGCAAAACCGCCACGGCCATCACCAAGCCCACCGCCACCGCGCAAGATTTGGCGCTGGCCTATTCGCCGGGCGTGGCAGAACCCGTGCGCGCCATTGCCGCCAACCCCGATGATGCCTACCGCTACACCAATAAAGGCAATTTGGTGGCGGTCATCTCCGATGGCTCGGCTATTTTGGGTTTAGGGAATTTAGGTGCGCTGGCCAGCAAGCCTGTTATGGAAGGCAAGGCCTTGCTGTTCAAGCAATTTGCCAATATTGATGCGGTCGATTTAGAGGTGGAAACCCAAAATCCCGCTGAATTTATCGACACGGTGCGCCGCCTCGGTGCGAGCTTTGGTGGCATCAATTTAGAAGATATTTCAGCGCCGCGCTGCTTTGAGATTGAGCAAACACTCATCGAGGCGATGGATATCCCCGTATTCCACGATGACCAGCATGGCACCGCAATTATTATCGCAGCGGGCTTAGTTAACGCCTTGCATATTCAAGGCAAAACGCTGGATGCGATTCGCTTAGTGCTGGTTGGCGCGGGCGCAGCGGGCACGGCTACGTTGCGGTTGCTGCTGGATATGGGGCTTAATCGCGCGCAGTTGCGCGTGGTTGATAAAGTGGGCGTGCTGCACACAGGCTTAGCCGATTTACCCGCCCACCATGTCGCCGTGGCGGCGAACACGACCGATCGAACCCTTGAGGATGCCCTGCGCGGAGCCGATGTATTTATTGGGCTTTCCGCGCCTAATTTGCTTAGCGCCGAGATGTTGGCCAGCATGGCACCGCGCCCCGTGGTGTTTGCGCTTGCTAATCCCGATCCGGAAATTAGCCCCCCGCTCGCCCATAGCGTGCGCGATGATTTAATTATGGCGACGGGTCGCAGCGATTACCCTAATCAAGTCAACAACGTATTGGCTTTTCCGTTTATTTTTCGGGGTACGCTCGATTGTCGCGCTTCACGCATTACGCCGAACATGAAAATTGCTTGCGTTAACGCGCTGGCGGCGTTAGCGCGCGAGCCGGTGCCCGATGCGGTGCGGGCGGCCTATGGTGGGGCGGCGCTGGAATTTGGCCGCCAATATATTTTGCCCAAGCCCTTTGATGCCCGATTGATCGAGCGTTTGCCTGCGGCCGTGGCCAAAGCCGCCGCGCAAGATGGCGTGGCACGCACCGCCTATCAGCCCTATCCCCAGCCGAAATGAGCGCGCCGATTCCATCAACCCCATCCGAGCCATCCCCGCCCATCAGCAGCCGCGCTTGGCTGGTTGATTCCCATGCCCACATTTGGCGGGCTTGGCATGGCGCCGATAAAACCTTGGTGGATGGAACCGGTCAGCCCGTGGGCGCCGTGCAAGGCTTCGCCGATGCGCTGCTCACCCTGCTTGAATCGGTATTCGATACCAACATGCGCCCGGCTGTGCAGCCGCATCCCCGCACGGGGCCTATGATTGTCTGCACCTTTGATGCGCCTTGTAGCCGTACCTTTCGGCAATCCATTTATCCCGATTACAAAGGCCATCGCCCCCCCGCGCCGCTTGAGCTGACCGCGCAATTGCCGCGCTGCCGCGCATTGGCCGAGGCGGCAGGGCTCTATGCTATCGACCATCCCGGCTATGAAGCCGATGATGTGATCGGCACCCTCGTAGCACAGCTGCGGGGGCGCACGCGCGCCATTACCATCATCACCGGCGATAAAGATTTAGCGCAATTATTAGGCCCCGATGACCGCTGGTTTAACCCCATGCGCCAAATGGTGCTGGCTTATGGCGATGTGGAGCGCCATTTTGGCGTTAAGCCCCAGCAAATTGCCGATTGGCTCGCGCTGGCGGGCGATACGGCCGATAACATTCCCGGCGTGCCCGGCATAGGTCCGCGTATTGCGGGCAATTTGCTGAAAAAACATGGCACGCTCGATGGCATTTACGCCAACTTGGCGGCCGTGTACGGCATGAAATTTCGGGGCGCGCCTCGGGTGCAAAAACTGCTTATTGAGCACGAACCTGCGGTGCGCTTATCGCGCCAACTCACCGGTATTGTGTGTGATTTACCGCTGCACACCCTGCCCGAACCGTGGCTGGGCATCCGCCCGCAGTTGCCGGAACTCCTGCGGGCTGCGGGTGTGGATGAATACCGCATTGCCCGCTGGCAACGGCTGCCGTGCGCGCCAAGCCGCCAAGATTCTGCGGCCTGAGCCTTGGGCGGTGCCACCCTAATGGTTGATTGGTGGGCGCCCCGTTCCCCGGTGGCGGCTCGGGGTTTGCCGTTTATTGATCGGGCGGGCGGGGCCCGCGCATGACCCAGCTCATTGCCTTTAACAAACCCTTTAATGTGCTCTCACAGTTTACCGCAGAGCCGGGTTCTACCGCCCAAACACTGGCTAATTTTATCGACTTGCCGAACGTGTATGCAGCAGGCCGCCTTGATCGAGACTCTGAAGGCTTGCTGCTCCTAACCGATGATGGCCGCCTGCAAGCTAAGCTTGCCCACCCCGAGTTCAAGCAACCCAAAACCTATTTAGCTCAAGTGGAAGGCGACATCACCGCGCAGGCGCTAAGGCAACTCCAGCGCGGCGTGGTGTTAAATGATGGCAAAACGCGCCCCGCGATCGCGCAAGCAATCCCCGAACCGGATTGGCTTTGGCCGCGCACCCCGCCGATTCGTGCGCGGCAGGCCATCCCCACCCATTGGGTGGAACTCACCATTACCGAAGGCAAAAATCGCCAAGTGCGCCGCATGACCGCCGCTGTAGGGCTCCCGACCTTGCGCCTAATTCGCGTTCAAATTGGTGATTACGCGTTGGGCGATTTGGCGCAAGGGCAATGGCGGCATTTGGGGGGCATCTAAAGCTGCGCCTGTGCGCGCAGCCCTGCCTGCTCTACTTGAATTGATAGTTGTAATTAAAGCCCCAAGCCGTTTGACTATGCGACATGGTAAGCCCGCTATTCATAAGCCCTGTGCCGGTTTGCTCAACCTTGGGCGCATACATAAACGAGGCGGCAATTGAGTGCCCGTGGTGCAAATTCCAACCCACGCCTAGGGTGTAATGCTTTTCTGTTATCGCGGGGAAAAGGTAATTTAAGGTATCGGATGGGATCGGGTTTTTGCCGTAATTAAACCCCGCGCGCAGCGCAATATCGGGTGTGATTTTATATTGCGTGCCAATCATGAACACGGTTTGATCTTGCCAGTTCATCGGCATCGGCGAGACATATCCCTCGGGGCCGAAATTAAAGTTTTTCATGGTGTTAGACCAAAGCAAGCGCTTAATGTCGGCGGTGAGCATCCAATTGGGCTGAATGTTCCATGCCGCGCCGACGGTATAGTTGGCAGGCCATTGAAAATCCACCACGCGAAAATCGGTCGGTATCGTGTTATTGATTGTGCCTGCGCCGGTTAAATCCGATAGCCGGGTTTGGCTGTGGTATACCGCGCCCACAGAAAACTCAGGGTTGATGGTGTAATGCACCCCCAAGGTGTAGCCCCAGCCTTGGCCTTTCATTTGGCCATTAAAGGGGTTGTTATCTGACACGCTAACGTAGCCACCGGTGGCCGGGTCGAGCATTTTAAGATCGAGGGTGACGATGCCGTAATCAATTTGCCCGGCAATGGTGAGCGCCTCATTGACTTGATAGGCCAGCGGTAGCATCAGCCGTACAAAGCCAATTTCAGAGCGTTGCGGCGCATTGAGTTGGTTTTGGGTTAATGCGGCGGCAAAATCACCGGAATACTCAGAACCCATGCCGCCCTGGGCTGAAATGCCAACGCCATAAGCAAAGGCGCCTTGCTTTCGAATCAAAGAGAGCGAGGGCATTAAATAGGAGCTGCCGCTCGATGCGAAATTGGGGCCGTTGGGCGCGCCGAGCTGGGCGCTTACATCGGGCTGTAGCACCGTAAAACCAATGCCAAAATCCCAGCCATCGGGGCGCAGCGCCAGCGTGGCGGGGTTGTTCATCATGCCGGAGTTACGCGAATCGTAGGCCACCGAGGCACCGCCCATGCCGCCGGCTTTGGCGCCATAGCTTTCCTGATTCATGCCATTGGTGGCGTGCGCGTTGGGCGCGGTTAGTGTGATGAAGGTCGCGGCGGCGGTTAATTTCAAAAGCATGTTCATAAGCGGAATCCTTTTTACTGTGTGCATGGCGTGAATTGGTCGCTGGGCTACGTTTTGGCGGATTGAAAAATCCGAGTACTTAACTCAACCAAAGCCATTATTTGTGGTAAAAAGTTCCACGTCAATGTTTTTTATAGGTGAATTGTTTTATTAATAGGTCGGCGTGGTGTGAGGTTCCACCCCGGCGGTTTGGTGCAGACAAAAAAATACACGGCTAAAAAACCGTGTATTTTTAAGTATTTGGTGGGCCCAGTAGGACTTGAACCTACGACCAAGCGATTATGAGTCGCGTGCTCTAACCAACTGAGCTATGGGCCCGAATTTTGGGCGGCAAACGCCGCCGGGTGGGGATGGTACCGGATTTAGTCGATATTCATCTCGATAAAACTGCGCAGGCGCTCTGAGCGGGAAGGATGGCGTAATTTGCGCAGCGCTTTGGCCTCGATTTGCCGAATGCGTTCGCGGGTGACATCAAATTGCTTGCCGACTTCTTCGAGCGTGTGGTCGGTGTTCATGCCGATACCAAAACGCATCATCAATACCTTGGCTTCACGCGGGGTGAGTGAGGCTAAAATCTCGCGCACAATTTCCGACAAGCTGGCATTGGTGGCCGAGTCCATCGGGGAAATGGCGCTTTGATCTTCGATAAAATCGCCTAAGTTGGAATCGTCATCTTCACCAATGGGGGTTTCCATCGAAATGGGCTCTTTGGCGATTTTGAGCACTTTGCGGATTTTATCTTCGGGTAAATCCATGCGCACGGCCAGCTCTTCAGGCGTGGGTTCGCGCCCCATTTCTTGCAGCATTTGCCGGCTGATGCGGTTGAGCTTGTTGATCGTTTCGATCATGTGCACGGGGATGCGGATGGTGCGCGCTTGGTCGGCAATTGAGCGGGTGATGGCTTGGCGAATCCACCAGGTGGCATAGGTCGAAAACTTATAACCGCGCCGGTATTCGAATTTATCCACCGCTTTCATCAGGCCGATATTGCCTTCTTGGATTAAATCCAAAAATTGCAGGCCACGGTTGGTGTATTTTTTTGCAATCGAAATCACGAGGCGCAAGTTCGCTTCGATCATCTCTTTTTTGGCGCGGCGGGCTTTGGCCTCGCCCAAGGTAATGAGGCGGTGCACTTCGCGGGTTTGCGCCACGGTGAGTTTGCTATCGCGCGCCACCGTGTTGAGGCGTTTTTGCAGGCGCTCGATTTCGGGCTGCACGAGAATAAATTTGGCGGTAGGTTTGCCTTTAGTGGCAAGCTCAACCCAGCCGATGTCCGATTCGTGGCTGCGGAAGGCTTCGATAAAGGTTTCGCGCTTTAAGCCGCCTTTTTCAACGGCTTGCTGCATGATTTGCTTTTCAAGCAGGCGAATGCGGGCAATCGCTTGGCGAATTTGCGCCAGCAATTTTTCATTGAAATTGGGGTTTAATTTGAGTTGAACCAGCTGATCGGCCAGCAGGGTTAAATACTCAGGCTTTCGGTCATTGAGGTGCACGGCCAGTTCTTTGATGGCGAGCAGATGCGTGCGCACCAATTCCGGGTCTAAGCTGTTATCTACCACCGCTTCTTCTTCAGCTTCGGTTTCTTCTTCGTCATCGGCGACCGCGATATCGCCATCAACTACATCCAGCGGTGCTTCTTCGGCTTCAAGCGGAATTTCAATATCGGGCTCGATGATGCCGACAATCACATCTTGTAGGCGCATATCGCCTGCTTCAACGCGGGCATAGGATTCGAGCAGCATTTCGATGGTGGGCGGATAAAACGCCAGCGCGCGGGTGACATCGAGCAAGCCTTCTTCGATGCGCTTGGCAATTTCAATCTCGCCTTGGCGATTGAGCAAATCGACTGTGCCCATCTCGCGCATATACATACGCACAGGGTCGGTGGTGCGACCAAACTCGGCATCCACTTGGGATGCGAGGACGGCGACGGCTTCTTCGGTGGCATCTTCATCATTAGAGACGCGCGCTTCATCGGCTAGGCCTAAGTCATCACTATCGGGGGCGACCTCGGAGACGGTAATGCCCATTTCCTGAATCATGCCGATGATGTCTTCGATCTGATCGGCATCCACCAGGGATTCGGGCAAATGATCGCTGATTTCAGCGTAGGTTAAGTAACCCTGCTCGCGGCCGTGTGCGATGAGTGTTTTGATGCTGGCCTGCTTATCTTCGTACATGGGCGGCTTTGACCTGATTAGCGTAAATTTTCGAACCGAGGATTATAACGGCTGAATTTTTTTTTGCCGTAGTTTCTGCATGCTTAAATTTTGGAGGCGATGGGCGCAAATTCAATCCCCCTCGGCGGCGTTTTTTTCTTTGCGGGCTTCGATGAACTGCGCTAAGGCAGCTCGCGCGCCGTGTTTGCTGGCCGCATCCGAGGTGGTGCGCTTGAGTTGCACGAGGGTATCTTCCAGCATAATCAGGGCGTTGTCGGGGTCGCCTATGCCTTGAAAGTCGCATTCTTGCGCGAGTTTGAGTTCTTCGGCGGACCAATACGCAGCGGCTTTGTGCGCGCGGTGTGCCGCAGGGTGTTGGGCGGTGTGCAAAAAACGTTCGGGAATTTGCTCGTTGTGCCAAGCCCTGGGGTTGAGAATTTGCGCCGATAAATCAGGGTGCTTAAGCAGCAGCGCCAGAATTAAGGTTTCTTTGTCTCGGGGGGTGGGTTTGGTGCGCGGCGGCTGCGGTGGCTGGGCTTTGGGCGTGAATTTGTTGGGCGATCGCCACAGGCCGGTGTGCTCGTTAATGCGCCGCTCGGTGATTTTTCGCAGCGCGCCCGCAGGCAGGGGGCTTAACCATTGCTGGCCGAGTTTGGTTTTTTTGGCGCGGGCGGCGGTATCGTTGCCAGGCTCGTGTTGATCGAGTAATTGCAAGATGAGGCTATCGAACGAGAGGCTGGCCTGCTCCACCTGCTCGATAAAGGCGGCGCGGCCGTGTGTTTGCACAAAGCTGTCGGGGTCTTCGCCATCGGGTAGAAATAAAAACCGTAAATCTCGGCCATCGGATAAATGCGGCAAGGCAGCGTGCAAGGCTTTGGTGGCGGCGCGGCGGCCGGCGTTGTCGCCATCAAAGCAAAAAATCAAGCTGGGGCTGGTGCGGTATAGGCGCTGAATTTGCTCATCGGTGGTGGCGGTGCCCATGGTGGCCACCACGTTGCGAATGCCGTGTTGCGCGAGCATCACCACATCCATGTAGCCCTCAACAATAATGAGGCGCGGCGGCTTGGCATTATCCAGCCGCGCTTCATACAGGCCATAAAGATTTTGGCCTTTGTGGAACAGCTCAGATTCGGGGGAGTTTAAGTATTTGGGATCGCCCGCGCCGATGATGCGCCCGCCAAAACCAATTACTTGGCCGCGTTTATCGCGGATGGGGAACATGATTCGGCGGCGAAAGCGATCAAACCGCTCGCCATCGTCTTTTAAAACGATGAGCCCGAGCGACTCAAAAGCCGTGCGCACAGCGGGGGCATCGGCGCAGCTTGCCAGCAAGCTATTGCCATTGGGGGCGAAACCCAGCTCAAAGAGGGCGGCCGTTTCGCCGTGCACGCCCCGGGCTTTAAGGTAGCTTATGGCCTCATCACAGGCGCGAAGCTGGTTTTTGTAGTGGGTATTGGCCTGCGCCATGGCGGCATGCCATTGAGCTTTGGCATCCAGCGCTGCGTGATCGGTCTCGGTTACGGGAATCGCCATGCCCGCATTGGCGGCGAGCTGTTCAATCGCGCCGCGAAAATCCCGGTGCGCGTAATCAATAAGGAAACTGATTGCATTGCCATGGGCGCCGCAGCCAAAGCAGTGATAAAACTGTTTATCGGGGTTGACATAAAACGAGGGGGTTTTTTCTTGATGGAACGGGCAGCAAGCGGTGTATTCCTTGCCTTTTTTTTTGAGCGGCACATGGGTGTGAATCAGCTCGACGAGATCGGTGCGCGCCAAGACATCATCAATAAACGATTCGGGGATAAAACTCATGGGCGCATTGTAGGGGAATAGCCCGCCGCTTGGGGGATGTTTTACGACATTTTGCGGCGATATTAGTAACGCTATTTAGTTAAAATTAGCTATAAAATAAAAACTTAACGGCTAAAGCTCAGGTTTTATCTATTGTTAACGTTTGCGGTGTTGAGTGTTGCAGATAAACCCGTCAAACTAGGCGCATTGGCGTAAATAATTAACGGGTTTAATGTGGGTGATGTATGAAAAAAGAAAATTCAACTACGTGGCGGGTAGCCGTGCTTGCTGGGCTTATGGCCGGTTCTGTCTTGATGGCCTCATCATTGGCTTATGCCGCAGAACCACTAGAGAAGGCAAAACCCAAGCACCCAGAAAAATCGACCCATCCCGTCAAAAAAGAGGTAAAAAAAGCGGTGGTGGGTGCGGCGGCCGTTGGGGCGGCGGCAGCGGTGGCTTTGCCGCAAGCCAAAACCGAAGATTTATACGCGGGCGATGGCTTGGGGCGCTGGCTGCCGAAGGCTGAAAAAGGCGATGTGTTCGCTCAGTATGTGTTGGGGCACATGTATTGCGTGGGTCAGGGCGTGCCTAAAGATGCGGCGCAAGGTTTAAGCTGGTATCAAAAAGCGGCAGACCAAGGTTTCGCCCCTGGGCAGCTTGCCATTGGCACGTTGTATTACAACGGTGAAGGGGTTAAGCAAGATTATAGCGTGGCGGCAAAATGGTTCCGGCTGGCAGCCGATACGGGCTACGATCGGGCGCAAAGCAATTTGGCCGCCATGTATTTTTCTGGCAGCGGCATGACGCAAGATTACGGCCAAGCCATTAAATGGTATCGCGCGGCCGCCGTGCAAGGCTACGCACCGGCTCAATACAACTTAGGTTTAATGTATTTAGAGGGCAATGGTGTGCCCAAGCCCGATTTAGTGGCGGCTTACGGTTTGTTGCGCCCGTTGGCCGAGCAGGGGAATGCGGCGGCGGTTACCGCGATGAAAGATTTATCCCCCAAAATGACCGAAGCGCAAATTACGCAAGGCCAAAACTTGGCGGCTAAAATTCGTGAGAAAAACCGGCTAAATATCGCACTTGATGAGTACGAAAAAGTCGCATCGCGCTAAGGGTATGCTTGAGTGAATAAAAAAGAGCCGAAAGGCTCTTTTGTGCTTTTATATTGATCCGGCCAGTTTTATCCGTGATTGTCCGCTAAGTCGTAGGGTGCGCCATGCGCACCATTTGGCCCATCGGTGCGCATGGCGCACCCTACGGTT
>NCFS01000152.1 GCA_002281295.1 Halothiobacillus sp. 35-54-62 | reverse complement strand
GGCGCGTAATTCATGCGGCGAGGTAACCCCGCCCCAAATGCGAGGAATCACCGAATAGGTGCCATCTTTTTGAATGTTGGCATGCACGCGCTCGTTGATATAGCGCGATTGCGGGTCATCTTGATAGGTATCGGGCCAGGCGCAGAGCAGGTAATAATTCAGCGCGGGGCGGCATTTGGCGCAGCCATCTTCTGTGTTCCAAGCAAACTGGCTGAAAATGGCGCGAATGGTTTTAAGCTCGTGCCGATAAATGCCGGTACGCACGTCATCGTGGGTGGCATCGGTGCAGCTACACAAGGGTTTAACCGATGGTGCGGCGGAGTAATCGCCGCCCAAGGTTGAGGCGAGTAAATCTTCGACCAAGCCCGTGCAAGAACCGCACGAGGCCGAGGCTTTGGTGTGGGCGCGCACCTCATCGAGCGTGAACAATTTAAGCTCGGTAATGGCTTTAACCACATCGCCTTTGCATACGCCGTTGCACCCGCAAATTTCGGCTGAATCGGGTAGGCTCGCCACGCGGGCTTTGGCGCCATGGCCCGAATCGCCCACATGCGCTTGGCCAAACAATAGGTGTTCGCGCAGCGCCGTTACATCGGTTTTATCGCGCATGAGCTGAAAATACCACGCGCCATCGAGCGTATCGCCCACCATCACCGCGCCTTCGACCACATTGTTATTGAGCAGCACTTTTTTGTAGACGCCGCGCGCCGCATCGGCCAGTACGATTTCTTCGTGGTGCGGTTTTGCCGCAATCTCCCCCGCCGAAAACACATCCACGCCGGTCACTTTAAGCTTGGTTGAGGTCATCGAGCCTGCATATTTGGCAATGCCATATTCGGCCAAATGGTTGGCACACACTTTGGCTTGCTCAAACAAGGGCGCCACCAAGCCATAACATTCCTTGCGGTGCTGCACGCATTCGCCCACCGCGTACACTTTCGGATCATAAGTTTGCAGCGTGTCATCAACCACAATGCCGCTTTCGCAATAAATGCCGCTATTTTTAGCCACATCCATATTGGGGCGAATACCGGCAGCCATCACCACCAAATCGGCGGGTAGCTGGGTGCCATC
>NCFS01000084.1 GCA_002281295.1 Halothiobacillus sp. 35-54-62 | reverse complement strand
TGGGGGTTTGAGATCGCAGGTACCCCCGCGCGCCGGCGCCGGCGGTGTAGATGAGCTTCACAACGGCATCTAATCGGCCGCTTTCAAGCACAGCGGCATGGATTGCGGCATAGAGTGCCACGACATCGGGCTCAGGCAGTACTAACGCGCGACAACCCCAAGTGAGCCGAGCCAAATGCTCTGGCCAAAACCGAAGCCGCCCGGCCTCAAGGCGCAGCGTTTCAAACAGCCCATCGCCATAAGCAAGCCCCCGATCGTGCAGGCCGGGCGCCAAAAAGCTCATAAAAGCCTCTCGGCAGGCTCGGTGAGCGCCAATAAGAGACCCCGCGCTTTTTCCTCGGTTTCGATGGTTTCACGCAAGGGATCACTATCCATCACAATGCCCGCGCCCGTGCGAAATTCACCGATACCATCGGCCGCTAAAAACACGGTTCGAATCAGAATATTACTATCCATCTGGCCATCTAGGCTCAAATAACCCACGCTGCCGGTGTATGGCCCACGACCGGTTTGCTCAAGCTCGGCCAAAATTTCCATGCAGCGCACCTTCGGGCAACCGGTAATGGTGCCGCCGGGAAACACCGCCGCCAGCAAATCGAATACCGAGCGCTCGGCCTGCAATTGCCCGCACACGTTGGACACCAAATGATGCACATGCGCAAACGATTCAAGCACCATAAATTCATCGACCCGCACGCTACCCGGCTGGCACACACGGCCTAAATCGTTGCGCTCTAAATCAATCATCATCACATGCTCTGCGCGCTCTTTTGGGTGCGCTTGCAATTCCGCCCGCAAAGCCTCGTCTCGCTCAGGGTTGGCATCGCGCCTTCGGGTGCCGGCGATGGGGCGCGTAGAGACCCACCCCACCTGAGCCTGAGCTTTATAATCAACGAGGCGCTCGGGCGAGGTGCTTATAATTTGCCCTTCGTTTAAACGATACCAAGCCGAGAAAGGCGCGGGGTTATATTGCGCTAAGCGGCGAAAAATGCGCGCACCGGCGTCGATTTCAGGGGCATAGAATCGCCAAGCTCGGGATAAATTCGCCTGAAACACATCGCCCGCCCGCAGATAATCTAAAATTTGCTGCACGCCCGACTGATAGCGCGCCGAATCATCGGCAATTAACCCTTCAATAATTAGCGTGTTATCGGGTTCAACTAGGGGCTTAATGGCAGGCAGGGTGATAGCAGCAAGCGCCGTTTTAACCGCAGCGACGGTAGCGGGGTGCGCGCCATCATGCACAAGATAGGTTTTCGCCGTTGCGTGATCGAAAATGAGCGCAGCGGCATGATATTGCGCGATGGCGACCGGGAATCCAACGCGCTGGGCGGGTTCAAACGCAGGTAATGACACGCTGGGCTCGATTTGCTCGGCAAATTCATAGGAGAAATAAAAGCTCCAACCACCAACAAAAGGCAGCGCGGCGCCATCATCGCCCACCACGATGGGGTGCTGCGCGACCCATTGGGCCCAAGTCTCAAGAAAATTGGCTCGCTGCGGCGCGCCATCAAGGGGCTCGCGCCATGAGCCACTCAGCAGGCCCTGCGCATCCAGGCGCAGCTCGGCTTGCGGTGCGGCCATTAAAATCGACCAACGCGCCGTATTTTTACCGCTTGACCCTGCGGCGCGCTCGGCCACCGCCAAACTCGCGAACAGATGCGAAAAAACCTGCGGCGCCCGCGTGATAAGCCGAGAAAAACCGCCCGCATCAATGCCCTCAACCGGCTCGATGACGGGGCGAATTACCGCCTTTTGGGTCGCAGAATTAACCATAAAGCCACGTGCCGCGCATCAAGGCTAAATCCGCTGGAAAATCAGCGTGCCATTGGTGCCGCCAAAACCGAATGAATTGGACATGACCACCGATAAATCTTTAACCTGACGCGCGGTATGGGGGACAAAATCCAAATCACAGCCCTCCGAGGGGTGATCTAAATTAATCGTGGGCGGGAGCACCTGATCGCGAAGCGCCAGCAAAGAAAATACCGCTTCAATGCCCCCTGCCGCGCCCAGCAAATGGCCGGTCATTGATTTAGTCGAGCTCACCGGGCATTGGCGCGCATGCGCGCCCAAGGCCGCATGCAAAGCGGCAACCTCTGCCCCATCGCCCGCCGGGGTTGAGGTGCCGTGGGCATTCACATAACCCACCTGCTCGGGGTTAAGTTTGGCATCATTCAAAGCGGCTAACATGCAGCGCCGCGCGCCATCGCCATCGGCAGCGGGTAGTGTCATGTGATAGGCATCAGCGCTCATGCCAAACCCGGTCAGCTCGCCATAAATCCGCGCGCCCCGAGCGGTCGCATGCGCCAGGGATTCCAGCACCAGAACGCCCGCCCCTTCACCCAGCACAAACCCATCCCGATCTCGATCCCAAGGGCGCGAGGCCTGCTCGGGGGCATCATTACGGGTGGAGAGCGCGCGGGCAGCCGAAAAACCCGCCACGCCCAAAGGCGATACCGCGCACTCGGTGCCACCGGCAATCATGACATCGGCATCGCCGTAGGCAATAAGGCGGGCGGCTTGGCCAATACTGTGCGTACCTGCGGCGCAAGCGGTCACGGTCGCTAAATTCGGCCCACGAAAGCCGTACCGAATCGATAACTGCCCCGAGACCATGTTTACAATGGCACCGGGCACAAAAAATGGGGATACCCGTCGGGCGCCTTGGCCGTGCAGGGTTAGGGTATTGCGCTCAATGCCTTCAAGCCCGCCGATCCCCGAACCAATTAACACGCCCACGCGATCGTAATTTAACGTATCGCTAATCAAATCCGCATCGGTAATTGCTTCAATTGATGCGGCCACGCCGTAATGGATAAAGGGTTCCATTTTTTTCACATCTTTAGCCGCGATATAGGTAGCCGGGTCAAACTGGTTAACCATGCCCGCAATTTGGGATGCCATGGTGCTCACGTCAAAGCGCTCAATGCGACGCACACCCGATCGACCCGCCAAAATTCCGGCCCAAGTTGATTCAACCGTGTTACCCAACGGCGTTATCGCCCCCAAACCTGTTACCACTACCCGTTGCTTACTCATGCATTCAAACCTATCTGCTTTTTTCGCTTAAGCCCGATATTAACGGGACGCTGCCCCAGTTGTGAACGGCGCACCGTTAAATCGGTTCTTATGAAAAAGCCGCGCCCGGAATTTCCGAAGCGCGGCCTTAAGTCAATCAATTATTAAACATGCCCAGCAAGCTGGGAATGATTTAAGCGTCTTTATGGGCGTTGATGTAATCAATGGCCAATTGTACGGTCGTGATTTTTTCGGCTTCTTCGTCGGGGATTTCGCACTCGAATTCCTCTTCCAGCGCCATCACAAGCTCAACGGTATCGAGAGAATCGGCACCTAAATCGTCTACGAAAGATGCTTCGTTGGTGACTTCTTCTTCTTTAACACCCAGCTGTTCAACAACAATCTTCTTCACGCGCTCGTCAATAGTGCTCATAAAGGCTCAACCTCATAAAAATAAATTGGTTCAAGGGTTGGCTACCCAAGATGGGGGGCATTCTAGTGAAAACTGGCGCAAGCACCAAATAAAAATCACCAGACCACCGATTACCTACGCTAAAAACAGAGCCAACCATACCGAATAACTCGTTAAGCATTGTAGGGTTAGCGCCACTAGCTCATGTACATACCGCCATTGACATGCAGGGTGTGCCCCGTGACATATGCGGCGGCATCGCTCGCCAAAAAACGCACGCAACCGGCAATTTCCGCCGGATCGCCCAAACGCCCCAAGGGCACATTCGCCAGCAGGGCGGTTTTATGCGCTTCGGGCAAATCGCGGGTCATATCGGTATCAATAAAGCCCGGCGCCACCACATTGACGGTAATATTGCGCCCACCCACTTCGCGCGCTAACGATTTAGAAAACCCCATCAAACCGGCTTTGGCCGCCGCGTAGTTGGTTTGCCCCGCATTGCCCATCGAACCCACGACGGAGGCAATCGAAATAATGCGCCCCCAGCGGGCTTTCGTCATGCCGCGCAGCACTTTTTGCGATAGCCGAAATACCGAGGTGAGGTTGGTGTCGATAATGGCCGACCAGTCATCCTCCTTCATGCGCAGCAGCAAGGTATCGCGGGTAATGCCTGCGTTATTAACCAAAATGGCGACCGCGCCGAATCGGGTTTCAATTTCCGCCAGCACCACATCAATTTGCGCGGCATCAGTCACATTGAGCGCCATGCCTGCCCCGCCCAGCGGGGATAAACGTGCGTCAATGGCTTGTGCCCCGCTAATTGACGTGGCCGTGCCAATCACAAGGGCACCCGCATGGGCGAGCTGCTCGGCAATCGCCGCGCCAATCCCGCGTGAGGCACCGGTCACCAGCGCCACTTTGCCGGCGAATTCTTTGGATATTAAGGCCAGAGAAGAGGAATCAGTTGTCATGCTTAAATACGCTCTCAATAAAAAAATCAGATTCTTCAGATTCTAATGGGCTCAAACTTTTGGCAGCAGCGCATCTAAGCTTGCCGCATCAAAAATACCCACCCCGTCGATGCCGCGCTCAATGCGCTTGGCCAAGCCCGTTAGCACCTTGCCCGGACCAAATTCAAATTGGCGATTGCAACCGCGACTCTGCAACGCCCGCACGCAAGCCACCCATTGCACAGGGCGATAGAGTTGCTCAACCAAGGCATGGCGAATTGCCAGCGCATCATCATGGCACTGCGCGTCTACATTGTGCAGCACCGGGATTTGCGGCGGCTGAATCACCACCTTCATTAAATACGCATCTAAGGCGCGTGCCGCTTCAATCATTAAACTTGAGTGCGAAGGCACGCTCACGGGGAGCGGTAAAAACCGCTTGGCGCCCGCGGATTTAGCCAGGGCTTCGGCCCGAATCACCGCCGCCGCATCGCCCGCGATCACCACTTGGCCGGGCGAATTAAAATTCACCGCCTCGCAGATTTGGCCTTGCGCTGCCTGCGCGCACACCGCCAGCACCGCGTCATCCTCCAAACCTAATACCGCTGCCATGGCGCCCACGCCCGGCGCGACGGCGGCTTGCATCAAGCGACCCCGCTCAGCCACTAATTTAATGGCATCCGAGAACTCAAGGCTTTTGGCTGCGACCAAGGCGGCATACTCACCCAAGCTATGCCCCGCCAGCGCGATGGGCTGGCGCCCGCCTTGCGCCAAATAAATTCGCCACGCCGCCACATCGGCTGCCAGCATGGCAGGCTGGGTGATTTCAGTTTGATTCAATTGCGCCGCTTCACCCGAGGCCACAAGCGACCATAAATCCAACCCCAATACCGTGCTCGCTTCATCAAAAACCTCAATCGCTTGCGGCTCATACGCGCCCCAGTTCGACATCATGCCGATGGACTGCGACCCCTGACCCGGAAAAACGCCTGCAATCATGCTAATTCCTTATTTTTTGTGACACACTGACGCCAATGCTATCACAGACCAATTCCGCGTCCGGTTGATGCCCGCGCTTTGGCGCATCATGCCAACATGAAAATGTCATAAAAAACCGACAGTCTGGGTTCCTTTTTTACCAACAGGGGGAATGCGTGCATATTCTGATGATCTCCGATGTGTATTTTCCTCGGATTAACGGGGTATCCACCTCAATCGACAGCTTTCGAGGCGAGCTTCGCGCGCTCGGGCACCGGGTCACGCTCATTTGCCCTGAATACCCCGAATCCCACGCCCTGGCGCGTGCCAGTGATCATGTTGATGACGAAGACATCTTAAGAATCCCTGCGCGCAGGGTTGTTTTCGACCCTGAAGACCGCATGATGCGCTTTAACGTTACCTGCGGTTTAATCCCGATGCTGCGCAGCCGCGCGGTAGATTTAGTGCATATTCACACCCCGTTTGTTGCGCATTATGCCGGCGTAAAAATTGCCCGCGCGCTCGGGGTGCCCGTCGTTGAGAGCTACCACACGTTTTTTGAAGAATACCTCTACAACTACATTCACTGGCTCCCAAAATCTTGGTTAAAGAATGCGGCGCGATTTTTTTCTCGCAGCCAATGCAACGATGTGGACGCCCTCATCGTGCCCTCAACCCCCATGCGCAACACCTTGCTGACCTACGGGGTCAACACCCCTATGCACATCATTCCTACCGGCTTAAATTTAACGCAATTTTGCACACCCATTGCGCATGATTTTCGCGCCCAAATCGGCATAACCGCAGAACAACCCATGCTCTTGTTTGTGGGGCGGGTCGCTTTAGAAAAAAATATCGATTTTCTACTCACCATGCTGCCCTTTGTCTTAGAAAAAAACCCCCACGCCATCCTCGTCATTGCGGGCGAAGGCCCTGCCGAACGGCATATCAAACAGCAAATTGATCAACTCGGGATTCACGCATCGGTTAAATGCGTCGGCTACATGCGCCGAGATGGCGCCTTGCAAGATGCCTATCGCGCTGCGGATGTCTTTGTATTTGCTTCGCGCACCGAAACGCAAGGGCTCGTTTTAGTCGAAGCGCTGGCACTGGGCACCCCCGTGGTGGCGCTCGGGGTGATGGGCACGCTCGATGTGCTCAACGCTGAAGGCGGCTGCGTTATCCCCGCCGAAGAGCCACGCGCGTTTGCCGAAGCAATTAATCACCTGATCAACACCCCCGCGCACCATCAACACATGACCGAGCAAGCCCTGCACTACGCTAAGTGCTGGTCTGCCGAGCAAAAAACCCAACAATTACTCAGCCAATACGCCCAACTGATCGATAAAAATTCTCCCGCGCAAAGCGATAACGGCTTGATGCATT